>DIRT01000044.1:2809-19350 GCA_002427605.1 Bacteroidales bacterium UBA5429 | reverse complement strand
ATTTTTATCGGACGGCAGTGATTTGTAATACTTTTTTACATCATTTTGACCAAAAGCAAAAATGATGCAAATAAGGAGAGTTGTTGAGAAAAATAATCGTTTCATAACATTTTGAGGACTTTGCTAAACTCTACGCAAAATTATTGATTTATTCCATAAAGTAACAACTTTAAACATAAACGTAAACTTTTAAATAATTGTTGTATCATTTTTTGAATATCGATTTCAATAAAAAAATGTACATTTGCGGTTTAACAAAAATTGAAGATGGATAACAGTATTGTGTATGGCTTGAGGCCTATATTGGAAGTGATTGAAAAGGGTAAAACGATTGATAAAGTTTTGATTCAAAAGGGGTTAAAGGGTGATCTTTTCAAAGAGTTTTTTTACATTATTCGTCAGCATAAGATTCCTTTCCAGTATGTTCCGATTGAGAAACTGAACAGGATTGTTCGGGGTAACCACCAGGGGGCGATTGCTTTTGTTTCTTCGCTGGAGTATTTTTCAATCTTTGATCTGCTTCCAACACTGTTTGAGAAGGGGAAAGATCCGTTCATTCTGATTTTGGATAAGATTACTGATGTTCGGAATATTGGAGCGATTGCGCGTACTGCGGAGTGCGCCGGTGTGGACGCTATTATCCTTCCCTTAAAGGGGGGCGCTCAGTTGAACGAAGATGCGATAAAAAGCTCTTCCGGAGCGCTGTTTAAAATCCCGGTGTGCAAACATTCCAATCTGGTTGAAGTGATCCGATTTTTGAAGGATTCCGGATTGACGGTGATTGGCGTGACAGAGAAAGCTACCCAACTGCATTATCAGCAAAACTACAATACCCCGTTGACTCTAATTTTGGGTAGTGAATATGAGGGAATCGCGAGAGAATACCTAAGAGAGTGCGATCAGACCGTGAAAATTCCCATGCTGGGTACGATTGAATCCTTGAATGTATCGGTGGCTGCGGGAGTGGTCATCTTTGAAGCAGTAAAACAAAGAATTGAGGCGACTGAATGAAAAAAGTAGGCATTTTATCGGACACACACGGATATACCCATCCCCAACTTTTTGAATTTTTCAAATCTTGCGATGAGATCTGGCACCTTGGGGATATGATGAATATTGATATCATCTACGAACTGGAAACCATCACCAAAGTTAGGGCTGTATACGGCAATTGTGATGGTTGGGATGTGCGATCCCGCCACAAAGAGTGGGAACTCTTTGATTTTGAGGAACATAAAGTATTATTAAAGCATATCGTCGGCAAACCCGGAAGATATTATCCCGATGCGTTAGCCTTGATTCAGGAGCATAAACCGACCATCGTCGTAGCGGGACACTCACATATTTTAATGGTCAAACATGATCCCCAGCATCAATGTTTGTACATCAATCCCGGGTCCGCCGGAAAATATGGCATCCACACCCGTCTAACCTTTTTGCGGTTGGATTTTGATGGAAAGAAACTGGCGAATTTGGAAATCTTTGATGAAGCGAAATGATTTCGGATTTCGGATTTCGGATTTAAAAACTTGATTATATGGGTGTTATGATAAATATTACCTTATTTCAAATTTTTCACTTCACACTTCATATTATTATAAATTTGGGCTAAAGCCCTTGTGGTCTGGGGGTATTCTAATCCACGCCCTAAAGGACGTGGCAATTTAATTAATTAAATATCAAACATTTATGTCATATTTTCGCTAAATTTTGAAATTCTAAATTTAAGAATCGTAATTCGTAATTCGTAATTAACACTCCATATCAAAAATGGTAAATTTTCCAGAGTGGGGTGATAAATTTGAAAAAAGGAAAGTCTAGTCTGCCCCCTATTTTTTTTATTTCAAAAAGAAAGTAAAATTAAAAATGTATAAGGAAAAATTTATCAAGAACAGAAGTTGTCCAAATCCCCTCCTTTGGAGGGGGCAGGGGGGAGGTCAAATCCGAAATCATATCATGTTTAACTCCTTTAGTTTCAACTGCCAGTTCCAGGCGGATAGGAGCATTTCGTCGAGGGTTCGTTTGGTTTTCCAGTTGAGAAGGGACTCGGAATAGGATGTGTCTGCCCAGATTTTGGCGATATCCCCTTCTCGCCTACCCACAATTTGGTAGTTCAACTTTTGATGGGTGACTTTTTCGAAAGTTTGAATGATCTCCATGACGGAAAAACCGTGACCGGTACCCACATTAAATACTTCCACATTCTGATCGCTTTCCTTGCTTTCCAAACGATTTAAGGCTGCCAGATGCGCTTCTGCGAGGTCCACAACATGGATATAATCCCGAATGCAAGTCCCGTCCGGAGTATCATAATCGTCTCCAAAAACATTCAATTTTTCCCGGATTCCGATGGCTGTTTGGGTGATAAAAGGAATCAAATTGGTAGGCACTCCAATGGGCAACTCCCCGATTAAAGCCGATTCATGCGCCCCGATGGGATTAAAATAGCGCAACAGGACTGCTTTAGTTTGCGAAATAGCAGTAAAATCACGGATAATCTGCTCGGAAACCTGCTTCGTATATCCATAAGGGGACATCGGAGGCAAAATGGGAGATTGTTCAGTCACCGGCAACTTTTCTGGCTCGCCGTACACGGTACAAGATGATGAAAAGACTAGATAGGGAATTTGATATTGCTTCATATTGGAGAGAATATTCAGCAGCGAATTGATGTTGTTATGATAATAAAACAACGGATCTTTCACCGATTCACCCACCGCTTTGAGTGCCGCAAAATGGATCACTCCTACCATATCCTGATGCTCCTTAAAAAGCTGATTCACTTTCTCTTTGTCTGTTAGATCCAGTTTATAAAAGATCGGTTTTTGACCTGTAATCCGGTATATGTGATCTACAATCCATTCAAAAGAGTTGGATAAATTATCAGCAATTAGGACCTCATACCCTTGTTGCTGTAGCGTTACAATGGTGTGAGACCCAATATACCCGGTTCCTCCGGTAACTAAAATCTTTTTTCTCATCATCATTTATTAAAAAGGGAGCAAGAGTGATCCTGCTCCCCCGACATATTTATTTCATATTTTTTATTTCTTCATGTGTTCAGGATACATATCCATTCTCACAACATGTTCAGTATCAAAATATTTACCCATAAATTGAATAATATCCTGAATAGTAATGGCATTTACAGCTTGGTCATAATTATTGATGGTGTTCATTGGTTCATCATCAAATATTTTTCCTGAAATATAACTTAACCAGAAACTATTCTTTTCCATTGCTGTTTGACGAGCGTTCACCATTTGTTGTTTCACCTTTTGCATGGTTTCCTCTTTAGGACCCTCTTTTTGGAATTTCTTGAGGATATCCATCACCGCATTATAGAGGTTATCAGTATTATCAGGACTACAACCAAACATAATAAAGGTCATAAATTCTTGGTCAGGATATTTTGAAGCTTCCATTTGAAGCATTGGAGAATAAACACCGCTCATCTCTTCACGAATTACCTCAATCAACTCAATTTGAAGTGCTTCAGAGATCTGATAAACAATCATTGCATTCTCTGCATTATAAGGGATCTCCTTAGAGAAAGCAATACCCACAAAACTTTGATCTTCAGTTCCTACATAAATTTTTTCTCTTACACTTTGTTTTGGGAACCCCTTGCTTACTTCTGCTCTAAAGTTTTCTCTTTGATTAGTAGTTTTTAATGACGCTACATAGGTTTTCAAATATTGATCCATTAATTTTTCATCAAAATTTCCAACGAAAACAAAGGTAAAGTCAGCAGGATTAGCAAAACGCTCTTTATAGAGTTCAAATGCTCTTTCATAATCCACTTTTTCAATAAACCCGTCAGGTATCAATAAACTGATATGATATGGGTCTTTTTGAGTTAATAGATCCATAAATTCACCTAAGAAGCGATACATAGGCATAGCTTTGATCATTTTCAACTGTTCTTCCATTTCAGAGATCACCAATTCTTTTACAGCGGGGTCAAAGCGTGGTGTGGTAAAGAAAGCATGCAGATATTGGAAGAAAAACTCTAAATCTTTAGGTGTGGAGGATCCGGTAAAACCTTCAGAAGCAAAGGAAATATTGGGTGTTAAGCCCACTTTCTTACCCTTCATTTTTTTCTCTAAGTTGGAGTAATCCAGTTCTGAAATACCTGCTCTATCCACAAATTGAGTTGCGAAAGTTAGAGATGGCAAATCTTCCTCTCCATATAAACTGGTTCCACCTTTACTACTGGCTCTGAATAGAATCTCATCATTTTTAAAGTCGGTTTTTTTCAAAATAACTTTAACGCCGTTAGATAGGGTATATTCTTTAGCATCAACTTCTTCCAATGTCTTAACTGAAGTAATTTCTCCGGCAACTAATTTTTCAACTTCTACCAATTCTTGCTCTTTATAAGTATCAACATAGGGCTCTACATTCATCAATGATTTATCGTTGACAATAGCCAATACTTGCTCTTCTGTAGGAATACGAACTCCCTCTTTTTCGGGAGCCAATACTACAGCAACAAAATTATCCATATTGATCCATTTTTTAGCTAGAGCATTGATTTCATCCAATGTAATGCCGTCGATATATCTTTTTACTAAAGTATATTCTCTTTTTGCACCCGGAATAGGTGTTTCATCAATATAGTGACGAACATATTGAGATGCAAATACAGATGATTCAGTTTTATCTGCCTCATTGGCAGCTACTTCATATTGATACAGCATCTCATCCTTAGCGCGTTTTAATTCAGTTTCAAGGAAACCATATTTTAAAACTCTGTAATTTTCTTTCAAAAGAACTGCAATACTTTCTTCAATTCTGTTCTCTTTAGCCACTGCAGAGCGATCGTAAATATCGCAATGCCCAATAAAATTACTATAACCTGAAGAAGCACCAATAAAGGGCGTATTTGGATTTTGTTGCAATTCCGAAAATCTGGAGTCAAACATCATATTATAGAGTTGATGTACCATGGATGTTCTAAAATCACCCATTGTTTTCATTTGAAAATACTCATGTTTATTGAGTAGCATCACTTGATTACCACCTGCTTCAGGATCGGTACAAACTACAGCCATCGGTTTATCATTTCCCGGAATCGGATAGATAATTTTAGGTTCAGACTTGGTACGAGCAGGGATGGACTCAAAGCGATCTTTAATCATTTTTTCGATTTCATCAACGTTGATATCACCTACAACAATAACTGCCTGAAGATCAGGACGATACCATTCTTTGTAGAAATCTTTAATCGTTTGATGTTTAAAGGTTTGCAGATTTTCCAAAGTTCCGATAGGAAGACGATCAGCATATCTGGAACCGTTGAACACTACGGGGAACCATTTTTTTCTCATTCTGTCAGAAGCACCTAAGCCAACACGATACTCTTCAATAATAATTCCTCTTTCGTCATCAATCTCTTGATTATCCATTAAAAGACCATTTGCCCAGCCTTTTAAAATATCCATCCCAAACTCAACATTTTTGGGATCCTCTGTTGGGATGGTAATCATGTAAATAGTTTCATCAAAAGAGGTATAAGCATTAATTCCGCCTCCAAATGAAACTCCAATTTTTTGAAGTTCACTAATCATGGTATTTCCGGGATATCCTTCAATACCATTGAAAGCCATGTGCTCAGTAAAGTGAGCCAACCCCACTTGAGCATCAGTTTCCTGCATTGATCCGGCATTAACAGCCAATCTCAATTCAACTCGTTTTTCAGGTTTCTTGTTAGCACGAATATAGTAGGTCATCCCATTCGATAACTTACCAATTTTAACATTGGGATCATTTCTAATGGGTCCTTCATCTTGTCCTAATGCGGCTGTTGAGAATGTAAGAACAGCCAGTAATAATAGCAATAACTTTTTCATATTTATTATTTTATTATATAATTTATAATTAGTTTTTGATTCTGTTTCTAATTAGTATTAAACTATTATTTTTGTTACAGTTAAGTTAATTCTTTTTAGCAATATCTATCATAAGTTGTTCAAGTTGAGCAGGTAACACATCTTTTGCAACCACTTTTTTATTTGCATCCACCAATATCATCATAGGAGTAATACGCAGATCATACAGGTTTTCACTCAGTACTTTGGTGTCATAATTCCAGCCATGCAGATAGTCCGGATGGGCTGATTTGTTGAGATAGTTTCTCCAGGCTGCCTCATTTTCTTCATAAAAAAGAGTTACCACCTTTACGAGTCCACTTTTGATGTTTAGTTTCAGCTGATCCATCGACTCCATCCGCACTCTCAGATCGACACATGCCGGACAATCCGGAAGTTGGAAGAGCAACAACAAATAGGGTGCTTCCATTTTGTACAGAGAAGTTGTATCTCCATTTTTTAGCAAAATATTGAAATCCGGAGCCTGAGACCCTTTTCTGTTGCGTTGAGCTATGTCTAATTCAAAGCGATATCTTTCACGTTTCACCTCATCCACTGCAGGATTTGCCAGGGCATGCTCCAGCATTGCGATATAGAGATCCTCATCTTTCAGTAAGGATTTATAAGAACCAAAAATGTTTTCCAAATGATCAAAAAGTAAACTATAGAGTTCACTACTATTTTTACTTTGATCCAGATATTCTATCAAGCCGGGAATAGCATCTTTTGCCTCTAACTGAAGAAGTATCTGTGCTAAAAACTGAAACTTATTGTGCGGTATGGGAGTATTCAACAGACGATCATCCCGCCATGGATAATAGTCAAAAAGATGATCCAGCAAATACTTATAATAGGTAGTTTTAGATTTATAATACTCAACCGGGGGTGAAGGGATCTCCATTGTAGCCTGAATTACAGATGAAAAGAGAGTTCCTTGATAGGCTGTTGCCGTTTTTCTTTGGTACGCCAATTTATCCTTTCTAATCAACTCTGCCTGCTGAGTCAATGAATCTACAGCAAGTTGAAGGGCTTCCTGTGAGAGCGTCTGTCCACCACTTTTCAATTCTTTAAAACGCTGATCTAACTGTTGCATTTTCAGATCATAATTTTGCATTTTTTTAATGAAATCCCTATTGGCTTGATTTTCCGGAGAGCCTTTAAATTTAACATTTTGCTGATTAATATCAATCGTAAACTTTTCAACTCTGATGTCAGAGATAAAGAACTCCAAAAGCATAACAGAATCAGCCTCAATGACATAGATTCCGGGAGTCAAAGGCGCTGTACCCTTAAAAACAACTTGTTTTTGATAGGGTTGAGATTGAAAAGCCTGATATTGATGCTCTTTATTATTGTAAGATTTGATATGCAAGGAGTCGGCCTGAAACTCTGAATTCACCGTAATATGGTAGGATTGTCCAACAACGGAATAACTACAAAAGAGCAAAATCAATATCCGGATCAGCTGTTTCATTTGCGTAAACTTTTAAATGCAGTTCCAAAATAAGAAACGATATCCGATGCTATCAGACTCTCTTCTGAATGTCGGTCCTGAATAGCCAAATCGGCTGCTCTCCCATGAATATAAACGCCCAACAAAGCTGCGTCATGCGGGTGATATTTTTGAGCCAACAGTGATAAAATCAACCCTGTCAACAGGTCTCCCGATCCGGCGGTTGCCATTCCGCTATTGCCAGACTGATTAAAAAAGAGTTCCCCCGATGGGAGGGCTACTACCGAATAGTATCCTTTTAAAACAACGATCAATTGATATTCTTGAGCAAACTCTTTCAACTTTTCCAATCGGTGAAAATCGTTTTCAACCGGTCCTACCAATCTTTCGAACTCTTTGAAATGGGGCGTTAAAATCGTATAAGGAGGGAGCCATTTCAGTAAATGATCAGTCTTGCTCAACATATTCAGAGCATCGGCATCAACCACCAATGAGACAGGCGTTTGCGCATCTTTAATCTGGTGTAATAGGCGTTCAAAAGCCTCCAATGTTACTTTTTCCGTTCCCAATCCCGGACCAATCGCTATCGATTGATATTGTGCTACCGTGTCGATTATTCCGGAGAACCAATCTGCATTTTCATCAATAGAGTGGATGGCTTCCGGCAAAAATGGGGTTAAAGCGTCCAGTACTTTCGCCGGAGCATGCACTGTTAATTTTCCCATTCCTCCTCTCATGGCGGCAACGGCTCCAATCAAGGCTGCGCCGGGCATTCGGGAGGAGCCGGCAATCAATAAGCCGTGTCCAAAAGTTCCTTTATGAGAGAACAACGCTCTGGGATGTATTAATAGCGATGCTACTTCTTCATTGATTAGTTTTTTATTAAAAAAAATATTAGGGGGGATCAGCAAACCTATATCTATTACGGAAAATGATAGCAACCTGCTACTGTTTTCCTGTAAGAGAAATGCCTGTTTTGGAAATTGGAAAGTGTAAACCTGATGCGCAAAAACGGAAACATAATCGTCCGGAGTATGCGCATCACATAATAATCCGGATGGCACATCCACAGCAACTACATAGCCATTGATCTGATTGATATAGTGAACCAGTTTTTCGAATGAACCTATCAATTTTCGTGTAAGCCCAATACCGAATAAAGCATCAATGATCAACGGAAAAAAAGGAGGCGTAAAAGGGTTTCCTTCCTGAATAAATTGATCTGCCTTAACAATCGTCACATTGCTATTCCCTTCTATCAGAGCATAGTTGATGATAAACTCTTCGCAGGGCTTACTATCGAAACAACTATCAACCACTAAAACTTTGTGATTTTCAGCTAAATAACGGGCAATCACCAATCCATCTCCCCCATTTTTACCGGGTCCGCAAACCACAACAATCTCACAAAAGGAGTCCAGATCGATTTCCTCAACTAATTTCTTAGCAAATAAAGATGCTGCCCGCTCCATTAAATCTATGGGAGCAATAGGTTCTGTTTTTATTGTAAATTCTTCTGTTTCACGTATTTGTGCAACGGATAATAGCATATAATATTTTTTATCTTAATCTTTCACTACTTCTAACCAAAGCTTCATCTTTAATGATTGCTTTCTTAGCCATGTAAAGTCCCATAGCTGTAAGGGCAATAATCAAGATAACGTAGTTATATTCAAGGACCGTATTGTTGAGATCCGGAATTTTAGTAAATACAAATTTGGGATAAATATAGAGCATGGTCAATAGAGTTGCCAGAACTATGAGCATATTAAAGTTGATCAACCGTACTTGCAATTTTCTTTTTTTGTAAAGAAAAATCGTTACGAAAGAGATCATAGAAGAGAGCAACAAAAGTATGGCAACAAAAAATGTTTTAGCAACTACAAGATCCGTATTGATTACGTGTACAGTAAAAGGAGTATAGGTATAAAAGCCCAGTTCAGAAGTTAATGTACCAATGGGAATAAAGAGTAACACTATGGTTACTATACCGGCTACAAGCAAATAGATAGATTGAATTCTTTGAATCATCACTTAAAATTTATTGGATTATACAATCTGCAAAGATACTAATTTTTTGATTAATTGGAGATCACTTTCTTTATGTTCATAGTTGGAACTATCGAGGTAGAGATCGGGTGAAATATTGAGATCTTGGGTTGACTTTATGGTCGTGCAAGAAGCGTGCAGTTCTCTCACACCGGTTTGATTCACGATTTCCAGTCCATTCGTGTAATTCACACCACTCCCGGCGAGGATTACAATCCTACCTTGCGCCTCCTGAACCATCTCTTTTAGCACCGGTATCCCCTGAAATGCCGTGGGAGCAGTTCCGGAGGTTAACACTCTGTTATACCCGATTTCAATGAGTTGTCTAAGAGTTGACCTCCAATCTGCGCAGATATCAATAGCGCGATGAAAGGTCAATTGCATGGTTCCTGCCAACTCCCGGATCTCTTTTGTCTTATCCAGATCCAGAGATCTGTCCGGATTTAAAAAGCCGACCACAACCCCATGAACTCCCAGTTCTTTGCATGCCTGCACCTCTTTTTTGATCACCTCAAACTCCTCATTATTGTAGCAAAAGTCGCCCGGTCTGGGTCTGATTAAGACGTAAGTTTTTAGGGAAAGGTTTTCAACACAATATTGAATAGAACCAAAAGAGGGGGTTGTTCCCCCCTCTGCTAAGTTTTGGCATAATTCAATCCTATCCGCCCCTCCCAAGTCAGCATGTATTGCTGATTGAACCGAAGGAGCACAAATTTCAAAAGTTAATCGGTTATTTTTCATTCAGTTGTCACTTTATTCGATTAATGAGATCGATCTCTTCAAGAAAGAGCTCAACTTTTCACCTGTCAACAGATTTTGTGAAAGCAGCGCCAGGTCAATCATCTGTTCAACCAATTTACTCTGTTTTTCAGCATCCGTTTCAGCTAAAATCTTGTTCACTATCTCATGATTTCCGTTGACAATCAGGTTATACTGGTCGAATTGAGAATAAAAGCTTTTTTGTCCTGATAGTTTCTCCATATCCTGGAAACGTCTCATAAACTCATTTCTGGTAATCATCACAGGAAACTCCTCTTCACTCAAATTCTCAATCAATACATTAAACTTGGTTTTTTCTACTTTATCTGTGAATAGCCCTTTTAGTTTTTCTGACTCTTCTTCAGAAAGTTTTGAGATTGATTCCTGCTCTTTTTCAATCAACTTATCCACTACATTGGCATCCACTCTGATGAAGCGTACTTTCTCCAGTTTTTGCTCCAACATATTGATAAAGTGTGTATCCAGGAATCCGTCCATTAAAAGCACATCATAGCTTCTTTCTTTTGCATTCTGAATGAAAACGTGTTGTGCTTCTACATCAGAGCTATAAATATGAACTACATTCTCATTTTTATCCTTCTGTAACACCTCAATTTTCTCACGGTATTCGTCAAATGTAAAATATTTTCCCTCCACATTTTTCAGCAAGAAGAAAGTTTTCACTCTTTCGAAAAACTTCTCATCGGAGATGGCGCCATATTCGATAAATACTTTGATATCATCCCATTTCTTCTCAAAATCTTCCCTATTCTCCTTGAACATCTCTTCCAGCTTATCTGCTACTTTTTTAGTGATATGTCCGGATATTTTCTTCACCTGTTGATCCGATTGCAGATAGGATCTGGAAACATTGAGCGGAATATCGGGAGAGTCAATCACACCGTGAAGCAACATCATAAACTCCGGAATCACACCCTCCAATTGGTCGGTTATAAACACCTGATTACTATATAATTGAACTTTATTCTTTTGTATTTCAAACTGGTCTCTCACTTTGGGGAAATACAAAACACCCTCCAAATTAAACGGATAATCCACATTCAAGTGAATTTGGAAGAGCGGCTCTTCGAAACTCATGGGATAGAGTTCTCTATAGAAGTTGCTGTAATCCTCTTGAGTTAAACTGTTGGGTGATTTTTTCCAAATCGGATCGGTATTATTGATAATTCTTGGTTTTTCAATTTCAACAGGCTCTTCTTTTCCTTCCTCCTTGGTCCAATCTTTTTCCATTCCACACTGAATAGGAATAGGTAAAAAGCGGGCATATTTATGCAGTAATTCCACAATTCTATTTTCATCCAAAAACTCTTCGGAATCTTCGGCAATATGCAGAATGATTTCTGTACCTCTCTCCTCTTTTTCTATTTCCTCGAGTGTATATTCGGGAGAACCGTCACAGGTCCATCTGACTGCTTTAGCATCAGGAAGATAGGATTTAGTAATGATCTCAACTTCTTTAGAAACCATAAAGGAAGAATAGAACCCTAAACCGAAGTGTCCAATGATAGTGGCTGAATCGACTCCTTTATATTTATCCAAAAACTCTTCCGCACTTGAAAAAGCAATTTCAGTGATATATTTAACCACTTCCTCTTTTGTCATTCCAATACCGCGATCAATCACACGAATGGTTTTATCCTCTTTGTTTACAACAACCTGAATTGTCAGATCTCCCAGTTCAGTTTGAGCAGAACCCAGGTTTACTAATGTTTTCAGTTTTTGAGTTGCATCAACAGCATTAGAGACCAATTCACGTAAGAAAATGTCGTGGTCTGAGTATAAGAACTTCTTAATAATCGGAAATATATTTTCCGTTTTTACATTAACTTTTCCTTTTTGCATATTATTTTGTGTTTTATTTTATAATTCAGATCTTATCAGATATTATACAGTTAACACAAACTATGCCATAAAAAGAAATTATGCCAAATTGTCAGGATTTGTTTTTAATAACCTAATATTTTGAGCATTGATTTATAACTTTGCTCTTTTGCAAACAGTTTAGTTACAATCTCGCCATCTTCATCCATTGTAATAATAATATGTTTAGGTGCCGGGGTCAGACAGTGTTGTATTCCGCCATAACCACCAACAGACTCCTGATAAGCGCCGGTATTAAACAAGCCAATATATTGAATATCAGCATCTTTATCATTATTAGGGTCAACGTAATCTAATCCATTTTCCTCAATTTTAGGGAGGAACACAGCATTCAGGTTGGCTTCCGAGTTATAGTAGTCGTGACTGTCACAAGTTAATCCCCCCAAAAATACTCTTTCATACTCTTTATCCCAATTATTGACAGCCAGAATAATAAACTGTTGATTAATCGCCCAGGTATCAGGTAAAGTAGTCATAAAAGAGCTGTCTATCATATTCCACAACTCCCGATCATTTTGTCTTTTTTGTTGTAAAATGGAGTACAGAACAGCACCTGATTCCCCTACTGTATAGGACCCAAATTCGGTAAAAATGTGAGGTTCCCTCACCCCTTCACGATCACAAATCAGTTTGATTTGAGAAACAATCTCTTCGGCCATATATTCGTAGTCATAGTTGAACGAAAGTTTATTTTTAATGGGGAACCCACCTCCAATATTCAAGGAATCCAACTCCGGACATATTTTCTTTAGATCGCAATAGATACTAACACACTTGGACAACTCGTTCCAGTAGTAAGCTGTATCATTGATTCCGGTATTGATAAAGAAGTGGAGCATTTTGAGTTTAAATTTAGGATTCTCCTTGATTTTCGACTCATAAAAAGGAAGAATATCATTGTACCGAATTCCTAACCGAGAGGTATAGAACTCGAATCTGGGTTCCTCTTCCGCAGCAATTCGTATCCCAATCTGGCACTCTCCCTGAACAGCTTGATCCAATTGATCCAACTCCACCATATTATCCAAAATAGGAATTAAATTAACGAACCCATCAGACAACAATTGAGCAATATTGGCAATATATTGAGGTTTCTTAAAGCCATTGCAGATAATGTAATTATCTTTTGCAAATTGTCCATTCTCTGTTAAAACCTCAATCATATTCAAATCAAATGCAGAAGAAGTTTCGATATGAACATCATTCTTCAACACTTCTGTCAATATAAATTCAAAGTGGGAACTTTTTGTACAATAACAATAATGGTATTCACCCCGATAATCCACTTTTGCCAAAGCAACATTAAACCAACGTCTGGCTTTCTGTATATTTTGAGAAATCTTGGGCAAATAGGAGATCTTCAACGGAGTTCCATACTGTTTAATAATATCCATCAATGGAATATCATTAAAGTATAACTCGTCATCAATAACTTCAAACTCCTCTTGTGGGAACTCATACGTCTGAGTAATCAAATCAATATATTTATCCTTCATAATTGATAAATTTTATTATATGGGTTGCACAGTTTACAAAACAATCAAATTGAACATCGATTTTAAATCCAACAAAGTTACATTAACATATTTTTATCAATCTAACTTCATTAGTTCTGCAAAAATAATACAATCTAATCAATTTAGATGCAAATAAATAAAAAAATTTAACTTTATTTTTTTAGTGTAAAACATTACATATCAAGCTACTAGCATCATCACATTATATATACTATGTAGTTCCCATAACAAAATGAGTGAAAAAAGGGCAGTAAAAGGGCTAAATTTAACTAATTTAGAATCTATTTTTTATATAATTTCGCGCCATGAAAAAAAAGAGCGGTTTTTCAATTCACACCTTGGGATGCAAACTCAACTTTAGTGAATCTTCTTATATCAGCAGTCAACTCATTCAATCAGGTTTTTATCTATCTGACGATCCTGATCTGATTATCATCAACAGTTGTGCTGTTACGGCTGCTGCGGTCAAAAAAACCAGAAATTTAACCTCAAAATTACATCACCAACATCCTGAGGCACAGATATTTATCATTGGATGCTACAGTGAATTGGAGCCTCAAACCGCATTGCAATGGAAAGGCGTAGTGCAAACTTTTGGCACCAAAGACAAAATCAACCTCATCAAATACCTTAAGCAATCAACCATTCCGGAAGCGCCTTACTTTTACTCAACTTACTCATTAACAGATAGAACCCGCTCCTTTTTAAAGATCCAGGATGGCTGCGATTACCACTGTTCTTACTGTACAGTAGCCAGAGCGCGTGGAGAAAGCAGAAGTGACTCAATCGAAAACGTGATTCAAAACATTCAAACCATTGCCAATCAAGGGATTAAAGAGGTGAACCTCACCGGAGTGAATGTGGGAGATTTTGGACGCAATCACGGAACAAGTCTGTATAACCTTTTACTCAAAATAGAAGAGCTACAATTGATTGATCGGGTGAGAATCTCCTCGATTGAACCCAATCTGCTCAGCAAAGAGATCGTTGACCTGATAGCTCAATCACAACACTTAATGCCTCATTTTCATTTGCCGTTGCAATCGGGTTCGGACACCATTTTAAGTGAAATGAAACGAAGGTACAACACTAAAATGTTTGCGGACAAAGTTCATTACATTAAAGAAAAAATGCCCGATTCGTGCATCGCCGTCGATGTTATTACGGGATTTCCGGGTGAAACCGATTTACTTTTTAATGAAACTTTAAACTTTATTGAACAACTTCCGATTTCGTACTTGCACGTCTTCACTTACTCACAAAGACCGGGAACACCGGCTGCTATTGCGCCTCATCAAGTGGAAGCAACAGTGAAGAAAGAGAGAACCAAACAACTTCTGGATCTCTCAAAGAAGAAAAAAAAGCAATTCTATCAATCTCAGTTGAACAAAACAAGACCTGTTCTGTTTGAAGAGATCAATCATAACAATACAACATTAGGATTTACCGATAACTACGTTCGGGTCAAAACAGCATATAGCGATGACAAAGTGAATCAAATTATAGAGACTTTGATTACTAAAGATATGCTTGTGTACGACGATCCTGATTCATAATTAAGACTTAACTTTAATGCACCCTATATTCCAACTTCCTAACGGTATCAAATTTGTTCACAAGCAAGTGGATTCACCCATTTCACATATAGGGGTTTTGGTCAATGCCGGAACCCGTGATGAAGAGGAAAAAGATGTCGGATTAGCACATTTTGTTGAACATACGCTATTTAAAGGTACAGAAAAGAGAGATGCCCGACAAATTTTCCGGTATATCGAGAATCTGGGCGGAGATATGAACGCCAGCACATCTAAGGAGGAGACCTATCTGCATGCTTCTTTCCTTACGCCGGATCTCAAAAAAATTACGGAACTGCTCTCAGATATCTTTTTTAACGCCACCTTCCCTGAAAAAGAGCTGGAAAAAGAAAAAACCATTATCATTGAGGAGATTAACTACTACAAAGACACTCCAACGGAATTGATTTTTGACGACTTTGAGACCCTGATCTTTGATCAACACCCTTTGGGACGAAATATCCTGGGTACCAAAAAAGGAGTTAAGCAGTTAACCCGAAACCACATCCTCAATTTTATCAAAAACAACTACAGTGCCGACAATGTCGTGATCTCTTTTGTAGGCGCAACACCATTGAATAGGGTGAAAGAGATTGTATCTCACTATTTTGGGAATGTTAATTTACCTGAAAACCAAAGGGTTAGAACTCCATTCCAACAGTATCATCCTCAAACAGTGAAGAAAAACAAAAACAACTCCCAAGCCCATTTGGTTATGGGGAATATCGCTTACTCTATCCAGGATGACAAGAAAAATCACTTGCTGCTCCTCTCCAATCTGCTGGGCGGACAAGGCAGCAATACGCGACTCAACATGGAGATTCGCGAAAAAAGAGGGTGGGCTTATTCCGTAGAATCGTTCTATACTCCCCTTTCCGATTCCGGACTCTTTACCATCTACCTCGGTTGTGACCACAGCATGGTGAACAAATCGATAGAGGTGATTCACAAGGAGTTTAAGAAACTGAGAGAGAAAAAGTTGGGTGAAATGCAGCTCCATTACGCCAAAAAGCAATTTTTGGGACAATTGGCGATTTCTAACGAACAGAAAATCAATGAGATGTTAGCTTTAGGTCGCAGTGCTCTCTTTTTTGATGAAATTGAAACTTTGGAGGAGGCAATACAGGCGTTTGAGGCGATTACTGCCGACCAACTGCTGGATGTCGCCAATGAAATTCTGTTGCCCGATAACTTTTCGTATTTATCATACCAAAAAGATTAATTTTTCGTTGTAATAGATTAGACCTGCACCTATGAAAAATAAATTTCTGATACCCATTTTAATTGTTCCTTTTTTATTTTTCTTTTTTTCATGTAAAAATAAGGGGGGAAGCAGTATGGATAAAGTAGAGCTTGACTCACTTCATGTAGTGAGTTTCGCCCAGGATATTGAAGCAGCCGTTATCAACGGTGA
>DIRT01000044.1:0-2567 GCA_002427605.1 Bacteroidales bacterium UBA5429 | reverse complement strand
AGTAGTTTGGATACCCCTTTCGGGAAATACTATTTCGATCGTTTTTTCCAAAGAAAAGGGATCAGCGCGGTTCAGAGTATTCAGAACGGGGGCGACTTCAAATTTGTTCACTACTACGTAAAAGAGGGGAAACATCACATCGTGATGAGAACCTATGATGACTACACATTGCAGTTTGATGACTGGGTTGTCGACCTTAAAGATGAGCAACTCAAGATTGTGGATGGTTTTTCCTACACCACTTCTGCAACATTAATCCGGGATCTCACCTATTACCTTCAGTTTCACGCTTTGGAAATCACTAATCCACAAGGTGTTACACCGATATTAGTGAAAGCCAACTCCCTTTTAAAAGCCGGAAACGAGAAAAAAGCATTGGCTTTACTGGAAAAGAACAAAGAACAGCTCAAAAGATATCCCTCCTACTGGCAAATCTACCTTGGGGCTCTGTATGAATCACAACCCGACAAATATATTGAGCGACTCAATGAAATCAAGGCGGATCAGTTTGATGAAAGAAGCATTCATCTCCACAAATTGCTCTATTTTGCCAACAATGGGATGAGCGACAGCACCAAAAAGCAGATTGAAATATTGATCCCCGAGACCGGTGACGACCCATTATATCTTTTCTTGTATGGTAAAGCATTGAGCATGGAAGGGGAATATCAAAATGCGTTAGTTTGCTTTGAAAACATCGAAAAGGCGACTCCCCTACTTTGGGATATTTGGTGTGAACGCCTGGAACTTTACTCCCATTTAGGCGACAGCAACGGATTTAACGAATGGGCAAAAAAAGGAACACTCGCGTTTAATATGACTGAAGATGAAGTCGTTGAGTTTGTAAAGTTGCACTTCCCGGGAATGGCGAAAAACTTCCTCTAAGATTTCGGATTTCGGATTTCGGAAGTTTAGCATTGAACTCTTTTTAATATAACCCATTGATATTTAATTATATATTTTATTTGTAAATAAAAATAAAAGGGGGGCAGCATTTGAAGTGTCTCTTTTGTTATTCCGTTTCCCCACTCTAGAATTTATTCCATTTAGGATATGCAGGATCCAATTACGAATTACGAATTACGAATTACGAATTACGAATTACAAGGTAGAAGGTAGAAGGTAGAATGATTTCGGATTTCTGATTTTTGCCAATTGTTATATGTATTTCATTGATATTCACATCAATAGCCCCTACATTTATGTAGGGGTTGGGAATGCGCTCTAACATACCAGGGCTTTAGCCCAAATTTATTATTATATTGCCCTTGAGGTGAAAACTTAATTTCGGAGAGAAAATTTTGGATTATGGAATAATATATTTGATTATTAGCGTTTTATGAAATAGATTACCATATTTTCAAATTTCTTGCTTCACACTTCATATTATTGTAAATTTGGCCTAAAGGCCGATATCGCGCGGGGATTCATTCAATCCACGCCCTAAAGGACGTGGCAATTGATGTGGTTGATTTACAATTTGTTACAATTTTAAAATCCAAATTTTCAATTTTTAATTACTTTCAACTTTCGACTTTTTTTGGTAAAGTGTCCGTAAAAATCGGACAGTTGACAATGAAGTCTCCGGATGGAAAAATGAGAGGCACAGCATTCCAGAGTGGGGAATAACCACCCCGCCCTTCGGGCACCCCTCCTTCTTCCAGAGGAGGGGAGTTGAGATAACAAAAGAGCCACCCCAAATCCTGCCCCCTAATTTTTTTTAATCAAAAATAAGAAAAAATATAAAGTCGAAGGTCAAATATTAAAAAATGTTGTATCTTTGCAGCAGTTCTAGTAATAGAATAGGCGTCTGCCGAAAGGTTCACGCCACATGTTGAACCCGACAGAGATGTCGGGTTCTCCCATTTTTATCAGAACCGATAGATAATATATTCAATTGATATACAAATAGATACAATGCAAATTTGTAGAGACGTTGCATGCAACGTCTCTACGATGGGGGTTTTGTCGTTTTGACCTGAATAAATCCGAAATCTTTAGTATTTTTGTTGAGTAAATTAGACGTTATACAACAAAACATAAAAACGCAACAACCATGAACCTTTTAATCAAATTATCGACAATTTTATTGATTTTTTCCTGCATTGGATGTGGAAATTCATCAAGTATTAAAGGTTCAGCTGACAATCAGACAAAAACAGACACTATTAAAAATTATGCGGCACCTGACTTCTCGACTTATACATTTGACACAGTTGTAAGCAAAACAACTTATCATATGAAAACATTTTGCCTGAATGACAGTGCAGTATATATCCAGACCGATTTAGCAGATAAAATTGTATGTAATATTGCTCATAATTACAAGACAGATTTCATCATTCAGACTGAAAATTCCAATACAATTTCTCTCTCCATTATCAAAGAAAATTTCAAGGAGAGTTTGCCGGCTGATTTTTTTAAGATTTGCCATATGTGGAAAAATAAATATTCACATTATGAGAACGGACAGCTCATATTTAGAGCAACTCTTGCACAACCAGACACTGATTATCAAATGGCTGTGCTTTATTCAATCTCAGATTTAAGTGTCCCCTTTTATTAGG
>DIRT01000010.1:4133-57784 GCA_002427605.1 Bacteroidales bacterium UBA5429 | reverse complement strand
AAAAAGGGGACCATTATAGTTTAAGTAATAAAATATTTGCATTTTTACACAATATTCCAGAGTGGGGTGATAAAAAGACAAAAACGCGATATCTATTCTGCCCCCCAATTATTTAAAATACCAAATAAGAAATATGAAGTAAGAAGTAAAGGCGGAAATCGGAAGGCGGAATGAATCCAATTACGAATTACGAATTACGAATTACGAATTACGAGACCGAAAATTTTAATCGAACGCGGTTGTTGTAGGGACAGGTCGCGACCTGTCCGGAACATAATCAATAAAAATAATGAAAATGGTCGTAGAAATCCCTAATTATCCAATTTTGAAACCATAATTTTTAGGATCATATCATCGGTGGCTTGCATTCCTTTGGAGCCGATATTGGTTAGGTTTTTGATGGTTTTTTCAATATCCTTCTCAATAATGCCATCATTGTCGGAGATGCAAATATTATCCATAGCCAATAAAACCGACTGTACCGCGGAAGAGATTCCTGATGCTACTTTGAGAGAACATCCGATTTTGGCTCCGTCACACACCATCCCGGTCATATTACCAATCATGTTTTTAATCGTGAATTCCACCTGTTGCAAATTGCCTCCTGCCAAATAGGCCATCCCGCAAGCTGCCCCAATTGAGGCAACCAATGCTCCGCATAGAGCGGAAAGTCTGCCCAATTGTCCTTTGATGTGGATGGTAATCAAATGACTCAACATCAACGCGCGAGCCAGTTCCTCTTCAGAACTTCCAAAGTGTTCCGCTGCGGCTACTACCGGCACTGTCGCCGTAATGCCCTGATTACCACTCCCACTATTGCTCATCGCTGGCAATAATGAACCAGCCATTCTTGCATCAGAAGCTGCCGCTGAAAGTGCCATGGAATGGGTTAATAAACCTTGTCCCAAAATCTTTTTATTAATGTTTTTTTGGATTGTTCTTCCAACCTGCAAACCATACTCTTTCGATAATCCCTCATCTGCCAAAGCTCTGTTCAATCTACCCGATTCCAGAATAAATTCAATATCTTGATAATCAACTTTTTGAATAAAATCCCAAATGACAGCTACACTCAAACCCACTTCCAATATTGAGTTCATCTGCTCTTCACCATCCAGTACACAGTGGTCCTCCTCAACTGCATCGGAATTTTCATTAAAAAGAATAGTCCGATCATAATCGTAATAAACAATATTATCATGCATATCCTGAATAATCGTTGTTGCTTTATGATGATCATTCTTTGCTGTCGCCTTGATAGAAAGTTTTTTTGATGTTGTTGCCATACTCACTCTCACATTCCCTTGAGCTAAAATGGATTGAGCCATCTCAATTTTCTCCGGTGTTACCTCTTTTAAAACTTCCAAATTATATTCCGTTTTTCCGCACACCATTGACAATGCTGAAGCCACATCCAACCCAATCATATTGGTTCCGGGAATGCCGACTCCCATTCCATTTTTTAAAATGTTGGGACTGACTTCCACCCAAACTTGTGTGGGTTCTTCATTATTGGATCTTAGTATTTCACAAGATTTTGCCACTGCCAAAGCAACCGCTACCGGTTCGGTACAGCCAAGGGCATATTTTACTTCTGATTTGACTAAGTTAATAATTTGCGTAATTTTATCAGGACTCATATCAGTAACTTTCATTAAATTAGATAATTACAATATTTAACAATAGTTTTGTACAACCTACAAAAATACTGAAATTTTTAGAACTCAAATTTTGAAGATTTGTTCATTATTTCGTATCTTTGCAGATTGTATTTTTATGTAATTTAAGATCTAATTATTGACAATATGACTATGACTGCATACAGAACACATCATTGTGGCGAACTCAATATGAATTTCGTTGGAAAAGAGGTAACTCTGATTGGATGGATTCAGAAAAACAGAATCATGGGAGGGATGATTTTCATCGACTTACGCGACAGATACGGCATCACCCAATTGGTTTTTAATCACGAAGTGAACGCAGCTTTGGCAGAAAAAGCTGAAAAGCTTGGTCGTGAGTGGATTATCCAGGTTACCGGCACAGTGATGGAACGCTATAGCAAAAATCCCAACATCCCAACGGGAGATATTGAGATTATGGTGAACCAACTTCAGGTGATCAACCAATCCAAAATACCTCCTTTTACCATCGAAGATCAAACCGATGGCGGAGATGAGTTGCGTATAAAGTATCGCTATCTGGATTTGCGCCGAAACAAAGTGAAAAACAACCTGATTTTCAGAAATAATGTGGGTTTAGCCGTGAGAAACTATCTCCAATCTGTGGGATTTCTCGAGATTGAGACTCCATTTTTGATCAAATCGACTCCGGAAGGAGCGCGTGACTTTATTGTTCCTTCCAGGATACATCCGGGAGAGTTCTACGCTTTACCCCAATCGCCCCAAACCTTCAAACAGCTGTTGATGGTTTCCGGATTTGACCGATATTTCCAAATTGTCCGCTGTTTCCGTGATGAGGATTTAAGAGCAGACAGACAACCGGAGTTTACTCAAATCGACTGTGAAATGTCGTTTGTGAGTCAAGAGGATATTTTGACCACATTTGAGGGATTGGTGAAGCATATTTTTGCGCAAATCAAACAGATTGAAATAGGACCGATTCCAAGAATGACCTATCAGGATGCGATGAACCTGTATGGATCGGACAAACCGGATATCCGATTTGGAATGCAGTTTGTCAACCTGACTCCTTACTTGCAACATCGTGATTTCTCGATCTTTAACCAAGCGGAATGGATTGGAGGAATCGTTGTTCCCGGTGCTGCCAACTACACCCGCAAACAGTTGGATAACATCACTGAATTTGTTCGTCGTCCGCAAATTGGCGCTTCCGGAATGGTGTATATCATGTGTCAGCCGGAAGGAACTTTCAAATCCTCTGTGGATAAGTTTTACAATCAGGAGGATTTACAAGAAGTGGCTAAACAAAGCAATGCCAATGCCGGTGACCTCATCCTGATTTTAAGCGGCAAGAAAGAGCAAACCCAAAAACAGTTGGGTGAGTTGCGTTTAGAGATGGGAAATCGGTTGGAATTACGAAAAGCCGGCGATTATAAACCGTTGTGGGTTGTCGACTTTCCTCTGTTGGAGTGGGATGAAGAAACTGCGCGTTTTTACGCCAAACACCACCCGTTTACCGCTCCCAAACCGGAACATATCGAGCTTTTGCAAACTGATCCGGGAGCTGTGAATGCCAATGCTTACGACTTGGTGATCAACGGAACAGAGATTGGTGGAGGTTCTATCCGTATTCATGATACCCAACTACAATCTCAAATGTTTAAGGTTCTGGGATTTACCGAAGAGGAAGCACAAGCGCAATTTGGCTTCTTGTTGGATGCATTCCAGTATGGTGCGCCTCCACATGGAGGAATTGCTTTCGGATTTGACCGCCTCTGCGCAGTCCTTTCCGACACCGATTCTATCAGGGATTTTATTGCTTTTCCGAAAAACAATGCAGCCAGAGACACGATGATCCAGGCTCCGGCACGCGTTTCCGAGGAGCAATTGAATGAACTTTCTATTACGATACAGGAGCGAGAAGCGTAAGTTTTCCTCCCCCCCTTTTTATTTTAATTAAAAAAAAAGAAAAAAATGACAATGAAAGAGACACAAAACCAATTTAACTCCTTCAATTTAATTCGCTTTATGTGGAAATGGAGAAAGCCTCTTATTTGGATATCCTTTATCGCGGCGGTTCTGGCATTAGGTGTTACTTTTTTAATCAGACCTCAATATAAATCGACCTCCATTATTTACGCGCCCCGAACCAACTCGATTGCCAAAATTTTGATGGGTGAACATGGATACAACGAGCGTTTGGACATCAAAGCGTATGCTGTTGAGGAAGAAACCGAGCAGATGATGCAGATTCTGACATCGCGGGAATTACAGGATGTAATCATTGAAAAATTCAATCTGGTTGAGCACTACGGCTTGAATACCAACATGAAACATTGGCAACATCGTTTGTATAAAACGGTGAATAATCAGTTCATTGTAAAAAGAACGCAATATGGTGCTATTTCCATCACCGTTTCGGATTGGGATAGTCAACTGGCTGCCGATATCTGTAATGAAATTGTGGCTCAACTGGATACTTTTAAAAACAGAGTTGAACGTGAACGTGCCCAAGCTGCTTATCATCTGTTAGAAAAGCAATTGGAAGAGATTGATCGTGAAATGCAGCGGATTGATGACTCATTGTCAGTTTTGGCTGAAAATGGCGTTTTAGTTCTGGATAGACAAGCAGAAAGATTGACTCAACAATTGGCAATTGCTATTGCACAAGGAAATCAGGGAGCTGTAGCACGATTGGAAAAAGAGATTGAAAAATTTGCCAAATGGGGTCCCGTTGTCCAAACATTACAAAATGAACAATTCAATTTTAGCAAGTATCAATCCTTGGCAAAGTCGAAATTGATGGATGCGAAAATGGATATGGAAAGCAATATGCCGGTTAAATTTGTGGTTGAAAAAGCGATTCCTGCCGATAAAAAATCGTATCCTAAACGGTTGATTACTATGATTTTAACTTCGTTGGGTGCATTTACCGTTACCCTGTTTGGTTTATTGATTGCTGAAACTATTGATCCCGAATTTTCTTTTAGAAAAAAAAGATCTTGATCATAAAATATGACTGAAAACATAAAAAGAATTGGAGTATTAACAATCAGTGGCTTATTTATTTTAGCCAATTGTTTTGCTCTGTTCAAAGAGTTCTACTACTTGCCGATACTGAGTGGCGGACTCGTTTTAGTTTTCTTGGCCATATACAGAATTGACTGGCTTATTTACCTGATGGCTCTGGTAACCCCGTTCTCTATTTTGATCGAAAATGATAAAATGAGTCTGGGGATTTCGATACCCAGTGAGCTGATAATGATTGTTTTGACCCTTCTTTTTTTGGTTAAACTGATTTCGGAGATCCGTTGGGAAAAAGCCTACTGGAAACATCCGATTACGATTGCGATTTTTTTCTATCTTTTTTGGATGCTGATCACTTCCATAACCAGTGAAATGCCTTTGGTATCCTTGAAGTTTTTGACTTCCAAACTGTGGTTTATCGGCTCCTCTTTTTTTATGTTGATCTATTTGATAAAAGATAACCCCAAAAGAGCAATCACTTTCTTTAATTTACATGCCATCAGTCTGGCAATAGTAGTGATTTTGATTACCATTAAGCACGCACAAACCGGCTTTTCCGATCATGGATTACACTGGATTCAGAAACCGTACTATAATGACCATACTGCCTACGGCGCAGTTCTTGCTTTTATGCTGCCTTTTAGTGTCTGTTTCTTCTTTCTACCGGAGAATAAAAATTGGCAGAGGACTCTTTATCTTATCTTAACGCTGATCTTTTTGTTTGGGCTTTACTTCTCCTTTTCGAGAGCTGCCTGGTTGAGCGCCATAGGTGCCTTAGGTGTTTATTTTTTAATTCGATGGCGTATCAAATTTTCCTGGTTTGTATTGGGTGCTACGATTATTGGTATCTTTTTTTTCAAATTTTCCGATGATATCTTGTACCAACTAGGAAAAAACAAGCAGGATTCTTCAGCCACTTTTGAAGAGCATATTCGTTCCATCGGTAATATCCGGACAGATGCCTCCAATGTGGAACGATTAAACCGTTGGTTTGCTGCATTTGGCATGATTGAAGAGCGACCTGTCGTGGGCTGGGGTCCGGGAACTTATCAGTTTAACTACGCACCTTTTCAAAAAAATAAATATAAAACGATCATTACCACTAATTTCGGTGACGGAGGAAACGCACACAGTGAGTTTATCGGACCTTGTGCAGAAAGTGGATTTATCGGATTATTCTCCGTATTGGCATTGATGATTATTGTTTTATATACCGGCATTACAACGCTGATTAAAACGAAAGATAAAACACTCCGATTACTCACTTTAGCTGCCACTCTCGCTCTCATTTCGTACTATATTCATGGCACAATGAATAATTTTTTAGATACGGATAAGCTCAGTCTTCCTTTTTGGGGAGCTTTTGCAATCATTACCGTCATATCAATAACCCGAAAACAAGAAGAAAAAAATTCTAAAACAAAACAAATTTCATAATTATGATACCTATAAAATATTCCGACATCATTGCTGCTCAGCAAGCCATGCGTAATGTAATCAAAGAGACATCTTTAACGCATTCCAAAACTTTTTCCAGAATGGCTGAAACAGAAGTCTATCTTAAACTGGAAAACTTACAAACCACCGGTTCTTTTAAAGTAAGAGGTGCTTTTAATAAGCTACTAAGCCTTTCTGAAGAACAGAAACAACGTCCTATCATCGCAGCATCGGCGGGAAATCATGCCCAGGGAGTTGCTTATTCCGCATCTTATCTGGGACTGAAAAGTACAATCTTTATGCCTACCTTTACACCCCCAGCCAAGGTCAATGCCACAAAAGGATATGGAGCTGACGTGATTTTAACCGGAACCTCTTTTGATGATGCTTTTGCGGCATCTCAAGAGTATCTGGAAGAACACAATGGAACCTATATCCACCCTTTTAATGATCCAAAAATCATTGCCGGACAAGGAGTTGTAGGTATAGAAATTTTTAGACGACTTCCTGAAACAGACACAGTTATTGTGCCCATTGGAGGAGGAGGATTAATCAGTGGTATTGCGATTGCTTTAAAAGAGATCAATCCTAATATTAAGATTATTGGTGTGGAAGCTGAAGGAGCCGCATCGATGTTGGCATCCCAAAAAAGTGACAGTGTTTTAGCCTTAAACCAATGCCATACTATTGCGGACGGGATTGCCGTAAAAAAACCGGGAGATCTCACTTTCAATATTGTAAAAGAATTAGTTGATGACATTGTTACTGTTTCTGATAAAGAGTTAGCTCACTCGACATATTTGTTAATACAACGTGGAAAATTGTTGGCTGAACCTTCCGGAACCGCTGCATTAGCCGCCGCTATCTTTAAAAAGTCTCCTTTGATGGGACAATGTGTGGTTCCTATTATCAGTGGTGGAAACGTGAATTTGAACCTGTTCCAACAAATTATCGATCAAGGGATGATGCAGGAAGGATTGAAGGCTCACATCCAATTTATAGTACTTGACCAGGCAGGAGAATTGAAGAGAGTTTTATCTATCCTGGAAGATGAAACTATCAACATTGCTCATATTATTCATGAACGTTCATTTACCTCTGTTCCTGTCGGAAAAGTATTAATTGAAGTAACCGTTAATTTACAACGTAAAGAACAATTGGAAATTATTAAGGAAAAACTCTATCAAGAAGGTATCACCTGTAGCGTTATTTCATAAGATGTTGAAAAAAGGGAGCTTACTGATTTTATTACTGCTGCTTGGACTCGTTTCACAGGCTCAGTTCTACAATGGCTCCCAGCTCACTTTTGGAAAAAATAGAGTTCAATATCAAAAATTCAATTGGCAATATTTCAGGGCTATCCAATACGATGTCTATTTTTATCCCACCTCTAAGGCTTTGGGAGAGTACACTTACGGAAAAGTACCGCTTTATATCGAAGAGTTTGAACGAAAATTCAACTTTTCTTTGAGTAAAAAGATCAACTTTATCGTTTATAATACCCAATCTGATTTCAGAGAGTCCAATTTTGGTCATGATGATGAGGATTTCTATAACAGAGGGGGAATCACCAATATTTACGGAAACAAGGTATATCTCTACTTTGACGGCAACCACAATCACTTTGACAATATGATCCGAAGTGGTATTGCCATTCTTTTTGCCCGCAGTATCATTGAAGGAGAGAGTGTGGGAGCCAATATTTCATCGGAACACTTAAATTATATTCCCAATTGGTTTTATAGTGGTTTGGGCTCCTACATGGCCGAAAATTGGTCCCCGGAAATTGATATCCAAATTAAAAAAGGGATTCTTTCCAAGCGTTTTTCCTCTTTGGAAGACCTGGATCCTGTGGAAGCAACCTATGCCGGTCACGCACTCTGGAAATATATTGCCGATAAGCATGGTCCTGCGGCTATCTCCAAAATTATATCTTACACCCGTTCCTTGAGAAGTGTCGACAAAAGTTTCTTATATGTGACCGGTTCTTCACTGAAAGAGCTGATTCAAGAGTGGTATCGTTATTCTGTTGTTCTTTATTATGATGATATAAAAAAAGGGGGGCCGGATGAGCATCGCACCCCGGCTCTTCAACGGGTCAAAAAGAACAGAAATTACACCCGGCTAAGGCTTGCCCCGGATGGAGAACAATTCGCTTTTGTGACCAATCAACAGGGACAAATCAAGATTTGGATCAAAACTGCTGACTCTAAAAGACCTAAACTTATCTACAAAAAAGGAAAGAAAACGGAAGATAAACCGGATCTCTCCTACCCAATTATTGGTTGGCACCCTAACGGAAATATATTAGGATTCACCATAGAAAAAGAGGGTCGCTGTTTCTTTTATCCTTATGATGTTTCTAAGAAAAAAAGGGAGAAACCTTTTCTGATCGATGTGGAAAAAATTACCGACTGGAGTTTTTCTGACGATGGTAGATATCTCTTGTTTTCGGGATTTAGAAATGGTCAATCCGATATATTTCTTTACAGTTTCCAGGCGCGGTCATATCAAAACTTAACTCAAGATTTCTACGATGATTATGGTCCTCGATTTTTCAATAATCAACAGGATATCATCTTTTCTTCCAACAGACCTGTCGATTCTTTAGATCCCGGAAATCGATTTTATCACACTCAAAATCAGTCCAAATATGACCTTTTTTTGTATCGGTATGCGAAAAAAGATAACCAGTTGCTACAAATAACCGATACGCCAACCGGATCTGAAACAGATATTCAGGTTTTAGGAAAAAATAAAATTATCTATTTGGGCGATCAGAACGGAATCAAAAACAGATATTTAGCTCAATTTGATAGTAGCATCACGAAGATTGATACTGCCATCCATTATGCTTATTTTGCAAAAAATAGTCCTCTGACAGATTACAGTCATTCCATCCTGGAACATCATTATGATAAACATAGCGAACAAATTGGTGATCTTCAGTCTATTAACGGATTGGATCAAATTTTTATAGAACCTTTTGAATTAAAAATAAGGGCAACCTCTCCCCCACTCTCACAAAATATGAGCTCTGCTTTAGCAAAACAACACTATGAAGATTCTATCAATAAACTGATCCGTCAAGTATCTATTCCACAGAAGAGGAGAGGAATTCGTCAGGTTATATACGCAGATTTGAACAAAGGAGCAGATCCCCCCAAAGATTTTAATTCCCAAAATGATACGCTGGAAAAAAAAGTAGAAAGGATCATCAGTTTTCCTTTTGAAAATCCTTTAACAAGGAATTATTACACTCAATTTACAGTCAACAAGTTGATCACCCAGGCTGACTTCAGCTTTTTGAACACCTCTTACCAGCAATTTACCGGTTTGAATATTCCTATCTATCTCAACTCCGGAATGAATGCTTTAATTATGGTTGGAATTCAGGATATACTGGAAGATTATCGCATCAGTGCCGGTTTCCGACTTCCCTTTTTTGGAATGGGTTCAGAAGTGATGCTCAGCTATGAGGATCTGTCGAAACGTTTGGATAAACAGATTGTCTATTATTATCAGGCAATTGGACAATCTGTTGGTTATCAATATATTAAACAAAGAACAAACTCTATTTTTTACAACTTAAAATATCCTTTTGATAAATTTAACAGTATCCGGCTTTCTTTGAAAGGAAGAGAAGAGAAATTTGCTGAAGGTGTACTGAGTGATCGGGCTTTAACTGCTCCTGTAACTACAGAATATTGGAGTGGCGTTAAATTGGAATATGTTTATGATTCTTCCAAAGAGTTGTTTGTTAACTTATGGAAAGGAGATAAACTCAAAATTTTTGCCGAATTGGATTTTCGTGTAAGTAAGGAGTCTTTGAATCTGTTTGTTGTAGGTATCGATTATAGAAAATCGATCAAACTGTATAAAAATATGACCTGGAGTACACGTTTTGCTGCCAGTACTAATTTTGGAACTGCCAGATTGGTGTACTACATGGGTGGTGTAGACAACTGGATTAATCCCACTTTTAACAGCGAAATATATGTAGATCGGAGTAAAAATTACCATTATCAAACATTGGCTACCAATATTCGGGGATTTGACCAAAATATTCGCAATGGCACCTCTTTTGCTCTTTTATCATCCGAATTGCGAATTCCTGTTTTCCAGTTGTTATTTAATAAAACAGTCTCTTTAGAATTTTTAAACACCATGCAGTTGGTTTTATTTGGTGATATTGGAACCGCCTGGACCGGACTCACTCCCTATTCAGCTGACAATGCATTATATATCCGTTATATCCAATCCGGGAACATTACAGCGATCATCACTCGTCAAGTGGACCCTTGGGTTGCCGGATTAGGTTTAGGGCTCAGAGCAACCCTATTTAGCTATTTTTTCAAACTTGATTACGCCTGGGGCATTGAAGATATGCGCTTTATTAGTCCCAAAGGCAGATTTGTGATTTCTCTGGGAACAGACTTTTAAAGGTAGAAGGTAGAAGGAAAGGCGGAAGGCGGAATAATCAATTACGAATTACGAATCGACCTCCCCTAGCCCCTCCAAAGGAGGGGAAAAATGAATGAACATGGTCGTAAAAATGGTTGTAGAGACGCAAAGCATTGCGTCTCTCGACCGTGTAAAATCAAAATTTGTGGTTTCGTAATTTGTAATTGGATCACAAATATTCAAAAAGGTATGATTTCCAGAGTGGGGAAACGGGATAACAAAATAGTAATACTTTTTCTGCCCCCCAATTATTTAAATTTCCAAATAAGAAAAAAGAAATAAGAAGTAAGAAGTATAACTTATTGGTTTTTAGATTATTTCAAAATTGTTTCACGTGAACCCATATTCTAACCTTATTTGCTTATTTCCCGTTTTTCGAAGTTTTCAATTTTGATTAATCGGATAATCTCATTCTCAAATCCTCCCTGGGACCATTTTTTAAATTTAAATCGGTAAGAAAGAGGCGTGAATTCAACAAGATTAGGATTTTGTTGTGCAAAATAGAGGTCTATGAAGTAACGTGTAATATCGTACCCTTGAAATGAAAAACGTTCTAACTGACAGGGTGTCTGATAGATAGCAACATATTCTTCAATAAATTGAGCACTCTTTTCGTTCGCTTCAACAAAGCAGTTTGTAAAATAGTAGAGATTTTTTAAACTGTAAAAATCCTCATCCAATACACTGAAATTGAGCCACTCTTCAGGAAAAATAAAAGAATATGAGATTCCCTCTGTTGCATTTGAAAAGAGTCTCATCTGATTCATCACTACAGTAGGGTTGTTAAAAAGGGCAATGATAACATGATGTTTGTAAAAACCAAGATCCAGGTTTAATTTATAAATATGAGATTTAACCTCATCTATTTGATATGCAATCTCTTGATCATCAAAATAATCAGTATATAACTTTACATTTTCGTCATGTTTATTATCACACCACAAATGAACCTTATAATTGCGAATAGAGTCCAGGATTAACTCCTTTACCATTTGAGGTTTTCGGGAAACATTGGGTTTTAGTTTATATAAATAAGGATTTGTTTCTATTCCGGCTTCTTGAATTGAAAACGGGTTTACAATCATGATCTTTTTTTCATTTGCATACTGCGCTGCTATTGGAATCAATGACCCGTAAAAAGGACCGATAATGAGATCAACATCTTTCATTAGACGATCATCCTCGAGTAATTTCCTTAATTTATTCTCATCCGTTGTGATATCTCTTACAATCACCTCAATCTTTTTATCTGAATACTCATAAGTACTTAATCCCAATTTTGCGCCTTCCCAAAAACCTATCATTTGTAGGGCAGAAACATCAAAAATGTCCAATTCAGTACTGATTTCTGAAATATTTATGTGAGAATCTGAAATATGAAATGGGATTAAATATAAAACTGTGATCTCTTTTTTGTCTTGTGAGAAAGTCAATTGGATTGATAACCAGGCTAATAAAAACAATAACAATTTCCTTTTCATATCTTTATCTCTATTTCGTGCAAAAGTAAAAAAAATATATTACTTTTGCACTCGAATATTAACCCTAATTAAATAATAAATTATGGCTTATAAAATTGATCCTGAACTTTGTACTGCATGTGGTTCTTGTAAAGATGAATGTCCTGTAGATGCTATTTCTGCTGGTGATGTTTATTCAATTGATCCTGATTCTTGTATCGAATGTGGTGCATGTGAAGCAACATGTCCTGTAGAAGCTATTTCTGCTTAATCACAGGGTATTAGATTAAAAAAAAGGGCGGTTTTAATCGCCCTTTTTTAATGTTATTCGCATCGTAGTTCCTCTGTCTACAATCGATGATTTCACATAAAGTTTGCCTTTATGGTAGGTTTCAATAATTCTTTTTGCTAAAGTCAAGCCTAATCCCCAACCCCTATTTTTCGAAGTATAGCCCGGTTTGAAAATGGTTTTCATATTTCGAGATGTAATTCCTTTTCCGGTATCTGAAAGATCTACATGAACTTGATTCCCCTCTTCTATAACTTCAATAATAATAACACCTGCCCCATCCATAGCATCAACTGAATTTTTACAGATATTCTCAATAACCCATTCAAAAAGATATCTGTTTAAGGGTAATAAGATTACCTCATCGGATTGATTCATAATTCTAATTTCTACTCTAGAAGAGATTCTGGTTTGAAGATATTCTATAAAATCATATATGATTGCAATGATATTTTCTTCTTTTAATTCAGGAATAGAACCTATTTTTGAAAACCGTTGCGTTATTATTTCCAAACGAGAAAGATCTTTTTTTACTTCCTGCATGATTTCTTGTAAATCTTCACGATCTTTAATCATTTCATGCCATGCCAATAACGCTGAAATAGGTGTTCCCAATTGATGTGCAGTCTCTTTAGACATACCTACCCATACCTGATCCTGCTCTGATTTTCTCCCAAAATTAAATATCATATAAGCAATAGCAATAAAAAAGAATATAAAAAGAGATTGGACGTAGGGAAAATACCGGAGCCGTTTTAACACTCCTGATTCTTCGTAGAAGACATAACATGTTCCTTTATTAGGAAGTTGAATTTTAATAGGGGGATGAGCCTTAGCCATTTTGTCCGCCAATTGCCTACACTGTCCTGGTGTTTCTATTTGAGTAGTATCAATATTTCCAAAATCATAAACTTGGGTTAATGCAGAGTCCGTAATAATAACCGGTATAAATGATTCATTAATAACAACTTCCTGAAAAAATGATTGAACCAGATTATCAATTACCAGTTTTAAATTGGTATATATTTGAGATTCTTTAAAATAAACCCACATATATTGATTTTTGTAATATCTGATTCTTACACTATCATATTCATCTAAATAAGGCTTGATTTCATCAATATGCTGCATCTTTTGATACTCCAAATCAATATTAACAGCACAATCTATTGTCCCATCTTGATTAACAAGCAACGTTGGTATGGTTGAATTAGAGGATATGTAATTGAGATAAAATGTGATATCTTCGTTGAGGTCGGCTTCACTCACCTTTTGGATAGCCTGTGCCAAAAAGGAAGCCCGTTTTTTCTCTTCTCTCCGTATCTGTTCAAAAAAAAGATCCGTATGATTAACTAATTCTGCTTTATAAACAATCGCATCTGCCCAAACATTAACCTTTCTTCTCTCCTCTTCCGCTATTTTTTTGATCAACGAATTGGAGTAAAGCATCAATAGAATAAAAATGATCGTCGCCGATGAAAACAACAGCCATTTCCATCTCCTTTTATTTGTGTAGAGGTTCATCTCATTAGGATTAGATACTATCTATCAATTTGTCAATTATATTTTCTATTGTAATCCCTTCTGCCTCAGCTTTATAATTCTTAATAATTCTATGTCTTAAAATATTATGAGCAACCGCTCTTACATCTTCAATATCGGGAGAATACTTTCCATTAAGAACAGCATGTGTTCTGGCACCAATAATCAAAAATTGAGACGCTCTGGGACCCGCTCCCCACATTAAATACTCTTTTGCCCATGGATGTGCGTTGATTCCATTTGGACGCGTAGAAGAGGCTAAATTAACCGCATATTGATATAAATTATCCGTAATAGGAATCTTTTGCAATAGTTTTTGATAAAAGATAATCTCTTCTATGGACAACACCTGTTGTGGTTCCACCATATCCCCATGAATCGTACTTTTAACAATATCTACTTCTTCATCAAGAGTTGGATAATCCAGGTAGATATTAAACATAAAACGGTCCTGTTGAGCCTCTGGTAAAGGATATGTTCCCTCTTGTTCAATTGGATTTTGAGTAGCCAAAACAAAAAATGGATCTGGTAAATCATAGGTTACGGCATTCATACTTACAGACCTCTCCTGCATCGCTTCGAGAAGCGCTGATTGTGTTTTGGGTGGAGTTCTGTTGATCTCATCTGCCAATACAATATTAGCAAAAATGGGTCCTTTGACAAATTTGAATTTTCTGTTCTCATCAAGAATCTCAGTTCCCATAATATCTGAAGGCATTAAGTCCGGAGTAAACTGAATCCGGTTATAAGAAAGATTGATCGATTTTGCTATAGTAGTAATCATTAATGTTTTAGCCAACCCGGGAACACCTATTAAAAGAGCATGACTACGGCTAAACATAGCCATTAATATATTCTTTACAACTTCATCCTGACCAACAATAACCTTACTGATCTCTTTTTTTAATTCTGCATATTTTTCTACAAAAGCTTCAATTGCTTCTACATCATTAGTAAAATTGATATTCATCTATATTTTAGTTTTTGAGTTACGGAATATTCCATTCTATAACGAAAGGACAACTTTTATATTTTTCTGAAATTTTAATATTTGTTACTTGAACTTTATTTAATATCCATTTATCGATAGCTTCTTGTTTTTTTGCTTCCAACGCAGCACTTTTAATAATATCATAATCATCCATTAAATTTGCCCTGTGTTCTTTTGTTCTCTCCTTTAAATAAAGAATTCTATATGACATGACTCCATCTTCATTCACATATGGAACAGGTGTAGAGTATTCACCAACGTTTAGTTTTTGTAATACCGCAAAAGTTGTCGGTTCTGTTGATTCTCTGTCAAATTTAAAAGATCCTGTGTATCTGTTGGTTACCCAACCTCCATTATTTTTGGTCAAATCATCCGAAAATCTTTTTGCTGCTGCTGAAAAATCGATATTTTCTTCAATAATTAAAGGACGAATTGAGTCCAGAAACTCTAATGCTTTCACTTGTTCTTCTGTGGATGGTTTAGGTTGTAATAAAATATGAGCACAATTAATTGATTCCCCTTTTCTTTCTATCATTTGTATAATATGATATCCTGCTTTGGTTTGTACTATTGTGGATATTTCTCCCGGTTTCAATGAAAATGCGACAGCTTCAAATTCCGGATACAACACTCCCCTTTCAACAAATCCCAACACTCCTCCTTTTGCTGCACTTCCCGGATCATCCGAATAAAGACGTGCCAACATGGAAAACTTTTCTCCCTTTAACACTCTTTCTCTGTATTCATTTAATCTGTTTTTAATATTCTCAATTTCAGCCTCACTTACCGGTGGTATTTTAACTATGTGTCCATATTCAAAAGTTTCAGGGATGATCGGTAAACTATCTTCACTGAATTGATTCATATAAGCTTTAACTTCTGAGGGGGATATCGTAATACCTTCTGTTATAGTGTATGTTACTCTTCCGGCAATCAGGTTATTATACATTGGTTCTTGCATTTCTTGTTTTATCTCAGCTATTGTTTTACCAAAATGTTGTTCAATGATTTTTGCATCCCCTCCTACAGACTGTAACCATACTTGCATTCGTGCATCAATTTCTTCATCCAACTCTTTTTGAGTAATAATGATACTATCCAAATCTGCTTGATGTATCATTAATTTCGAAAAAATCAGATCTTGTAATACAATACATTTTATTTCTTCAACATGTTCCGGACTTTTGACAGAACTAATTCTTTCGGCATAAGCCTTTTCCAAATCTGATTGTAAAATAATCTCTCTTCCAACAATAGCAATGATTCCATCAACCGTTACCTGGGAAAAAACATTAAAAACGATCAAAATAAACGCCCAAAAAGAGATTGCTTTTTTTATCATCTTTTAAAGTTTTAAAGATTCTATATTTAGTTTAATTACTCTACTTCTTCAATAAATTCTTCCTCTACTATATCTTCAGCAATAAAGCGAAAAAGTTCACTTTTACGAGATAGAATAAGAAGAGTATCTTTATTTATGACATAACGATTAATATCTTTATTCAGTGTTTGAAAAAAGATTTTTTCCAAATCCATATTACTGCACATTTTTTTGGTTGCACCTGTCGGATCAATCTTGATTGATTTTTTTGAAAATGTAAAATTTCCAAAAAAACGATTACAACCGGTCGAGCCATTAAATTGACCCACATCATTAAACAAAATGGTTGCTTTTTCCTCAGCTTCAGGGATCTGTTTTCCTTCAATTGCATTCAAAACCCAATTTGTTCCGATTAAAGGTTTATTTTCAACACTATCCCTTGATACCATCGTCTTACAGCCTACAATTACAAATAAAAGGATTACAATAGGAAATGTGATTTTAGTGCTATATTTCATACTTTCAGTTTTTATTTTCTTTATAAATTTCGTTGATTTTTTCAATATATTGTAATATTTGCTCCCTTCCTTCACCTGTTTCAGCTGAAGAAATTAAAATATCCGGAAGTGGATCCCAAAATTCTGATAACTGTTTTTGGTATAGTTCTAAGTTTTTTTGAAGTTTTGTTTTTGACAATTTATCTGTCTTGGTAAAAATAAGAGCAAAAGGTACAGACCACTCCCCCATTAAGTTAATGATCTCTAAATCATTAGATTGCAATTCCAATCTGGAATCAATTAATATAAAAAGAAGCATTAAGTTTTCTCTGTGAGTAATGTATTCTAAAACCATTTTAGACCATTTTTCTCTCATTGTTTTAGATGTTTTGGCATAACCATATCCAGGGAGGTCAACAAGATACCATTCGTCATTCACCACAAAATGATTGATAGTTTGTGTTTTTCCCGGTTTGGAGGATGTTTTTGCCAATTTATCATGATTAGCAAGCATATTAATGAGAGAAGACTTACCCACATTAGATCTTCCAACAAAAGCATACTCCGGATATTTAGCTTCCGGAGCATCTTTCCAATGCACAACACTTTGTAGATAAGATATCGTTTTAATCTGCATATTTTAGATATAATTACTCTTTTTTCTTTCTGTATGAAAGAATGTGCCTTTTCTTTTTTTCTTCATAAATATCTGCTATAGTTATTAAAATAGCAATCTCTTCCACTTCTCCAAACTCAGGATTACGAGATGCTCCAAAACACTGCATTGTTGAAGAAAGAGAGATATATGATTTAATCAGAGGAGGTATTGATTCTTTAAGATTTCTAATATTTTCATTCAAATATCTAAAATCGTCCTTGAACGAATCTTGTTTAAAAATTAACTTCAGAGGCTCTCCTTTTGGATCTACAGTAACAGGATGAAATGGTGCCACCAGATTTTCATCCCCCTTAAAATATTTATTCAAAAAAGTTAAAATCCAATTTCTTGCAATCCGATTATAAGTATCATACATCGTCATTTTCCCAAAGAAATATTTTATGTCCGAATGATCCACCGCAAGCGCACCTAACCCATCCCACAAATTATCCAATGAAAAAAGTCCTAATCTTGGATTATTCGTACCCTGATACTTAGGTTGAACAAAACTCCGTCCCAATTCTATTGTTTCTTGCCACTCATTTTCGATAAATTGGGGTGACAATCTAAATAATTTTGAGGTCGGAGTATGGGGGTATCCATGAGCATCTAAAGGAACATCTTTACATCGTATATAGCGATAAGAACTAATAATCTCCTCTGCTTCATCATTCCAAACCAACAACTGTACAAAAGGAACTTTAGCCGTATCATATTCATCAATATCCACCTTTAAACCTGTACCACCACCTGCCGCTCTGAAAGTAACTTCCCGAAGTCTTCCAATCTCAAGCATTGTATTGGGTGCATTGTGAGCAGTAATCAAATAAATTGAATTTCCTCCAACATTTGTGGTCCTCAAAAACTTGTCCTCAGTTAATTCTGATTTAATCAATTCTCTGTCAATAGGATCAATAATCTTTTCCATTTATTATTGTTTTATTATTAATTATTCATTTTATAAACCTGTTCTTTCAACCAGAATGCCCACTCTTGATCTGTTTTTTCATTTGTAAAAGTAGTATATGGAATGGGCTTACCAAAGGTAACCGTAAATTCTTTTCCTTTTTGTTTAAACAATTCTGAAGGAAGCAGTATCATTTCAATATTAAATTTTATTCTCAATCTCTTTCTCCATCTGGCTACCCTATAGAATAGTTTACTGTTTTCTGCTTTAAAAAACACCGGAATAATATCACGCTGATACTGTTTTGACTTTGTTATTACTGTTTTTTTCCAGGGAGGATCTTCTAAAATTCCTTTATTTTTTCTGGAAACCAGTCCAGCGGGAAAATAAAGTATTATATCATCCGATTCAAAAACATCATTTATCATCAGTGAAAATTCTTTTGTACTTCTGCCATGTTTGTTAATTGGTATCAGCACGGAATGTAGCGGTTCCAATTGCATAATCAGATCATTGGCTGGCACTTTAACATTTTTTCTGTAATTTCCAAGAATCTCTATCATAATTACACCATCCAGTCCGCCAAGCGGATGATTTGATGCCACAATATACCTTCCTGTTTCAGGAATATTTTCCTCATTAATGATTTTATAAGAAACCCCGGCAGCAACCTTTCTGGTGTTTTTCGCAAATTCAAAAGCATCTTCATTTCCGTGTTTCTCCAAAAATCGATTCATATCATCCTGATGCACAATCTTTTCAATCCACCGAATGACAAAGCCGGGTAGTCTTTTAGCTAATTTTTTATTTTTAGAAGCTATGGCTTCTTTAACATTTACTTTCATAAATTAATATTTACTAGATAACCACTGTGATGGATTTAATGTAGATGTGTTTTTCCACACTTCAAAGTGCAATTCATATCCTGAACCTCCGGGTACTTTCGCAACTGTACCAATAATTTGTTTTGTTTTAATTTTATCTCCTTTCTTTACGGTAACAGTCGCTAAATTTTGATATACTGTCAGATATTCTCCATGTCTGATCATTACAACTTTTGTTCCCCCCATATCTAACACACCTGATACAACTCCATCAAAAATAGCCCTTACCTGAGTACCCGGTTCCACTAAAATATCAATTCCCTTATTATCAATCACAATAGATGGAACATCTGGGTGAGGTGCAGTTCCAAAGTCAGAAATTTTACTTCCTTTTGCCACCGGCCATGGTAATTTTCCTTTGTTATTAACAAAAGAATTACTAACCAATGCTTCTTCCGGAGTCAATGTCAACACCGGAGCCGTTGATGTAGATGTTGTTTTTGAAGCGGCAACTGTTGCACCCGGTTTTTTGGCAGCAGCAGCTCTTTTTCTTTCATTTTCCGCTTTAATTTCAGCCTCAATAGCCCTTTTAATTGCTCTATCCAGTTCTGCTCTTCTTTTTTGTTTTGCCTTCAATTCTTTAACCAATTCCCTTTCTCTCTTTTTTAATTGGTTTGCTGACCGGGTTTTGGTTGTTCTGTCTCTTTCTAAATTTTTAACCTCTTTTTCTTTTCCCTCCAATATTTCTACTTTCTCATTTTTCAAAATTTCAATCTCCGCATTCTTTTTTTCTATTTCCTCTTTTGTTTTGTTGATTAAAACAACCTGAGTCTTTACACTTTCTGAAAAAACATTGTAATACCTGGCTCTCCGATACATTTGGGAAAAATTATCTGCAGATAGTAAAAAAGTGATTTTATCGATAAACTTTCTGTTTTTATATGCCAAATAGACTACCCTTTCATAGTCAGTTTTCATATACTCTAACTTTTTATCAAGGTCCCTGGAAAGCTTAGTATTTAAATCTATTTCCATTTCCATTTGATAAAGTTCATTATTCAATTCTGTTATCAATCGTTCACGATTACTGATCTGTCTTCTTAGTAATTGGAGCTCATTTAAAGATGTTTTTTGATTTGATCTCACCTGATTAATTAACTTCTGAGTATGAGCTATTTCATTCTCAATAGCTTTTCTATTACTTTTTAAGCTCTCACTAGATTGCGAAAAAAGAATAGATATTAGTGTTAATCCACTAATTATCAGTACTGTTAACCATTTTAATATCTTCATACTATTTACATCTTTTGTGAAACTCTTCCACAACCTACAAAAATATGAAACTTATTTGAATATATACCACTTTTTTAAAATTTATCTTAAAAAAAAAGGAGCCGGCGGCTCCTTTTAATTTATTTTTTCTTATTGGGTAATTCGAGGCCGTATCCCTTTTTCCTGTCTTCAATCTTCAGCCATACACCTAATAAGAGCGCTAAAATTCCAAATGATGCAAAAATTAACATAGGTTTTTGATAATCATAAATTGTGTTTCCTTCAACAGATGACACTTTATCCAATCTCTGATTAATCTCATTTAATTGTTCAACAGATTCTTTATTAACATTATTGATCATAGGTACAATAATTACCTTATCTGCTGACGTTGAATCCTCTTCATTTTTTCTATCAACATAGACTTTGGCCTCATTCAAAGCTAAATAAGTGTTGATTTCTGACTGCATTTTTGCAATCAAATCTGTTCGCTTTTCACCGTTTCTATATACCAAATTTAATTTTGAAAATTGATCTGAAAGAGTGTTATTTAAACGATTAGAATAGTACGCAACTAAAGCATTATCTTTGTGTTTGTAACTAAATTCTTTTGTTTCAAATTGATCTTCATATTTCACTAATGTTGCATTAATTGAATCCAGACTTTTGTTATAATCTTCAGTAATTATAGTTTTTATCGTATCTAATTCTGTTTTAACCATTGTGATATTTTTCCCTACATTGGGGTTTGAAGCATCTAATGTAGCACCGATAACGAATGGAACAAGGAATAATCCAATGTTTTGAATCCAGAAAATTACTGAATATGCCGATCCTAACACTTTATTATCAACTAATTTAGGAACTGATGGCCACAAAGCTGCTGGTACCAATGAGAAAGAAACTCCTAATATAATAATAGCTCCAATAGCCACAGGATATGTAAAATACTGAACCGGAGTTAATGCAAAAATTAAGTGACAAACTGTCATCAAAACTGCACCAATAATTAACATCGTTGCTCCTTTTCCTTTAGTATCCAAGAAATATCCCAACAGTGGTGTTAAAATCATCGCACCAATAGGGAAGTAAGAAAATAGTTTACTGGCATCTGTGGAAGAAATTTCCAATCTCGAAGAGAGCATATCCGGTGCAAATTTTTGAAATGGGAAAATCGCAGAATAGTACAAAACACATAAGCCGGCAACTATAAAAAATGTTTTGGAAGTAAAGATTGTTTTTAAATCAGAAAAATGGAAAGGATCCTCTTTTTCTAATTCTATATGCTCTTGCGAATCCAATTTTTTATCTAAGAAATAGTAAACAAAAAATGATAAAAATCCAATCAACAAGAAGGAAGTAACAACAGCAACTGGTTTTGTAATAAATTGACCATCAGCAAGATATGGAGATAAACGGAAAACAGCAAAAACACCTAAACGGGCAATTGCCATTTCTAATCCCATAGCTAAAGCTAACTCTTTACCCTGGAACCATTTAACAATAGCTTTGGAAACTGTAATACCTGCCATTTCAACTCCTACACCAAAAATAGCAAATCCTATACAAGCCATTGTAGCCGATGCAGGAAGTGGATCAATTAAAACAAATTTTCCAAATCTAATAGTAAATCCATCCAATGCTTGATACAATGAAGATGATGGAGAAAACGATTCCGAAATACCATACAATTTGATACATGCACCAACCACCATCAAAAATGCTGATAATAATGCTGTTTTTCTTACACCTATTTTATCAAGAATGATTCCTGAAAAAATGAGCATAAAAGCAAAAACATTTAAAAAGAATTCTGATCCGCCAACAGTTCCGAAATTGGTTGAAGACCATCCTCTTTGTGTCTCTAAAAGATCTTTAAGAGGTGCAAGAACATCTACAAACATGTATGCAAAAAACATGGTAAATGATAAAAGAAGTAGAGCAATCCATCGAGCGGTTGCTGATTCTCTAAGGGATTTTGTAATTTTTTCAGTCATATAAATTAATATTAAATTGATAAATTTTGAATTAAATATTATTATTATTATTATTTATTTTTCTTAATGGCATGTTGCACTAAATCGAGAGTAATATAACCTACTACAATACCAAAAATTGATATTAAAAAAAGGTTATTTTTAAGTATATAATCAGAAAATTTTCCTTTTATATGCCAATAAAAAATGGCAAAAATTAATCCTACAACAATACCCGTAATATGATATAAAGTAAAATTCTTTTTAATGAATTCTCTCATTTCTTATTCCTTATTTATTATTTTATAATATTGATAATCAGTCCAATATTTTAAAATAGATTGCCTGATTTGTTCTGAAGACATTCTTATAATATCATAGTAACTAAATCTGCAATACATCATAAAATCAACCAATTCTTCTCCTGATAAACCGGTTAATTCTGCAACCATTTCCCGATTATATTTCACCGGTACCATATCCACTTCTTCTCTTAAATCATTCAACTCCTTAGCCAATTGAATATTCTTGTATTTTTTGTTATATTTCTGATAAAAATAAGTCACAGGTGAACTCATTGGAGTTTGTTGAAGCATACTAGGAGGATTATTTTGATATTTTACAAAATTTAATTGTTCTTCTGAAAGCTGAGCTCCTTTAATATGATAATAAGCATCAGACAATTTTGAATTAACCACTTCATCGATAAATTGTCCATAATCAGGTGTTATAGCATAAACTGTGACCTCTTTTAAAACAATTGCTTTATAGTAAAGATGAACTTCCAAATATCCTCTGTCAATATGATCCTGATTGATAACAATTAACTCTTGTCTGTATATAGATTTTGAAATGATAATCGTATCATTCAATTTGAAATTCATCTGAAATTGTCCCTTTTTATCGGTAAAAACATAATTTTTAGTTGAGAAATTATAGACATTCGCTTCATTAATAGGAAAAAATGATAATCCATCATATATCGTTCCTTTCATGTTTATGGACTGAGCCCAAATAGAGTGGGGTAGTGCCAAAAGAAAAATATAAAGGATCCATTTTTTCATGATGCAAAATTAAGAAAAATTGAAATAATAATAATTAAAAGAATTTTATAAATATAAAATATAATATAATGATTATAGCTGTCGATATTGTTGATAATAAAATATGAGGTTATTATTTTGTATTAAACGACTAATTTTCAGATTATTATTTTTTTTATTGGTAATTTTTATTTTCAACAACAACTAATTTTTTAATGTTTAAAACTATTGATAAATATAATTTTTTTCTAAAAAAGATAAAATTTCAAAAATTTTCAACAATGAATTAATACTAAAAATGATAAAAATAGACACTTATTAACAATCGAATGTTAATTTACTGATTATCAAACTCATTTTTTTACTCTTTTATTATAATTTTGTGGATTCTAATATTTTTTTTATTTTTTTTATTTTAATAAAATAGGGGGGATAGGTTATTTTATTTTTCAATTTTAAATTTAATTGCGCAAAATTATAAATTTTTTTATATGTAGCTCTATGATTAATTTTTTAGATTGATAAAAAATATTTATGTCTATAACTATAGATTTTACAATTCATATTATTCTTACTTATTTGTAAAAAAATAAATTTCTGATAATCAATTGATTAAAAAAATAAATAAAAATATGCGACACATTGTTTGAGTTATTAAAAAAATAAGTAACTTTGCAGAATTGAAAATTTATTTCTTTCTAAAAAAAAGGATCAACAAATAAAGGGGGTCTCCTGATCAAAGGAGAGATTATATTATGAAAATAGTTATTGCTTCAGATCATGCTGGATTTGAATTAAAAGAGTTTATAAAAGAGCGTCTAAAAAATCAGATTGAATTTATTGATTTAGGAACTTTTTCTTCAGAAAGTATTGATTATCCTGATTTTGCACATCCATTAGCAGAAAAAATTTCTAAGAATGAGTTTAATTTTGGTCTGTTAATGTGTGGTTCCGGTAATGGCGTTGCAATGACTGCCAATAAACATAGAAATGTAAGAGCTGCATTATGTTGGAACGAGGAAATTACTCGTTTAGCCAGATTACATAACGATGCTAATGTTTTGGTATTTCCTGCAAGATTTATTGATTACAACATAGTTATACCTATGATAGAATTGTTCATTTCAACACCTTTTGAAGGAGGAAGACATGCTAAAAGAGTAGATAAAATTAATTTATAAGTAGATGATTCAGGATATCCAATATATTAAAACGAAAGCTAATCTCATACGTCATCTTTTTATCGAAGATATGGAGAAGCATTTGTTAACTTTTGACCAAAAAGTTAAACAACATGGTATTTCAGTTGAGTGGGTTGAAAATGAAGATGATCTATCTACTGTGATACAAGATTGTTTTGAAAAACAATCATATAATAGAATTTGTTTCGATTCCTCAATCATACCTTCAGATTTTAAAGAAAAAAATCAACGTTTTAAAACAATTTCTATTGAAGAGGTTCTTTCATCTTCAGACAACATTGAAAATCTTGTTGTTGAAGCAAATTTTGGAATTGTTGAAGATGGGTCAATAATTTTACTCAATAAATCTACAAAATCCTGTTTTAACAAAGTTGAAAATTTACATATTATTCTAAAAATTAATAACTTAGTAATAAAAAAGAGTGATTTGGAATTATTGTTGTATTTATATCAGTACGAAAATAATTCATATCAGTTTCCAACAGATGTAAAGATTATAACAGCACCATTACCAAAAGTATCGAGTAAGCCTACCTATTTGGATAATCAATCATACGAAGTTAATCCAATAAAAACATACCTTTACTTATATGATGGAGGAATATCAAAAATATTAGAAAATCCTATTTTAAGAGAGTCTCTTTTTTGTATAAATTGTGGTCGCTGTCAACAGGTTTGTCCGGTATATAAACAAACACAACTTTTTTCACCTATTTATCTTGTCACAAATAATTGTTTTGAAGAGAATCAAAGAACAATGCAATTATTTAAAAATACTACACTTTGTGGTAATTGTAATGATGTTTGCCCTGTATTAATTCCATTAACGGATTTAATGCTGACAGAAATGCAAATCATAAAAAATAAACATTCAAGAGAAAAAAATATAGATCTTTTTAAGTTTTATTCTAAAAGATCAAAAATGAATAAAATAAATAATAGATTTTTTAAATATTTTTTTGTCAAGAAACATTTTAAAAATAATAAAAGATTATTAAACTACATACAACAACAAAAACTACCTTTTTTTAATATAGAAAATCTACAGTCGAAAACAAAAAATGAATAATCAAAAAATACTTAAAGAAAAAATTTCTCTTTTTGTAAAGAAGTATTATCTGAATAAACTTTACAAAGGAATTTTACTTTTCCTATTTATAACGATTTCAGTTTTTCTTTTAATAACTATATCAGAATATTTTTCCTTTTTTAGTTCACTATTTAGAACAATTTTGTTCTATTCTTATATTGTTTTATCTGTCATTTTATCTATTTTTTATCTGATTTATCCAATATCCAAATTGTTAGGTTTAGGAAAGCAGATAGAAAAAAAGGAAATTGCAGAACTAATAGGAAACTATTTTCCCGAAATTGATGACAAATTGCTCAATCTTTTTCAGTTGGAAGAGATGAAAGAGAAGGAAATATATAAGAGTTATGATCTGATAGATTTAGCAATCAACACAAAAATTGAAAAACTAAATCCGTTTCCTTTTATAAAAGCAATTCCGTTTAATAAAACAAAAAAGTATATCAAATGGGCGTTGATTCCTGTATTTTTACTTCTAGTTATCCTTTCAATTAAAAGTGAAATAGTCGTTTCTTCATCCAAAAGAATCATTCAACATCAAAAACATTTTGAAAAACCGGCTCCTTACTCATTCAATGTACTCAACAAATCCTTAACAACATTTCAAAATGATGATTTTGTTTTAGAAATTCAGGTAGTAGGGGAGGAGATACCCAAAGAATTATATATTGAGTATAATAATTTGATATACAAGTGTTTAAAGAAGTCAAATACCCATTTTACCTATACATTCACCAATCTTCAAAAGTCTCTTCAATTTAAAATTCAAACAGAAGAGGTCGTTTCAATACCTTACGATCTTACCATATTAGCTAAACCTATTATTGTAAGTTATACCATGGAATTAAAATACCCTCAATATGTGAATAAAAGAAATGAAATAATTGAAAATAATGGCGATGCAACTGTTCCTGAAGGAACAACTGTAGTATGGAATTTTTATACTAAAAACAGTGATGTTGTTCAATTTATTTTACCAGGAAATATATCATCATTAAAACCAAAAAAAGATCATTCATCTCAATCTCTTAGAATCAGAGAAGATTTAAGCTATCAAATTGTAACTTCGAATATTAATACTACAAGTATTGATACTTTACTTCATGAAATTAAAGTTCTGAAGGATCTTTATCCGGAAATTGCTATACAATCTCAACAAGATTCACTGTTTGCTGACAGAGTTTATTTTAAAGGAACAATACAGGATGATTACGGATTTAAAAAGCTTAATTTTAATTATTCCTTATTTGATGAATCCGGTGCAATAAAACAAAAAGATCAAACTATACCGATTAAATTTGATAACCAGTTATTGATTCAGGATTTTTATTTTTACTTTGATGCGTCTATAGTATCGGTTCAACCCGGTGAAAAATTAGAGTATTATTTTGAAGTGTTTGATAATGACGAAGTTAACGGTTCAAAATCCACAAAATCTTCAATGCAGGTATTCAAATTAAAAACATTTGATGAAATACATAAAGAAATTGAAAAGAATATTGAATCCTCAAAATCTGATCTACAAAATTTAATTGATCAATCTGCAAAATTAATAAACCAAATTGAAAGTTTTCAAAACAAATTAATGCAACAATCTCAAATAAACTGGCAAGAGAAGAAAGAATTGGAAGCTTTATTAGAGAATTACAATAATATAAGAGAACAAATAGATCAAATTCGTCAAAATCAGCAAGATAATAAGATGTTGGAAGAGCAGTATAAAGATTTGAATCAGGAAATTCTTAAAAAACAGGAAGAGTTAATCAAGCGATTCGACGATATCTTGTCAGATGAAGTAAAAGAGATGCTTCAAAAGTTGCAACAAATGATGCAAAATCAAAACAAGGATCAAATTCAAAAAGAGATGGACAAATTGAAAATGTCCGCTCAGGATATTAATAAAGAATTGGATCAACAGATGGAGTTATTCAAGTTGTTGGAATTTGAGAAAAAGTTTCAGGAGGTGATTGACCAAACCCGAAAATTAGCTGAAGATCAAAAGAATTTGTCAAATCAGATTGATCAAAAAGAACTTTCTAAAGAAGAAAGAATTTCAAAGCAAAATTTGTTGAATGATCGTTTTAAAGATCTTCAAAAGGAGATACAACAACTGCATAAACAAAACAAACAGTTAGAAGAACCGGCCGCGTTAAAGAATCGTGATCAGCAACAAGAGGAGATTAAACAAGATATGAATGAAGCGTTGCAAAATCTTCAGAAATCGAATAATTCAAGAGCAAAGAACAGACAGCAATCAGCATCAGATAAGTTGGATCAATTGGCTGATGATTTGGAACAAGAAAAGAATGAAGCGGAAAATGAGGATTTAGCCGAAGATATTGAAACTCTCCGTTTAATTTTGAATAATCTTTTAAGGGTATCCTTTAAACAAGAAAGTAATATTAAGTTGATTCATTCAATTAATGCAAAATCACCATTAATTACTGATGCCAGTCGGGCACAAAAGGAGATTCTTGATTATATGAGTTTGATTGGAGACTCATTAGATCAATTGGCAAAACGACAAACTGCTGTAAAACCGTTTATTCAAAAAGAACTATCTAAGGTAGAGCAATATTTACAATCGATTCAAACAGATCTTGCAGATAGACGACTACATACTGCTTCAGCCAATCAACAATTTGCGTTAACATCCATCAATAATTTAAGTTTGATGCTTGCAGAATCCTTAAAAGAAGTGAAGGAGATGAAACAGCAAAGTGATGGAAAATGTAATAAAAAGGGAGGAAACTCTTCTTGTAGTAAACCAGGTTCCGGCAAAAGTAAGCCCCGATCTGCACGTGAATTACAACAACAATTAAACAGGCAGATGGAAGCTTTAAAAAGATCTCAAGATCAAAAAGGCAAACAACAAGGCAAGGGTCAGGAATCACAATCGATGAGTGAACAATTTGCTAAAATGGCGGCACAACAAGAAGCGATTAGAAGAATGTTACAAGAATATCAAAATGAGTTAAGAGGAAAGGATGGAGTAGGGGATAAGACCATTGAACAATTGATTCGCGATATGGAAGCTACTGAAAGAGACCTTGTGAATAGAATAATCTCAGCTCAAACAATCCAACGTCAAAAGAATATTGAAACCAGATTATTGGAAAGTGAGCGGGCAGAACAAGAACGCGATAAAGAGGAACAAAGAGAATCCAGGGAAGCCTTACAAAGATATCTTCCCAAACCTCCAAAAGAATGGAATTTTTCGAAAGAAAAGGAGAGTCAGATAGAGATGATTAAAACAATTCCACCCTCTTTGAGATATTATTATAAAGAAAAAGTTAATCAGTATTTTTATAACATAGAGTAGTCATGTTTTACTTTGAATTAGAAGAGTTGAAATTACAAGACTCTTATCAGCCCACGTTACAAATGATTGAAAACATCTCTGATGAGTTTCATTTGTCGAATTATTTTGGAACAATCAGTACTGCTATAACTGAGTTATTAGAATTATTACAGCAGCTTACAACTAGTGAGAATCCTTCTGTCCTCATTAGCTTTATTGTAGAAAACACAGCTTTCTATGCCCATATTGAATTAAAAGGGGCTCATATCTCCTTCCCTTTACTCTTTCAGGAAGCAGCATCTTTTAAAGCTATCCAGGCTTTAAAACTCTTAACAGATGAAATCTCTTTTACAAAAGATGAAAAAGCAATATCTATAGGGTTTCACGTGAAACAAGGAGTACAACCCAATGAAACTGACAAAGTTAAAGAACAAGAAACAAAAGTTAATATTAATCAATTGAAAGATAACCAATGAAAAAATCTTTACTTCTTTTTGTTTTAATTTTCCAATCATTCTTTCTTTTTTCCCAGGATCTGAGAGTTTTGTTTATTGGGAATAGCTACACAGCTGTGAACGATTTGCCCTCTTTATTTCAATCATTGGCAACATCAGCCGGGTATCATGTAGAAGTAGCTTCCAATACTCCGGGAGGTGCGACATTTCAACAACATTGTAACAATGCTTCAGCAACAATGATTGCTCAAGGAGGTTGGGACTTTGTCGTACTTCAAGAGCAGAGTCAATTACCATCCTTTCCGCAAACTCAGGTTGAAGCAGAATGTTTTCCTTTTGCGGCTCAATTAAATGACATGATAGAACAACACAATCCATGTGCTGAAACTGTGTTTTATATGACCTGGGGCAGAAAATATGGAGATCCTGACAATGGAGCTATTTTTCCTCCTTTTGCCACTTATGAAGGAATGGACTCTTTACTTTATGAACGTTATATGCAGATGACAATTGATAACAATGCTATTGTTGCTCCTGTAGGACGAGTTTGGCGCTATTTAAGAACAAATCACCCCGAAATTGAGCTTTATACATCGGACAACAGCCACCCCTCTCTGGCGGGCTCTTATGCAGCTGCTTGCGCTTTTATTGTGGCTATTCTAGAGATCAATCCTGAAACTATTACAAATAATTCAGGATTACCTGCTGCAACAGCTCAAACCATTCGTCAGGCAGCAAGAATAGTGGTGTTTGATCATATGTCAGATTGGTTTATTGGTGAAAGAGATTTGGAAGCTTCTTTTTCCTATTCCAATGAGAGCGGCTTTACAAACAGTTCTCTAAATACGAATTCAACAACACAATACTCCTGGAACTTTGGAAATGGAGATACCTATTCAGGATTTGAACCCGACTATCAATACACAACAAATGGAACTTATCATGTTACTTTGACTGCTACAGATGATTGTGGACAAACCAGTACTTATGAGCAAGATATAAATGTGACAGTTGGAATAAATGAGTTTGCAGACAAAACCATTATACTCTATCCAAATCCTGCATCAGAGCAGCTCTTTTTTAATATAGATCCTCTTTTTAATGGGGTTATCCAGATTATAGATACTAAAGGAATTGTAGTTTTTCAGTCTCAATATGATTCAGAAAACAGTTATATCGATTGCTCTCATTTGAGTTCAGGTTTATATTTTGTTAGATTTCTAAGCACAGCCGAAAGATATAATGGGCGTTTTATTAAACAATAAATAGAAGATTTATGATTCGGTTTTATTCGGAAACAGACTTTAATTTGAATAACAAACAAACTTATAAAAACTGGCTTAAATCAATTATTGAAAAGAATAACAAAAGGGTAGGGGAGATCAATTATATTTTTTGTGACGATCCCTATCTTTTGGAAATCAATCAGAAATATCTGAATCACGATTATTTTACCGATATTATTACATTTGATTATTCAGAAGGGAAAAAGATCCATGGTGATATTTATATCAGTATAGATAGAGTACGGGAAAATGCAACTCTCTATAATCAAACTTTTGATAAAGAATTATTGAGAGTTTTATCTCACGGGGTTCTCCATTTGTGTGGTTTTGATGATCAAAATCAGGAGGATAAAATTCAGATGACAAACCAGGAGGATGAGGCGATAATTTTGTATGATTCTTTTATAAAATCTTAATATTCAATAAAATAAAGTGATGTTTCACGTGAAAACATATGAAATTTTGGTATGACATTATAATAGTTGGAGCAGGTCATGCAGGATGTGAAGCCGCAGTAGCCTCTGCTAAATTGGGGTCAAAAACACTTTTGATCACTATGAACTTGGCTTTGGTTGCGCAGATGTCTTGCAATCCGGCGATGGGAGGTATTGCCAAAGGACAAATCATCAGAGAGATTGATGCATTGGGAGGATATACCGGAATTGTTACCGATCATACCATGATCCAGTTTAGAATGCTGAACCGATCAAAAGGTCCTGCCATGTGGAGCCCCAGATCTCAAAATGATAAGACTGAGTTTTCACTATTTTGGAAATCAGTTTTGGAAGCACAGCCCAATTTGGATCTGAGACAAGATACCGTGGATCATCTGATCATAGAAAATCAATCTGTAATTGGAGTGAGTACCGTACAAGGATTTTCTGTTTATGCAAAGAAGGTGATTTTAACCAATGGAACCTTTTTGAATGGACGGATTCATATTGGAGATATTTCTTTTCCGGGAGGAAGAATTGGAGAACAAAACTCATTGCATATTTCAGATCAATTGAAAGAATATGGTGTTACCGTTAAACAATTGAAAACCGGAACACCCGTCAGAGTAGATGCCAGAACGGTAAATTTTGATGCCTTGGAAGAACAACGAGGCGATGAAAAACCGGCTAAATTTTCATATACCGATACACCGGAATTAACAGAACAAAGAAGTTGTTGGATCGCTTATACCAATACAACGGTTCATGATATTTTAAAAACCGGGTTTGATTTTTCACCCATGTTCCAAGGAAGAATTAAAGGGGTAGGACCCAGATATTGTCCCTCTATAGAAGATAAAATTGATCGCTTTTCTGATCGGGACAGACATCAACTGTTTTTTGAACCGGAGGGTAGAAACACTTATGAATATTATTTAAACGGGTTCTCATCCTCTTTACCTGAAGAGGTTCAAATTAAAGCCTTGCATCAAATTAAAGGATTTGAAAATGCCAAAGTGTTGAGGCCGGGATATGCGATAGAGTACGACTACTTCGATCCGACAGAATTAAATCATACCCTGGAATCAAAAAAGATAAAAAATCTATACTTCGCAGGACAAATTAATGGGACAACCGGATATGAAGAAGCAGCATGTCAAGGATTGATGGCTGCGATTAATGCTCATCTTGCAATTCAGGAAAAAGAACCGTTGATCTTAAAACGTACCGAAGCTTATATTGGAGTTTTGATCGATGATCTGATTAACAAAGGGGTGCAAGATCCGTACAGAATGTTTACTTCAAGAGCAGAATATCGAATTTTGTTAAGACAAGATAATGCAGATTACAGACTCACTCCCATAGGACATAGAATCGGATTGATATCGGATGAAAGAGTTCAACAGTTTGAAACAAAATATAAAAATCAGGAGAACTTTTATGAAATTTTAAAAGCCTCTAAAATTACTCCTAAGGAGGCTAATCCCTATTTGGAAACCAAAGAAACACCCCCCATACCCCAAACATCTCCGATTATTAATTTGATATTGCGACCTCAGGTCAGGTTAGCAGAAATAATTCAACACTCAACTCAGGTTCAAAAGAAATCTCATAATTTAACACTGTCGGATGAGCTGATCGAAAATGTTGAGATTTTGATCAAGTACGATAGCTATATAAAAAAGGAGGAAGAGTTGGCTCACAAATTATCACAATTGGATCATATAAAAATACCCGCCAATTTTGATTACAATAAAGTCGAATCACTTTCACTGGAAGCGCGCGATAAATTAATAAAAATGAAACCACTTCATTTGGGACAAGCATCCAGAATCAGTGGAGTTAATCCCTCCGATATTGCAGTTTTGATGATGTTAATCCAAAAATAGGAGAAAAACAACGTAACCACTTGATAATCAATAAAATATAAAACACCTAATTTAAGAGGTTATTTTTAAATTTTAATAGCTAAGGTTCAAATCAACCCAAAACCTCTTAAAATCGATTTATTGAAGAATTTTAATTTTTTTGTACTATTTCACTAAAATTGTCTAAATTTTATTTTTCATTTATTTTTTAAATATATAAGGAGGATAATAAATGAGGTACAATTCTGTTATTTTATTTAAACCCAAACCCTAAATTTTTAGGTAATAGATATTTTCATCTGCTTAAGTAGTGTTTTGGTGGATTTGTTAATTTCGGAAGTCACGTATTTATCATAATCAAATTTTATTTTTTTGATAGTTTTTAAATGATCAATAGCATCATTGATGGAATAATGATGGATTAGGTTTTGTTTTTTGTTTAATGGTGTTGTTTTCAGGATCTGAAAAAGCTTGTATATCATCATCATACTTACGTGATTTATGAATAACCATCCGTTTAGAGATTCTTCACGTTGCATATGTGAACAATCTGCCTCGATTGTGTTTTTAAAGTGGTCAAAAAATTGCTCTATATTTCCTCTATTTTTGTATTCTACGTATATGTCTTGGGGTTTCATTTCTGTGTTGTGCATGATGGCGAGCGTTCCCATTACATGAACTATTTCGTTGAACTTAGGTTTAGAATAATTTTCGGGTAGCGATTCAATACGTGATAAATAATCCGTTTTTTCCTGTTCTTTGAGCTTGCCATCCAAGAAAAGTTCTATTTTTCTATTTTCAAGACTTTTCGTATCAGCGTAAAAAATGAACCGATTCGAAAATTTGAAATAATTATTACTTTGCTCAATTTCTTCGAGAAGTTCATAAGGTATTAGTTTATTGTCTCGTTTAAGAGGAATAATATATTGCAAGTGCATATTTTCAAGTTGTTCTACATTGGTCTGCGAGAAAAATCCTTTGTCCCCCACATAAGTACACTCTTCTAACCCACTCATAACAACGATGTTTTTCATTGCCGATACTTCACGTATGTTTCCAGGTATCGAACGGTAATAAATAGGTTCAAGTGTGAGGGCATCATAAAGATATAACAGCACAAATTGTGGCTGAAAATCCATGTTGGAATTGTATCCCTTTTGAGAAAGTGCTATATTGCTTGATTGCAAAACTATATCCGTAGCATCTATCAAAATGGTGCGACGTTTTTTGTCTTTAGGTCTCATAAAATCGTGAATAGAATTTGACATCTGACCTAATTCAAAAAGGTAGTCAGAAATTTTAGCATCGTATACTTTTTCATGCCACTCCAATATGTCCAATATAAATGAATTCTCTAAGTGAAAGGGAATATTCTTGAGTGGCGATTGGTAACCTATTCGACAGTAGACCATAAATACGATAAACTTCCAGTGATTTGGAAAATGTTCTTTCAGGGAGTTCAATACGCCGCTGTTTTCCAATTCATCCATCAACCACTTGGCAAGACCATATTCAAAAATCATTACTTGTTTGGCAAAATATGACATTTTGCTTTTCTTTTTCAGCTCATTTTTCTCGGAAGGAATAAATCCTTTTTCTTTCGTTATGCTACCGAGTATTCCAAGTGAAACTTTTCTAGACCGTCCGATGGTTTTGTCGTAAACTGATTTTACGCCATAAAGGTAGTAACGTCCGTTAATCAATTTTAATTCTGTTCCCGGCTTTTTGTGTTTCAAAGCCCAATCTGGATGTTTTTGTGTTGTTTTCATATATTCCCTAAATTTTCAGGGTTTGGGATTAAAATTAAAAGGCAGAATTTACGAAAGCGAATGAGCGTTTTCTACCCGATAATTACCGATTGCGGTTCTTCGCAGGGCGGTGAGGTGGGCGCCACTATCTAAACGTTCACCGAAATCGCGGGCGATGGAACGGATATAGGTGCCTTTGGAACAAACAATCCTAAAATCGACTTCGGGGAGTGCAATGCGGGTGATTTCAAATCGGTCAATCTGAATTTTTCTCGGTTGGATCTTCGCTTCCTGACCACTGCGCGCCATATCGTAAGCGCGTTTTCCATCAATGCGAACTGCGGAATAGATGGGCGGAACTTGATCAGATTCTCCCAGGAAAGAATCTGCAATAGCATAGATTTGCTGTTCCGTAATATGTTCAGTCGGGAAGGTTGCGTTGACCTCCTTTTCCATATCAAAACTGGAAGTGGTAGCACCCAAAAAGAATGTTCCGGTGTACTCTTTTTCCAGATCCATCAACATGTTGATCTGCTTGGTCATTTTGCCGGTGCAGAGGATCACCAATCCGGTAGCGAGAGGATCTAAAGTGCCGGCGTGACCTACTTTAATCTTCTTGTTAAACTTTTTTCGTATTGCGGATTTGACCTTTGCTACCACATCGAAAGAGGTACAGCGGTAAGGTTTATCAAACAGCAAAATCTCTCCTTCCGGATTAAAATCCAGCTCAGGGAGAATTAGCGTTGTTGCGTGTATATTTCTATTTTCAATTCTGTTGGGTTCCCTCATTACACTAATCCAAAAATTATAGCGATTAGACCGGCCACAGCGCAGTAGAGTGCAAACCAAGCCAGGTTGGATCTTTTTACCAACTGAATCATCCATTTACAAGCAAAGCAACCTACTATATAAGCGGTTAGAAAGCCAATCACCAGCGAAGATACAGGTATGCCGCTCGCAGCTTCCGTGAATCCCCCTTGAATTCCATTTAAAAAAGTCTCTCCTAAAATAGGAATCAAGACCATTAAAAAGGAAAATTGTGCCACCTCTTCTTTCTTTACGCTCATTAAAAGACCGGTTGCAATGGTGGTACCGGATCTGGAAAGTCCCGGTAAAACGGCCACCGCTTGCGCAATTCCAATAACAAAGGAAGAACCCCACCCAATCGATTTTTGCTCTTTAAAACGCACAAAACGGGTCAAAAACAGCAATAATGCAGTCAAAAGTAACATTGATCCGACTAAAACCAACCCTTCACCAAAAAGAGCTTCGACATAATCTTTAAAGAAGAATCCCACAATCATGACCGGAATCATGGATAAAAAGATTTTGAAAATATATTGGGTTTCTTCGTTCCATTCGAATTTAAAGAGTTTGAGGAAAAGGTTGAGAATCTCTTTACGCAGAATAGTGATGGTACTTAGTACGGTTCCGGCATGAACTACCGTTTCAAAAACCACATTTTCGCCGCTCTCAATTCCCAAAATTTCTTTACCGATAACCAGGTGTCCGCTGCTGCTGATGGGTAAAAATTCAGCCAATCCTTGTATTAAGCCTAAAATAAACGCTTCTAATCCACTCATAATCTATTGATTATCATATTTCATTAGTTCTTCAGAAAAATATTCCAGGGAGACACCGGCCATTTTAAACATCTCTTCCGACTCGGCTCCGGCATGGTATTTCTTTTCGCAAACCACTCTTGTGATTCCGCAATTGATGATCAGCATGGCACAAACGCGACAGGGCGTCATTCTGCAGTAGAGTGTACTATCCTGCAGGGCGATGCCCAATTTAGCCGCCTGACAGATCGCATTTTGCTCAGCATGGACCGTTCTGACACAGTGATTGGTCACGTGTCCGTCCTCATGTACCGTTTGTTTCATTTGGTGTCCTACTTCATCGCAGTGGGGTAGACCGATGGGAGAGCCCACATAACCGGTAACCAAAATTTGTCTGTTGCGGACAATCACGCAACCGCTTCTGCCGCGGTCACAAGTTGCTCTTTTGCTCACGGTATGAGCTATTTCCATAAAATATTGATCCCAGGAGGGTCTGATATATTTTTGTTCTTCCATATTGATTATTTATTCTACTCTTATTTTTTGACCTGATTGAATGTTACTGCCATCTCCTTTCAAATTATTGAGTTGAATCAGTTTTTCGGGAGTGGTATTGTATTGACGTGCAATTCTGTATAGCGTATCTCCTTGTTTTACAGTATGATAGATCGGCTTTTTTGTTCCACTAGTGGTTGTGCTTTGCTGAGTTTCTTCAGGATAGATAATTGGAACTTCCAAAAAATCTAGGGGAGTAACAACCATTCTATTGCTTTGTAAAGTTCTGGTATCGAGGTTTATCATGCGATGGGGATTCAAAAAGCGATTAAAAAAACGAACCTCAAAGTGAAGGATAGGATTTTGATCCGGATGGGTTCTCCCGACGGTACCAATCAGGTTTCCCCCTTTAATTATTTGTCCGGGAAAAACATCAATATGACCCAAACGAGCGTACACCGTTTCTAAACCGTTATAATGCCTGATTACCACCACTTTACCATATTCGCCATACTCTCTTGCAATCCGCACAACACCGTCAAAACAGGAGACAATCGGCGCATTTTCATGAAGTTCAAAGTCGATACCGGGGTGAAACAGCTTTTTATGTGTTCCATAATCCAGAATAACTTTTCCGGCACAAGGAAAGGAGAACGGAGTATTCTCACCATCCACTAAAATAAAACGAAGTGTATCGTGATAAAAAGGGACTTCCAGCTCTTCTGAGCGAATATGCAAAGTATCCCACAATTGTTTGTATAAATAATAAGCAGGAATCTGATAAGGCTCTTCAATCAACTCTATTTCATCATTCCAAGGCAAAGTAGAGTATGAGGGATTAGGTTCAGCCAAAGCCCTGTTTTGGCTTTGCTCATCGATATCGACAGGCATAGTTTGCGCAATAGAAAAGTTCAAAATTGCTATTAAAAAAAGGATAATAAAACAACCTATTTTTTTCATTTTTACGCTTGATCTTTAAGTTTATTGATAATCTTAGTCGAAGAAAAACCTTCCACCAAAGGCACGGTAACCACTTTGCCGCCGTTTGCAATCACCTCTTTTCCCCCTACAATATCTTTGGGATCATAATCGCTGCCTTTAACCAAAATATCGGGTAAAAGCTGCTGAATCAAAACCAAGGGTGTTTCTTCATCAAAAATAACCACATAATCTACAAAAGCGAGTGCAGCCAACATAACTGCTCTGCTATCTTGTTGATTGATAGGACGATCAGGTCCTTTAAGCTGACGAACCGAACGATCGCTATTCAGTCCGATTACTAAATAATCACCGAAACTTCTTGCTTCGTTGAGATAGCGCACATGTCCAACGTGCAAGATATCGAAACAGCCGTTACTGAACACCATTTGTTCATTTTTGCGTTCTTCTTTGATTTGAAGCAAATCCTCAATAGTCACAATTTTTGAATCGATATTAAACGGCTTTTTCATCTTGATTTGTTTTAGTTTTTCTATTTTGCAATGAAGCCAACAGCAAAGAGACGAATCCAACCACAATAATCATAATTGTTTGTGCACTCCATCCCACCCAGGCAGCAGCCAGTCCTTCTTCATATTTTACACCATATAATACAAAAATTCCCGCAACAATGAGAGGATAGGCTCCCAGACCGCCTTGTGCAATCATAAAACCGATAGATCCGAAAGCCAAAACAGAGAGTCCTGCCATTAAACCCAATCCTGAGAGAAAATCAAAAGCAAAGAAAAGAATATATGCACCCAGGAAATAAGTAACCCAGATTAAAAGAGTATAAACAACAAAAAGGAAAGGTCTATCCATATCTTTGATAGAGATCAATCCTTGAATGGCACCCTTAACAAACCGACCTATTTTGGAAAAAAAGGGTATTTTCTTCAGTTTTTCCCGATAAAAGTAAGCCAATAAAATAATGGCAACAGTTCCCAATCCCAATGCAATCAAGGTTCCGTTTAGAAGAGTACCTTGCATTTTATTTACTATCCAGTCTCTCAGCGTTTCACCGGTTGCTTGATTTACAATCAATTCTGAGAGCATACTGCTATTCAATACTATGGCGAGAATCATAATAAGAACAAACATGATCATATCAATAACCCGTTCGGTAACAATAGTACCCAAAGCCTTACTGAAAGGGATATTGTCATATCGTTGTATAAAGGTTGGGCGGAGCACCTCTCCTAAACGGGGAAAAGCCAGATTAGCCAGATAGCTCACCATCACTGCATAAAAAGAGGTAGATTTTCGGAGTTGATATCCCAGCGGATTGATTAACATGATGCTTCTTAAAGCTCTGAAGTAGTGTCCCAAAGCCATTACAGTAATCGATAGGATTACCAAAAAGAAAGGTTTAGGTGCCAATACGGAACGAGCGCTTTGCCGAATGATTTCGATATCTGAAGGAGTCAAATTTTTTACTGACAACCAAACAAAGAAGAATCCTAATCCTAAAAATAGTACAAACTGAATAATTTTTTTAATCCACTTACCCATTATACCCTCTATTTTGGAACTATTTGAGCAATAACCTGATCCAATTGTTGATAAAGATCCTGAATTGTTTGATCATTTTTAAGTACAAAATCAGCCATTTGAATACATTTTTTCAAATTTTGTTTATTGGGATCTTCTGAATTCATCTCTCTTGCTTCATTTTCTACGAATGTTTGAAAGGAGATTTGGTCTGTTTCCGAGTTTCGTAGCACAATTCGTTCATATCTTAGTTCAGGCAGTGCATCCACAGCAAGCAGATAGAACTGTTTATTTTTTCTGAGAGATTCAATTTCTCCGGGCGTTCTCAAACTTTCTATTACTGCTGAGGTTCCCTGATTCATTGCCTGTTCATAAAGTTGATCTGTGATATAGGAGGGGCAATGTTGTGCTCTCAAGCTGTTTGCCAGTTCTACGTAGGTATCTCTGTTAAGTGGTAATTCTCTTTTTTGTGCTTCTTCGATTAAGAAAGAGCGAACAGAATAGTGTGTAAATCCGAACTTCTCAACCAAATAATCCACGATAGTTCCTTTGCCGGCGCCAATCGTTCCTGTAATTCCAATAACAATCATACAATGTATTCAAATAGAACCTGCAAAGATATAATAAATTTCGGATTTCGGATTTCGGAATCAAAATTCTGTAAATCTTTTTTCCCGATTTCCAGTATATATTCTTCTATTTGAAAAAGTTTTTAAAGATGGATTTTGGAATTTAAAATTTATCTTTAATAAATTCTTTAAAAGATTCGGAATAAACTCTGGTAACTTCAAAAGTATATTCTTTATTAATTTCAACTTCTTTTGAAGAAAAGGAGGTAATAAATTTATAATTAATAACAGTTTCTTTGTTTATTCTTATAAATAAAGAGTATCCAATTTTTTCATGAATTGCTTTTAAAGAGGAAAAAGCATTATATTTTTCTTTATTTACAGTATGGATGGTGATGAGGTTATTTAAGCTGGAAACAAAAACAATCTCTTCCAGGTATATTTTCGATTTTACTCCTTTATAATTTAGCAAAATGCTTTTTTCAGCTTCATAAAGAGGGGAGTACGGAGGATAAGCAAATCTTTTGCCGAAGTAGGGATGTGGATTAGTCGGTGATTGAACTAATATGGTTCCTAATATCTTACGAGATAAAACTTGAAATAAATTCAAGATTTTTAGAAACTTTTTAGAAAAGTCTTCGGTTGATGTTGGGTTAATAATTACATCGATAAAGCCTTTATCCATTAATTTTAATGCAAAAAGGTCAGATTTACAGATACCGATAATTAAAGTTGTAGCTGAAATAGGCAGAAATGATTCAATATCATCCTCATTTTCATCGAGTAGATCAACCATTACAAAATCCGGAAAGGTAAGAATAGATTTCTCAATAAACTGATGTTTATTATTAAAAATACCGTTGTTTTTAATGATTGTGGAAATACTGGTGGATTCAGCAATAATTTTTCGAAGTTCTTCGTTTTTTACGAAGAAGGCAGCAGAAGTAGTGTACATTAGTTCTAATTTTTATGAATATGAATCTACAAAAGTACACTATTTATTTGTAATAATACAGTTAAGCGTAAAATAATATTTATTTAATTTTTAATTAAGTTCAAATCAATTATTTAGACGGATAGAGTTTAAATTTTTATTGCGCTTTTCGGGTAAAAAACGACAAAATATAAGTGATAATTTTGTTAATTTCTTCAGAAAGTTGAATTTTAAACACAAATATTATCGCAAATAAACCCAGAATAATGCTTTTTAATACACCATTTAGAAGTGATAAATAGAATGTTTTAAAGGGGAGCAATGCAATGATAGATCTTATAGATAATTCCCAAATCCAATTAAGTAAGAATAGCCCAATTAAGATCAGTAATGCTATAAACTGTTTGGAGTTAAAAAAGGTTGTTTTCAGTTTGTATTGATTGAACAAAATTAAAGGAAACACAAAAATACAGGTAGAAATTAAGGATGCGGAAGCTGCGCCATTGATTCCCCAAATAGGGATTAACTTATTATTTAAAACAATGGCAGAAAAAGTTAAAACAAAAGTGAAAAGAAGTGAATAATAGTAATATTTTGAGAATCCCAATACTGTTGTACTCACATTATATGAAGAGCTGATTAACTTGGAAATTCCTAAAATAAGTACAACGTATTTACCCGATGCAAAACTGCTTCCATTGGGCATAATTTCATAAATTAAATCGATATTAATCCAGATTAACCAAAGGATCATTCCTCCGATTAACAATTGATGTAAAGCTACTTGCTGACAAAGAAAACTTGTTTTTTTAAACTCTTTATCCTTTATAGTTTTGGCTATTTGAGGCTGTGTAATAGCACCTAATGATCTGTATGGAATCTCAATAAATGCAGTGATGTAATTGGCAATGGCAAAAATTCCTGTAAATATTAAGCCTAACCGGGCACTGATAAAAAATGTGTTTAAACCGGGAGTAATAGCAGTGATTAATGTTGTAGTGATGATAAATAGGGAATAAGGTCCCACATCTTTTTTTACAAAAGGATCAATTTTATCAAATTGAGGCTTGAAAGAAACATTTTCTCTTGTGACCAGATATATAATATTAATGAGTGCAGCAACGCTATAAACACCACAAAAGGCGTAAATAAACTGTTGAAAAGTGATAAGATCATATCCATACAGAATATATGTAACCAATGTGAGTAACCGAATTATCACTTCTCTTACCAATTTAGGAAAAGCGATCTTCATCAGCACATTGGAGTTAGTCTCAAAAACGGCAAGGTAGAGCAGGAAAAAAGAGAGAGGAGCTAATAAATAGTAATACTCCACAAACAGGGGAGATTTTTCTCCAAATATTGAACAGATTTGGGGTTTCAACAGTAAAGATAGAAGTGTAATGATAGAAAATCCTATAATAGGAATTATCAGAGTCCAAAAGAAAAACCCGTGGTGTTTTTTTTCTGCATTTTGAAAGTAGGGGAAATAGCGGATGATTGAGGAACCGGTACCCATTTGAGCTAATCCGGCCAACAAAACCCCGGCATCTACCAAAACACGGGTTAATCCGATCTCCTCAGTGGTCAGAAGATGAGTAATAACAAAGAAAGTAGTAATAAAACCAATAAAAACACCAATATAGTTAATAATGGTTCCTTTAATGGTTTGTCTAATAATTACACCCATATTGAAAAAACTGCCCTATTCTTTCAATTAGTCAGGAGTTTGGTTCAAAAAAGCAGCTAAATCATCATTGTTTTCAAAATAACTCTGATCAAGCGATGATGACTGCTCTTCACTTTGCATATTTTGACTCTTTTCTAATTGATAAATAGCAGGAGTACTAACTAATTTTCGAAATTTATCATCATCACTGTAAGTATCAACCAAAACACTGCTACGCATAGAGGCATCAAAAGAAGATTGTTCAGAAATGCCGTGTTGAGTATAGGGATGTTCTGATTTAAGGGTTTCCTGACTTTTGATAATATTGGCTCTTTCAGTTCTGATATCTGATCCGGTATATTCTAAATTTGGATTTTGTTCAGATTCAGGATAATTTGGTTGTTCTGCAGGTTTAGAGGGAGAATCCAAAAAACTTAATGGATTATTCCGAGGTTTAGGTGTAGCAGCAGCGGGATTAGGTGAATCGGACATAATTGAAGGATCAGTAGTTATTTTAGGCTGTCCGTAGTAATCCATATTTTGATTTTCTTCTACTTGGGGGGAGGTAAGATAGTCGCTCTTGGAGGAACCATCGATGGAAACCCATGTTTTGTCTCCATCATCATTACTGTGTGATACAGAACCGGTTTTAATATCCGTTACAGTTCTTGTTTCTTCAGTAGTGAAATTAGTAACGATTACAGCCAATTTAATTTTGTTTCCTAGCTCTTTACTTCTTGTTCTTCCCCAAATAATTTTTGCATCATCAGATCTCAGTGAGGATAACAGTTCTACAAGTTCTTCAAATTCGCTGATGGTAAAAGGAACATCAGGACCATAACTCAATGAGAATAAGAAATTTTTGGCGTTAGTAATATTATCTTCTGAAAGAAGAGGGGAGTTGAGTGCTCCTTCAACTACTTTCCTCACTCTGTCTTCTCCTTCAGCTTCAGCAATACCTAACATAGCCGGACCACTATTTTCCATGATACTTTTGATATCATTAAAGTCAATATTTTGATCCAAATTAACAGTAATTAATTCAGCAATACACTGAACGGCATTTTTAAGAACATCATCAGCATATCCGAAAGCTTTATCAAATTCAGCATCGATGTAGTATTTCATAATGTTTTGATTCTTAATAACAACTAAAGAATCAACATTTTTTTTCAGTTCAGCAATACCTGCTAAAGCTTGTTGTGTCGCAATAGCACCTTCAAAAAGGAAAGGTTCCGTAACAACGGCTATTGTAAGGATCCCCATTTCTCTGGCAATTTTAGCAATAACGGGAGTAGCTCCTGTTCCGGTTCCTTTTCCCATACCGGCAGTTAAAAAGAGCAGTTTAGTATTTTCACCAATCAATTCTTTAATTTCATTGGTAGTTTCGCTTGCAAGTTGACGTGCCACTTCCGGATTTGCCCCGGCACCAAGTCCACTATCACCCAACACCAATTTATGGGGAACAGGGTTTTGATCTAACGCTAATCTATCCGTATTGGAGATTAAAAAATCAACACCTTGTATTCCTTCTTTATACATATGTTTAACGGCGTTTCCACCGCCACCACCAACACCCATAACTTTAATTATAGAAGTAGAGGATTGAGTTCCAAAATCAGGATTAAATTGCTTTCTTTCAATCATTATGATATTATTTTTGTTAATGGTTTATTATTATTCTGTTTTTTCTATAAAGCCGTCTAACATATTTTTAAAAAACAGTTTAACTTTTTTCATAGAGTTTTCATTTTTTGAAGAATCAGTTTTTTTAGTAACACGAGTTTTCTTAGGAGTTTCTTCAACATCATCGGTATAATCGAAGTTATTCGTAACACCAAATTTCAGTAATCCCAAACCGGTTGAGTACATTGGATGTCTTAATTCAGCAGGTACAGATAGAAAGCCAAATTCAGGAGAACCAATACGTGTAGGTTTGCGGAAAGTGAATTGAGCGAGTTCTTTGAGATGTTTCAAGTAAGCACCTCCACCAGTGATTACAACACTCATGATTTTACTTTCATATCCTGAATTTTCAATAATAACTTTAACCGGGTTCAAAATATCTCTTATAATTCGAGCATAAATGATTTGAGCGAGATACTCTTCGCTAATTTGAACAGGATCAGTTTGACCCAGTTTTGGAATTGTGATAAAGTTATTCTTATTGCTTTTTTCAACCAGGCAAGTTCCGTGATTAATTTTAAGTTTTTCAGCTATTTCTTCAGGGATTTGACAAACAGAAGCAATGTCTGAAGTGATCACATGACCTCCAATTGGGATTACCTGTGTATAAACAGGGTTCCCTTCAAGATAAATAGCGATATCTGTTGTTCCACCTCCGATATCAACTAAAACAACACCTGCTTGTTTTTCTTCTTGGGTAAGAGAAACCAATCCGGAAGCAAGGGGTTCCAGGATAAGATCTGCAGGGTTCAATTCGGCATCTTCGACGCAACGTAAAACTTTATTGATTTCGTGTTCGTTGCCGGTAATAATTTGGAAAACCCCTTCCAATTTAATCCCCAATTCGCCGACAGGATCAATGATTTCACGATCATAATTACCGTCAATATAAAATTTTTGAGGAATAACATCAATAACTGTTTCACCGGTTTGGTTCGGTGTTTCTTTGATTGTTTTGATCATCTCATCAATTTCATCCTTATGGATTAATTCTTCGGTTCCATTTCTTCGAAGGATGCGATGTCTGAATTCAGTGTTTTTAATATGCCTACCGGCAATACCAACAAAAACATCAGAAATGGGTTGACCGGACTGATGAGAAGCGAGTTCAACAGAGGCTTTAATCCCATTTATTGTTTTGCTCAAATTATATACCAGACCATGCTGAACGCCGTTAGAGTCGCTTTTTCCATGACCAATGACTTCAATTTTTCCATCCATTGCCATGTAGCCAACAACGGTGGCTATTTTAGTGGTACCGATATCAAGACCAACAAAAAATTTAGGTGTGTCATTTGTTAAGTTATTTCTTCTTTGTGCCATGGATTATTTATTTTTTTGCAATAATTCTATTTTGAAAACGTACATCTATCATTTTGTACTGATGTTCACCGATAGTGGGTAAAACTGAGAGGTTAAACTCTTTAATTTTAAAAAATTTCTCATCAATATTAGAGCAGTTGCCAAGCAAAACATTGGTTTTGCCCTCTTTATGAATCAACTCAATTTCATTATTTTCATTGACGTAGAGTTGAGCGTAGAGAGATTGACATACAGTATCTTCAACTATTGTTTTAGCAATGGTATGCAGATCTTGTATCAGTTGAGGTTGTTTATTAATTTGATCTGTACCGGAATTAAATTCCGGGATATGCCCATTGGCAATGATCAGCTTTTCATTTACTTTGCTTGAAAAAGGAAGTTTATTTCCATCCCAATCTATAAAACAACTGTTCCCATTTTGGGGGAAGAGTTGTATTAATAGTTTTCTAAGTTGCAGGTTAATAGAAAGTTGTGACCCCGAGCGAGAAAGTTTACACTCTTTAACATAGGGGTGATTTGAGAGTAGTTGTTGAATTTCATCAAGTTGAAGTTCTTTCATTTTTATTCCAACAACTTTAATCTTATTATTTTCTAACAAGGAAAGAACCTCTTGTTCATCAACGATTTTTTTGTTTCCGCTATAATCAATGGCTATCCTTATACCTGAACAGGATTCATTCTGTTTTTTAACAATCACGAATATCCCTAAAACAAGGATACAAGCAACAACAACAATATTAAAAACAAGTTTAATTCGTGACATGATAATATGGAATGATTCGATAATCAGCAAAAATAATAAAAAAGCACGAAAAAATGTACAAATTCAAGATAATAAACATTAACATCTTATTGTTGATATTAATATATATAATTACCTAATTATAAAACAATTACAAAATCAAAAAAGGATGGCAATCTGTGAGTTGTCAGAAAGTCAAAGAGATTGGGATTACTGATATGGCAGAATAAAATTGTTTATTAATAGGGTACAATGATATCATCACAATACTCGCAGCGGTAACTTCTTTTAACCGGATCAACCAAATGAAAGATATGATCAATTTTTGATTCTACGGATGTTACACAACGTGGATTTTTACAATGAATTACATTGACAACCCTTTCCGGAACGGTTAATCTCAGTTTTTTTATAATTTTCCCTCCTTCAATAATGTTAACGGTGATATCAGCGTTAATCAGTCCCAAAAATTCCACATCAAACTCGATTGTATTATTGATTTTGATAATATCTTTTTTGCCCCTTTTTTTGCTAAAAGCATTATTAATCAATGCAACAGTATAATCGGCTTTTTCTAATTTTAATAAATGGAATAATTTAATCCCATACCCAGCCGGAATATGGTCAATTACAATTCCTTTTTCTATACTTGTTATTTCCAACATCTTTTTTTTTATTTAATTCCTAATAATTTGAGAATGAGAGCCATTCTTACATACATTCCATTTCTGGCTTGGTTAAAGTACTGAGCACGAGGATCATCATCAACATCAATACTGATCTCATTGACTCTGGGGAGTGGGTGTAAAATATAGGTTTCCGGTCCGGCATGTTTCATTTTTTCCGCATCAAGAATAAAACTATCTTTTAATCTAATATAGTCCTCTTCGTTGAAGAATCTTTCTCTTTGTACTCTGGTCATGTACAAAAAGTCCATTTCTTTAAGATGTTCTTTTAATTTATCAACTTCAATAAAAGGAACATTCTTGCGGGTAATCTCTTCTCTGACATATTCCGGAATAGTCAACTCTTCAGGAGAAACAAGAATAAAACGAACCCCATCATAATTGCTTAAGAACTTAATCAGAGAGTGTACAGTTCTGCCAAATTTTAAGTCACCACAAAAACCATAGACCTTATTTTCAACAGACCCTTTAAGCATCTCAATGGTTAAAATATCAGTAAGCGTTTGAGTCGGATGTAAGTGTCCACCGTCTCCTGCGTTAATTACCGGAAATTTAACAGACTGAACTGCAACCCGGGGCGCTCCCTCTTTGGGATGTCTCATTACAGCTAAATCAGCATAATTTTCTACTGTTCGAATAGTGTCGGCTATGCTTTCTCCTTTGGCTACAGAACTCGAATTGGGTTCAGAGAAACCAATTACCTGTCCACCCAGTCGCAGCATGGCTGCCTCAAAACTGAACCTCGTTCTTGTACTGGGTTCAAAAAAAAGAGTTGCTAAGATTTTATCCTCACAACTCTTTTTGTATTTCAATGGATCTTTTGCTATTTCGTGAGCTAAATCAAAAATTTCACGAAATTCTTCCTTAGAAAAATCTGAAGGATCGATTAAACTTTTACCTTTTAACAATTGTACCTCCTTTGGCTAAAAATTATTTTATATTGTCCAAATGGAAACGAATATACATCTCTTAGGACCTGCAAAAATACAATTTTTTTTTCTACTTATTCAAATCTTGAATATTTTTTTCAAAAAAAGGAGGTTATTATTTTGCTGTTTTTTTTATGTTTTTATTTGCTTTTTTAGAATTTAATAACAGAAAAATAGTGATTTTGACATTTTTTTCCAAAAAATTGAAAATTTTTTACTATATTTGAGGAAGATAGCAAAGAAACTTTAATTTAAATTTTTGAATTTTGTGTTCTATTTTAAAAACGTAAGTAAATAAGAATCAATGGAATAAAAAATTTCTATATTTTTTTTACTTTAAAAATAGAGTTGTTAACAAATAAATCACAGATTCGATGAAATGTTGTATCTTTGCGTTTTGGAAATTGCATATTAATTTAAACAAAAAACTATGAAAAAACTATTTTTTATTTTAGCATTATCAGGTTTAGTTTTTGCATCATGTGGTAAAAAAGCTGAACCAGTTACTGAAGAGGTAGATCAAACAGAACAAGTTGTTGAAGAAGCAACCACTCCTGAAGAGCAACCCGTTGCAACAACTACAACAACTCCTACTTCAAAACCAAAAGCTGCAACTACAACTGAAGAGGTTAAACCGGATGCAAAAGCAAAAGCTTCAGAAGGAGCACCTGCACCTAAAAAAGAGATTGATTTTAACTCTCTAACACTAGAACAAAAATTAGCTATTTTTGATCAATTGACTGAAGAACAACAAAAAGCAACTTTGAAAGAAGTTGAAGCACAAAAAAATGCAGCTGTTGGTGGTGGTAAAAAAACTCCAAAAAAGAAATAATCTACAAACAATAGCAAAAAAAAAGAGGCTGGGAAAACAGCCTCTTTTTTTTATACCGCTACTTGAGCTTTAATGTGTGGATGAGGATCGTAATCTACCAATTCAAAATCCTCAAATTTGAATTCATCAATCGATTTAACTTCCGGATTGATAATCATTCTGGGAAGTTTTCGAGGTTCTCTCGCCAATTGAGTTTCTACCTGTTCAAAGTGATTGGTGTAAATATGAACATCCCCAAAAACATGTACAAAATAGCGGGGTTTGAGATCACAAACCTGAGCTATCATCATGAGTAGTAAGGAATAGGATGCAATATTAAACGGAACACCTAAGAAAAGATCGGCACTTCGCTGATACATTTGACAAGAAAGTTCATCCCCATCAACATAAAATTGAAACAGAATATGACAGGGAGGCAGTTTCATTTGATCAATTTCACCCACATTCCAGGCGTTGACAAGCATTCTACGGGAGTCGGGATTGTTTTTGATTTGATCGATTACCATTTTGATTTGGTCGATCAATTCTCCTTCTTTGGTTTCCCAGGCTCTCCACTGTTTGCCGTAAATAGGACCCAAATCTCCGTTTTCATCAGCCCATTCGTCCCATATTGAAACTTTATTCTCTTTGAGATATTGAATATTGGTACTTCCTTTCAAAAACCATAGCAGTTCATAAATAATGGAGCGCAAATGGAGTTTTTTTGTGGTTAATAAAGGAAATCCTTCATTCAGATCAAATCTGAGTTGGTGACCAAAAAGACTCTTTGTCCCGGTTCCTGTTCTGTCGGTTTTCAAGGAGCCTTCCTCTTTGATTAACCTCATTAGATCAAGATATTGTTTCATAGTGGTATCTATTAAATTTGAGCATAAAAAGGGTGATGTTCACTATGTGAGGGATTCACTTCCGCATCTCTCACTTGTTGGCATAGTGAAACGTAGGGATAAGCGTCCTCCAGGCGGAAACCTTCCCCATTCATTATTTTTTGATAAGAGAGTGTGTGCAAATCTGTGAAGCCGTCACTGAACTCTATTTCTTCGTTATTAATGAGGATGGAGCGATAAGTTCGTCCCCCTTTTTTTTGAATTTCAAAAGGAAGAAAACGACAATCAATACTTAAAAACCAACGCACTCTTGCACGAGTCAATTCTATAAATCCTGAAGCTACCGAGGGAGTATGGGCGTGCACAACCAGATTCTGAACCGAACCGAAAAGATAGATGAGCAGGTCAAAAAAGTGAGAGCCGATGTTGGTAGTGATACCGCCCGATTTTTCAGGATCAGACTTCCAGGAATAGTAATACCACTGTCCTCTTCCGGTGATATAGGTAAGATCCACATCCCATTTTGTGGATTTTTTTTGCTGTTCCAACTGCTCTTTCAACTTGATGATAGAAGGATGGACTCTCAATTGCAAAATATGGTAAATATTTTTGCCGGTATCCTGTTCTATATTTCTTAAACCATCAAAATTCCAGGGATTCAACACCAGCGGTTTTTCGCAAATTGCATGTGCACCATTGCGCAGTGCCAAACGAATATGGGCATCATGAAGGTAGTTGGGAGAGCAGATAGAAACGTAATCCACCTTTTGATCGGAATCAGACTTTAAGAGTTTGTACAGGTGGCGATCAAATCGTTCCGTTTCGTTAAAAAAGGAAGCATCCGGAAAAAAAGAGTCAATAATTCCCACACTGTCAGACTTATCCAGAATGGATACAACTTGATTCCCGGTTTCTTTAATGGCTTTAAAGTGACGAGGAGCCACATATCCGGCTGCTCCGATCAGTGCAAAATTATTCATTATATTTTATTTAATTGTCATTTTTAATATGTTGATTTCAGCTTCAGTCAACCATCTCCACTTCCCGCGAGGCAGATCTTTTTTTGTCAATCCTGCAAAAACAACACGGTCCAATTTAATCACCTCATAGCCCAAATGTTCAAAAATTCTACGCACAATCCGATTTCTTCCGGAGTGAATCGTGATGCCTATCTCTCTCTTATTATCATTAACATAGGAAATTTCATCGACTTTAACCACGCCATCTTCAAGTTCAATTCCTTCGATAATTTGTTCAAAATCGGCAAATGATAAATTTCTGTTCAATTCAACATAATAAGTTTTCAGAACACCATGTTTAGGATGGGTTAATTTTTTGGTTAACTCGCCATCATTGGTAAAAAGAAGCAATCCGGTTGTATTTCTGTCCAGGCGACCAACAGGATAGATTCTTTCCTTGCAAGCACCTCTGACCAGCTGCATTACATGTTTCCGATCCCTGTCATCTTCCATTGTAGTGATGTAATCTTTCGGTTTATTAAGGAGCAGATATACCGGTTTTTCTCTTTGCAGAATTCTATCTCCAAAACGAACCTCATCGGTAGGTAACACTTTGGTTCCCAACTCTGTAACAACAACTCCATTTACCGTAACGGCACCTGTTTGAATCAAAACGTCAGCCTCACGACGAGAACAAACGCCGGCATTGGCGATATATTTATTAAGTCGAATGGGGATATATTGTTCTTCATATTCTAAAGAAAGGACTTTGCGCTTTCTGGGAGAAGGTCTTCCTTCCTGCTTTCTTTTGCTGATGATATCCGACAAAATTTCCGATTCGGCGGTCACATCTCTTCTGGTTCTCTTTCTTTCACCATCGAATTTTCTTTCTTTTTCTCCCTCAAATCTTCTTTTTCTCTCCCCGTCAAATTTTCTCTCTTTTCTTTCGTCAAATTTCCTTTCACCGTCGAATTTTCTCTTTTTTTCTCCTTCAAATTTTCTCTCTTTTCTTTCGTCAAATTTCCTTTCACCGTCGAATTTTCTCTTTTTTTCTCCTTCAAATTTTCTCTCTCTATCAAACTTTCTGGCTTTTTCCCCTTCAAACTTTCTTTTTCCTTCTCTATCATCTGTGCTTGTGGCTCTCCTTTTGGGTTTGTCAGATTCAAATTTTCTTTTTGGAGATTCACTATTCGGTTTTCTATTTTTATTAAAGCTGCGCTTTTCTTCCTTATCTTTCATTATTTCAATTAGTTACGTTGTGATGGCGGTTCCTTTAAATAAGGAACACTTAAACCTGCAAAAATATAAATAATTTCGGATTTCGGCGTTTCGACTTCGCTCAACGACCAATTTGGATTTCGGATTTTAATTTTCAGGATATATCTTCTTGATAATCAATTATTTCATATTTCATATTTCTTATTTGGTATTTTAAATAATTGGGGGGCAGCATAGTTATTCCTTTTTTGTTATCTCGTTTCCCCACTCGGAAACTTGAGACCTTTGGGGAAAGTAGTGTTTTTTTCAAAAGGGCACTACCTCGCCGTCATGTAAAGAACCACAATCGGAAATTATCAGCAGGAAGATGCACATTCCCTCTTATAAGAAGTTTTTAGATGTTTCGTGAAAGTTATATTTATAAAAGAGACATGCAATTCAAAAAAATATATCTGCATGTGTTTATATAAAATTCATAATTGCTTTTTTTAGGTTTTACATTAACTTTTTCGTTAAATGAAAATAAAAGAAAAAATATGAGGAAAGTGTAGCTATTTTACAATTATTTTGAACTTCGGTTTAAAAGTCAGCGTATCACCCCACCGTATAATTATCGCTTCCGGTTCAATAAAATATTCACCCGGTTTGTCAAATTTACATTTATAGATATATGAATTAGGTGTAAATTTCAATGTGTCACGATCAATTAAAACTACGGGATTATTTGATCGATTTTGGTAACTGGGTACAATTTCTATTACCTCCTCTAAATTTTTTCGAATTTCTTTTTGAATTGGAACAAAACTAAGTAAATCTACTTGAAAATAAGATTTAACGAAAGCACACAAATAAATATTTAAATAGTTGATTTGTAATAATCGAACTCTTGATTTTATATTTTTTATCTTAGGAATCTTTTTGTTAATAAATTCTTCTTTTTCAAGTTCTTGACAATATTCAGAAAAAGAACGTTCATAATTAAGACCTTTCTCATATTGGGCAATAATCAAATTGCCTTGATGATAGATGCTATCAATACCTTCAAAATAATTATTTTCCTCAATTGATTTGAGAAACAAATATTGCTCTGTGACTAAAGAATCCAAAATTTGATTCAATGTAGAAACTTCATCTTTAGGATTTGGAACTTTACACGTTACTAATAAAAGAAAGGAAAGACAGAGTAAAGAAACTCTAATTTTTGACAATTTGTTCATGTTTTTTTTTAATTGTTTGATTATGTTTTATTTCCAATATGTTTTTGATCCTATTTTTTTATCGTGTTTTTTAAAACCATCAGTTATTCTTATAGAATCTTCTACACTAGGTGCTAGCGCTTGCCCAGCACTTACAGAACCATTTGGATAATAAATAGTAAAATCCAAATACTTTGATTTTCGATATACTTTTCCCTCAGGTTCTGGTGTTGACATAGTTTTAGCAGGATTATTTGATACTCCCTCTAATTTATTTTTTTTAGATCCAAATTGTTCTAGTAATGTACTCACCCAACCTTTAAATGCTTCCAAAAGACCTGTTACATCAATAGTATTTACATCATGATTTGTAGAATTTTCCTGACTTGGAATAGAATTATTATTATCAACAAATCTAAATCCTCCACGTCCTTTAGGGAAATTATAACAAATATCTATTCCCCCCTCTTTCACTTCATCGCTATTCGGAAAAGTAAAGTATCCGTTCTTTTCCATCAACTTAGTCCTATATCTTTCATAACTTTTTCCACTTTTATCAAACTTCTTTTGTAATTTATTAAATTGTCTTTGACTAACTTCGATCCTTATATCATTATGCCCATCATTAATTGTACGTATAGTTCCGTTCACAGCATAATCAGTTAAACCATTAGGGTCAATTCTTTTTGCTGGACTATTTGAACAATACACATAACCTGATTGATGAGGGTACTTATCACTCATCGGGTCAACGCTTAGCCAAATGCTCAAGTCGGAATCATAATACCTGGCGCCGAAGTAGGAATACCCTGTTTCCACATCT
>DIRT01000010.1:0-3883 GCA_002427605.1 Bacteroidales bacterium UBA5429 | reverse complement strand
AATAGTGTAAATGCTGTATTGCGTTGCCGCTACCGTCAGTTATCCAGCTACTACTTCCGAGGTGGTCAGGGTGGTAGAAGTAACGCAATGTTTTCATAATCAATGGGAATTGATTTGGCAAAGATAATAAAAAAGACGAAAAAAACAAATTATCAACTACAAGACTACTACTGTGAACCGTTCTTTAACACCGGAATAAAATTTTTATTTTCATCAAAATGATTACCATATTCAACCTCAACATTGTCAAACCAAGGATCATTCTTATTGCTCGTATAATAAGATAAGATTTTAAATCTCCCCATTTTATAGCGTATTGACCAAGCATAAGAGCCATAAACCCGTATAATGGGTGTTCCATCTTCAGTTTTTTCAATAAGTGGAATACCTATCTCAAAAATATTCTTTTTACTAGTTTTAAAAAAAATTGTAGAGTCAATTGTGTCTCCTGTTATAAAAAAATAATGATCTTTATAGCTAAAATAGCCCAGAGTTTTAGGATAGTAATAAGTCATCTTTGCATAACCTCTTACAAAAATCAAATCAGGTTTTAAGGTATCTTCATTAAATTCCATAAGAAAAAAACGAACTGCCTTATATCCTCCACTCTCCTTCATTTGAATAATTGTATCCAAAACTGGTAGTAATTTAAAATTTACCACCTCTAATTCTTCAATATGATAAATCTCATCTTTTACTTTATTTTGACAATATAAAATAAAAGTCAAAAAAATAAGCATTGTAAATATAATACCTTTTTTCATTGTTTTAATAAGTTTTTCCTGGGTGTATTCTCCCATCCCTTCCGACATAGATTGAGTTTTTATTATACTGGATTGGATGAGCTTTAGGACTTATATATAAGTTGAAACGTGCATTTTTAAACTTATCACTTATTGCCTTTGCTGTTTCTATATCCGATTCTGAAGGGATTCGAGTACCATCGGGATGATTGTGATTATCTTCTCTTATTGTATATTTCCATGCTAATGCGTAGCCTGCCATATAAGATGTTTCTGTTTCATTTCCTGTTCCTAATAAATTTCTTCCTGATCCTTCTTTTCCTATTCGAACAAGTCCCCATTCAACTTGATTTTCTCCTCCACCTCCAATTAAAAATTTAAAAGCAGATAAGGCATTCTCATCTCCTTGTACTTCAAGTATTTTTAATGTTTTTGGCACTATTATTCCATCGTCTCCTTTTACTTTTACTGTGTGATTTCTTTCTTTAATTGTTCTATATTTGAATGTTACCGAATTTTCCTCACCTTCAATGGGATTTCCATTACTATCTACTCTGCGAATAACATCTTTTGTTTTATCTTTATGACGATTAACTATTATACCATTTTCATCTACATCCCATATATCCCTCCCATCCGGATCTACCAAAATCACCGGATTATTCGCACAATACGCGTTGGGGGTTAAGTTGGGGTATTTATCACTCAGCGGGTCAACGCTCAGCCAAGTGCTCAAGCCACTGTCGTAATACCTTGCTCCGAAATAGCTGTAGCCAGTTTCCACATCTTTCTCTTTGGCGGAGAAAGTGTAAGGAGCACTCCAGGAAGCATTCCGCTGGTCAACCCAATCCTCGCCAAACCGACGCAGGCAGTGAGTGTAAAGAAAATAAATTTTCTTTACCGAACGCCAAGGAGGAAAAAAAGCGAAGCTTTTTAACAGCAAATAGTGTAAATGCTGTATTGCGTTGCCGCTACCGTCAGTTATCCAACTGCTGCTACCCAAATGGTCGGGGTGGTAGAAGTAACGCAATGTTTTCATAATCATGGAATTGATACTGCAAAGATAAATAAAAAAGTCGAAAGTCGAAAGTCGAAAGTTTTTATTATAAATTGAAAATTGAAAGTTGAAAAATGGTCAAACATATAACATATCTTATTGATATTCATATCAATAGCCCAGACATTTATGTCGGGGTTGGGGATGCTCTCTACCAATATCGGGCTTTAGCCCATTTTGATTTCGGATTTCAGAATTTTTTCAATTACGAATTACGGGATAAAAATTATAACATCATAGTACAACTCCTCCTCTCTGGAAATTGTATCGTTTTACATTATATCTAAAATTTATTTTTTTATTTTACGCCGATGTTTTCCAATCTTGTATGGATATTCACGAATTGGAGTCCCATATTCTACTACATAAAAAGGATATTTATCAACAAAACTCATATCTGACATTATATACACTCCTCTATACTTTTCAAATAAAAAAATGTTATCATAAACTTGCAGCAAAATAAATTGATATTCATATTGAGGTGTCGGAAATATAAGTGATATTCTATTTTTTTTTGATTTAAAACTGCAATAATTTCCCGTTATGTACAATGTCCTATAATTATTACAATTAGAGTCCAAAAGCAAAATCCTGTCGTCAATTATTTTTATAAATAAAGTATCTTTTTTTTGGTATATTGTATCAATACAAGTTGAAATATCAGTACAAGGAAGGATTACAGTATATTTTTGGAGTTGACGAAATTCAAGTATTTCTTCTGTTGATTGTGCTAAAACAAAAAAAATATTTAGAAAAATTAAAATTAAGGTTATATTCAAAACTCGAATCTTTTTCATTTTAGATTTTAATTAAAGAGAAATATAATTATTTTTGATGATCAAGTCCATCGGACGGTGTTTTTTTTAAATTTTGTAATGCTGCATTTCGATATTCTACTTTATCTATTTGAGGAGAATTAATATCAACGCATTTTTTCTCAGAGAAAAAATTCAAAAATTCATCTAATACTTCATGAAAAAAAACAGCACTAGCACTTTTTCCCGTTTTACTTTCAGTAAAAATAGGATCATCTTTCCCTAAAGTTCTCATTCCTGATGCTGATAGTTCCTGATTTTGAGCATCTATATGAGAAATTCCAATTAAAAACCCTTCATAAAGTGGTGAATAACCAATTCCACCACCCCCAGAATTAGCAGGATCAGGAAATTTAGTAGCTGTATATCCTTCTTTTACATAAAATTTCATTATTCCATTAGTTTTTTCCCTTATTTGTACTAATGCTATGTCATTAACTTCTATCGCATCTCTCATACCTAACAGTAATTTCCTTTGATGTTCATTTGCTCTAGCTAATGCTTTTTCAAAACTTCTTTCTCTAATTTTTAGTTCATTATTAGAATCAAATTTAAACATTCTACAAGAACCAAAGTGTTCCTTAAAATAAGCTTTCATAAATTTTTTAGTCGTTCTGTCATATGCAATTATTCTCCTCCCATCCGGATCCACCAAAATCACCGGATTATTCGCACAATACCCGTACGGTGTTAGGTTAGGGTACTTATCACTCATCGGATCAACGCTCAGCCAAATGCTCAAGCCGCTGTCGTAGTAACGGGCACCGAAATAAGAATACCCAGTTTCCACATCTTTCTCTTTGCCGGAGAAGGTGTAAGGAGCATTCCAGGAGGCATTCCGCTGGTCAACCCAATCCTCACCAAAGGGCAAATAGTGTAAATGCTGTATTGCGTAGCCTTTTCCATCAGTAATCCAGCTACTACTTCCGAGGTGGTCGGGGTGGTAGAAGTAACGGTCCATTGTACCGGCTGCCGCTTCTTCCATGCCGTGCAGAAACTCTAATGAGTTTTTAATATCGTACTCATTTTTGAGACACTCATTAATGGTTCTGCTCATTTCATCCTTTAAGGAACCGGCTTTTATTTTCCAATTTTCATATTTTTCAATAGATAACGGATCATTGATATTTGCCAATCCCCCCAATCCAATCGCACTTGAAATCCGCTCACTGCCGGCATAATAGTGCTTTGTATAACCTTGTACTCCTGCTACTAAATAGGCACTAGTGTATAGGGTTGGGTTATCCATAGTAGCAACATTGATC
>DIRT01000037.1:95148-157414 GCA_002427605.1 Bacteroidales bacterium UBA5429 | reverse complement strand
TACTATAACGTTTAATTATTTGCTCATCCTTAACAGCTTCTTCTTCTGAAACAAATATAATATCATGTCTTAAACACCATTGTTTAAGAAAATCAAAATCGGGTTTTATGAGAGCAGCAGCAAATTTTTCTCCTTCTCCTACCACAACAATATGTTCTACAAAAGGAGATTCCGAAACTTTGTCCTCAATAACTTGTGGATTAATATATTTTCCAAATGAAGTTTTAAACAAGCTTTTTAATCTACCCGTCAAAATCAACTGTCCTTTTTCATTGATCATTCCAATATCCCCGGTATGGAACCATCCATCCTGATCAATAACGCTTTTAGTCAATGCCTCATCTTTATAATAACCCATCATCACATTGTGACCTCTGCAACACACCTCTCCATTTTCTGCAATCTTGATCTCTATTCCGGGAAGCGGCATACCTACTGTTCCGGAAGCTCTACCATCCCGATCTCTGTTACTCACAGCAATTACAGGAGATGTTTCCGTCAACCCATATCCTTCATAAATAGGCATCCCTATCGCGGAGAAAAATGAGGCAATCCGAGGTTGTAAACTGGCAGCTCCGGAAACTACAATATCAAAATTCCCCCCAATATTATTTCTAATCTTAGCATATACCAAACGATCGGCAATTTTATGTTTTAAATTATAATACCAGGTTCTTTCATAATCTTGAATTTTATATTGCGTAGCCAACTTTATAGCCCATCTAAAAATCATTTTTGAAAAAGTAGGCATATTATTGCCGGAAGTATAAATTTTGTCATAAATTTTATCCAGCATTCTGGGAACAGCCGACATCATAGTTGGCTTTACTTCTTTAATATTGTCACCAATGGTACCCAGATTTTGCGCATAATATACTGACATACCCAAATATTGATACAAAAAGACCAACATTCTTTCGTATGCATGACAAAGTGGTAAAAAACTAAAAGCAGTTTTTGACCAAGGAGCAGGAGTCTGCTTTAAATTTAAAATCTGGTTAATGATATTGGCGTGAGAAAGCATAACACCTTTAGGTGTCCCGGTAGTTCCAGAGGTGTAAATAATGGTTGAACAATCTGAGCTCTTAACAGAGTCCTTCCTTTGTTTTAACTCCTCTTCATATGGATTTTCCTCCCCCATTTTAATTAGTTGGTCAAAAAAGGGAAGCTCTTTTCTATCCATAAAAGTATAAATATATTTTAGACATGGTGCCTCATCTCTAATTGACAAAATTTTTCCCATCAATTCAAACCCTTCCAAAAAGACCATGGTTACTTCGGCATGGTTTAGAATATAGAGATAATCCGAGGCCGTCAATGTAGGATAGATCGGAACTGTTATAGCCCCTATCTGCATGATACCCATATCAAGCATATTCCATTCCGGTCTGTTAGCTGCTATAATGCCTACTTTGTCTCCTTTTTTAATTCCCAGGTGAATTAAGGCATAACTAACTTTATTTACTTTTTCAATATAATCTTGGGGGGAATAAGTTACCCACTCTTTGCCCACCTTGCCACCCAGGGCAACAGTTTGATCGGGGTAAACCTCTTGATATCTGTTCAGAATATCAAAAATTCTTTCTACCTTCATAATATCAGATTAAATAGTAAACTACAAATGTAGTACCACTTTTTTACTTAATTGCAATAAAGTGATTTACACCCTAATTTTGGGACTAAAAACAGAAATAGTATGTTAAATTACTCTATTAGGGGTGAAATTTAAAAAATATACTTTTTTTTGTCGGAGGCAATCATTATATTTTGTATATTCGCATCCTAAAAAAAGAGGTCAAAAATGTCGCAAAAAACTCCTGAATATTTACTTAAAAAGAAGAATATTATTCTTTTTTTAGTTTTTGTTGCTCTATTTTCTGTGCTTTTTTTTAACATTTACAAACCTTTTAACTCCAGTTCCTGGACTCATAATGGAGACAATAAGACCATTTACTTCTTTTTATCCATTTTCTTTATATTTAGTGGAGTTTTTGTTTTAGCAATCAGTCGTACTATCATGTTTCAATACAAAAAAAAGAACTCGCTTCCCCTTACCTCTTTTATGATATGGATTATAGGTGAGATTATTGTTCTTTCCGTTATCTACAGCCTTTTTGCTCTCTATTTTTTCACCAATAAGATTGATTTTTTTGATATTTTCCCCCAAACTCTGCTATACCTTTTCTTGACTCTATTAATTCCCTACATCGTATCGTGGCTCTATTTTGCATTACAAGAAAAAAAAATAGCCATTGCTAAATTGATTGAAATGAATCGATACATTGATGAGGAAAATTATGTCAATATAGCAAATGAAAAACATAATTTAATCCACTTTCATGATGAAAAGGGTACCTTGAGACTATCTATCAAGTTCGGGAAACTATATTATATTGAAGCTGCTGATAATTATGTTAATATTTACTATGAAAACAAGGGAAAAATCACTCGTTTTTTACTCCGAAACAGTTTAAAAAACATTGAAGAACAATACAAGGATTATCCCTTAACCCGTTGTCATCGATCCTATATTATCAATGTTGATAAAGTAAAAATATTAAAAAAAGAGAAGGATGGCATCTATTTAGATTTTGATTTTGGTGATACTCCTATTATTCCTGTATCCAAAACCTATTCAGAAAACATAACAGAAATTTTTTACAAATAATCTTATGAAGATCAGATTTGCAACCATAGAAGATATACCCACTATTTTAGACTTAATTCGCTCTATAGCTGAATATGAAAAACTATTGGATCAAGTTGAAGCAACGGAAGAGATTTTGAGGAGATCCCTATTTGAATACAAAAGTGCAGAGGTATTAATTGGCGAAGTAGATCAAAAACCTATTGGTTTTGCACTCTTTTTCCATAACTTCTCTACTTTTACAGGCAAAAGGGGTTTATATTTGGAGGATCTATTCATTATTCCCCAATATCGACATCAAGGTTATGGAAAGCTATTCTTTGCCAAACTGGCTGAAATAGCCATTGAAAGAGATTGTGGACGTATGGAATGGATCTGTTTAGATTGGAATCAGCCATCTATAGATTTTTATATCAATAAAATTAAAGCTATACCGTTAGATGAGTGGACCGTTTATAGAGTAACTGCCGAAAAAATTCAAGATATTATTCAAGAATGTGGAAATTGATAAAAAAATTATATATTTTAGTAAAAACTGTTCAAATATTTTAAAACAATGAAAAAAGAAATTATCACACCCCAAGAAGCAATTAGCAAGATTAAAGATGGAATGACTTTAATGATTGGTGGTTTTCTAGGAGGAGGTTCTCCCGAGAATATCATCGATGCTTTGGTTGAGAGTAACCTTAAGGATTTCACCATTATTGGTAATGACACCGGATTTCCGGATAAGGGAATAGGAAAATTAATTGCTGCAAAAAAAGTAAAAAAGGTGATCGTTTCCCATATTGGGACCAACCCTCTAACCATTGAGCAATTTAACAATAAAGAGCTTGAAGTTATTTTTGTACCTCAGGGAACATTGGCTGAACAAGTTCGATGCGGAGGAGCAGGTCTGGGAGGAGTATTGACTCCTACCGGAGTTGGCACAGCAGTTGACGAGGGTAAACAAAAAATAGAATTAGATGGCAAGACCTATCTCTTGGAAACTGCTCTTCGCGGAGATGTTGCTTTAATCGGCGCTTCTATTGCAGACCAATCAGGTAATTTGGTATACAAGGGAACAACACAAAACTTTAACCCATTAATGGCTATGGCTTGTGATCTTGTAATTGCAGAGGCGGAAGAGATTGTTGAAACCGGAAGTATTCCAATGGAACAAGTTCATACACAAAATATCTTTGTTGACTTTATCGTTCAACACAATTAATAACCTTTTAAATATATAAAAATGGCAAAATCAATGATTAGATTACGCATGAGTTCTCAAGATGCGCATTATGGTGGAAATTTAGTTGATGGAGCAAAAATGCTTCAATTGTTTGGTGATGTTGCAACCGAACTTTTAATTATTCACGATGGTGATGAAGGACTCTTTGTAGCATACGACAATGTAGAATTTTTAGCTCCGGTTTTTGCCGGTGACTTTATTGAAGCGACAGGTGAAATCGTTTCAACCGGAAGTAGTTCCAGAAAAATGACTTTTGAGGCTAGAAAAGTGATTGCTCCCAGAGCTGACATTTCTGACTCTGCTGCTGACGTTTTAGCAGAACCTGTTGTTGTATGCAGAGCTTCCGGAACTTGTGTAGTTCCTAAGAAAAATCAAAGAATTCAACACTAATATTAAGAAAAAAAGTTACTATGGAAAAATTAATTATTACTGCCGCAATTTGTGGCGCAGAAGTATTAAAAGAGCACAATCCTGCAGTTCCTTATACTATTGAAGAATTAGTACGTGAAGCCAAATCAGCTTATGATGCCGGCGCTTCAATTATTCACTTGCATGTTCGCTGGGATGATGGAACCCCAACACAGGATAAAGGACGCTTTAAAGAAGCTATTGACGCTATTAAAAAAGAAATTCCGGATATCATTATTCAACCTTCGACTGGTGGTGCAGTGGGAATGACTGATGATGAAAGGTTACAACCCACCGAATTAAAACCGGAAATGGCAACTTTAGATTGCGGAACCCTCAATTTTGGAGGAGATGAAATTTTTATTAATACAGAAAACACCATCAAGTATTTCGGTAAACGAATGATTGAATTGGGAATCAAGCCAGAAATAGAAGTTTTTGATAAAAGTATGATAGATATGGCTCTCAGACTGCATAAAAGAGGATTTATCCAATCCCCAATGCACTTTGACTTTGTAATGGGTGTAAATGGTGGTATTACAGGAGAGTTAAGAGATTTTGTTTTCCTTAGAGAGAGTATTCCTGCTGATGCCACATATACTGTAGCCGGTATAGGGCGATTTGAATTTCCTCTTGCTGTAGCCGCAATCATTGATGGTGGACACGTTAGAGTAGGATTTGAAGACAATGTTTACTTATCAAAAGGAGTTTTAGCTAAATCTAACGGAGAATTAGTAGAAAAAGTGGTTCGTTTAGCTAAAGAGTTTGGAAGAGAAATTGCTACTCCTGCTGAAGCAAGAGAAATCTTGGGACTAGCGCCGCTTTCATAAGTATTAGATTAGTTCAAAAATTAAAAAAGGCTATTCTTGTGCAGAATAGCCTTTTTTTACTTGTGAGTACCTTTTTAATTTCCTCCCAGAGTAGCATTAAACTTTTCTTGCAGCTCTTCACTTATTGGTAAGTGAGACATAACTTTAAGCTTATATAGTTGTCTAATTGTATGAAGATCGTCACTATTCAATTCATAAGCTTTTTGATACCAATCATGAGCCTGTAGTAATACAGCCTCCTTTTTAGCTATCAATTCTTCTTGTAGCTTAATTTTTTCGTTATTACTACGATCAGATAATCTTATCTCTTGTCTTTCATCTTCAATTTTTTCAGCCTCTTTTTGGTAGAGGTCTGCTTTAAAAGCGGTGAATGAGGCACTATTAGGATATTTCTCTAAATATTGATCCACAAACTCCCCTAGTTCTTTATCTGCATCAACATTAATCAGATACTCCATTAACTCAACAAATTTAGCTTCATTTTCTTCATCAATAGCATGATTTTGAAGCATTTGTAATGCATTTGCCTTAAGAGTTGATTCTTCTTGAGTGAGATACAAATAGTTTAATTCAAGTAATTGAATATCATAATATGCGGGTAGCGTATCCGAAATCATTCTTTTTGCTTTCTTCACTACTTCACCACATTTAACTGTATCTTGCACTGAAAGGTAGTATGAATACATATCACGATACACTACAGGAGCTGTATTCTCCCTAGACTCATACGCACGAGTTAAATAGGTTATATAGTTCTCAAGATCTTGTTTAATCTTATAAATGACGTATAAATTATAGTTAATTCTGTATATATCAACTTCATTAAGCTTTTTATCTTCAGTTTGAATACGATAACATCTCAAGGCTATTTCATAGATTTCCAACGCTTTATCATAATCTTCATTATCAAAATATTTATCTCCCAGCACTTCAACATCCCTGGCACACTCTCTTTGTCCTTCCATTGCACCCAACATATTTCTCATCGGTTGTACATTTTTGTCTATTTGAATAGCTTTGGCAAATGCATCAACAGCTTCGAGAATAATGTCTGGTTGTTTAATTTTATACGATGGATCTTTTGCTTTCAATCCTTGTTCATACAAATAGTATCTCACATAAACATTGGCTTTCATCAACCAAACTCTGGCATTTCCTTCATTTCCAGGCATACATTTCCTGTCAAACTGATTTTTAGCCTTTCCTGGAGCATTTTGATTCACAATGGTGTAATGTATATCATTCAAACAATCCTGAGCTAACAGGGAAGTAATGAAAAACATTAACACAGCAATTAAACTAAATAATTTTTTCATGTTTTAAAATGTTTGTCAATAATGTTATTTGTTTTCTAAACTTTCAATCTTTTTTACTATATCATCATACTTAGGGGAATCGTTCCTCCCATATATGGACCTTAAAATATTTAAAACGTTTAAATCATTAGGTTCTTTTAAAATTACTTTCTCAAAATAAAATTCTGCCTCTGCAAGCAAATCCTTAGATTCTTTTTTAATTCTGGTAATCTCCTCCATTTGGACTGTATAATCCATTTCATTATACTCTTTGAATTTCTTCTCAGACAAATAGTAATAACAAACGCCCAGATTATAAAGTATAATATAGTTTTCTTTATCATACTGAAGTGCCCTGGTTAAATAGGATTTTGCATCATCATATTCTTCAAGCTGAATAAAAAAGTTAGCTATATTAACTAAGAGGTCAGGATTCCCATAAACCGAAGCTGGAACCTCATCAAGCATTTTTTTCACTCTTACCATATCCTTTTTATAAAAGTGGTAATCTATTTCTGCCAAATAAAGAGCCGGATCCTGAGTTTCAACTTGCTTCATCTTTTCAAACAACTGATCACTCTTTTCCGGCGTTCCTGCTAACTTGTATAACTCCATCAAACGTAGAAACAGATTAGGATTTTCTGACCCATCATTGAGTGCCTTTTCATAAAAAGGAAGTGCATTAGGATCCTTTAAGTTTTCTAATGTGTATGCATAATAAAAATACAACTCACCATGCAAAGGAATATCAGGTGTTTTTAACTCATAACAATAGATTGCTTTTTCTAATACATTCTTTGCAGATTGATATCTTTCTGCTATCAGCTCATCCACTCCATATACATATAGCAATCCGTACAAGGATGGTAATGCAACATCGGGTGTCAATATATTATAAGCATCAATCTGCTTATCCATAGTCTGAGTCTTAATAAAGGCATCATAAGCTTGAACCGGTGCATCAGGAAACTGGATTATATAGCTTTCATTTTCTCTTTTTTTCTCATACTCATGATTAGCTAAATAAAGATAAATGTTACCCTTATACAAATAGGTTAAGGCTTTAGATGAAAGTTTAGGGTCATTGACACAAAGATCTATCAATTCTTTTGCTTCAAAATAATCTCCATTGGTAAAGGCATTATATGCTCTGTTCAGTGACGGCTTTTGTGCCATTACTGAAAGAAAAGAGAAAATCAGTAAAGAAAGAATGACTAACTTATTTCTCATAGGTTCAGTATTTTATTCATTTTCTGAAATTGATTCGGATTCATCACTCTCTGTATTTTCAACTGAATTCATATTTTCAGTTTCATCTGTCATTATATCGTTTTCCTCTTCATCTTCTTCTCTTGGAACTTGAGATACAGCGGCAATAACATCATCCTCATTCAGATTGATCAATTTAACTCCTTGAGTAGCTCTACCCATTACTCTTAACTGATCTACATGAAGGCGAATAGCAATACCGGATCGGTTAATAATCATCAGGTCATCCTCATCTGTAACATTTTTAATTGCTATTAATCCACCTGTTTTCTCAGTAATACTAATTGTTTTAACACCCTTCCCTCCCCTATTGGTAGCTCTGTAATCCTCCAAGGGGGATCTTTTACCATAACCATTCTCAGAAACCACCAAAATATCATACTGATCATTATCAACACAAATCATTCCAACCACATAATCATCAGGATTACCCAAAGTAATTCCCTTCACTCCCATAGCATTTCTTCCCATCGGTCTGACAGTTTTCTCACTAAATCTGATCGCTTTACCGGAGTAAAGAGCCATCATAATTTCACTGCTTCCATTAGTCAGTTTAGCTTCCAGTAGATGATTATCATCCTTAATGGTAATCGCAATAATTCCATTTTGTCTTGGTCTGGAATAAGCTTCTAATGAAGTCTTCTTAATAATTCCTTTTTCTGAACACAAGATAATGTAGTTGTTATTTATATAGTCATCATCTGATAAGTTATCCACATTGATTACCGCTTTAATTTTATCATCAGACTCAATATTAATCAAGTTTTGAATCGCTCTACCCTTAGATGTTTTACTTCCTTCCGGAATTTCAAATACTCTTAACCAGAAACACTTTCCTTTTTCTGTAAAGAAAAGAAGGTAGTTGTGATTTGTTGCGGTATAAAGATGTTCGATAAAATCCTCATCACGAGAAGCTGAAGCTTTAGAGCCTTTACCACCTCTATGTTGAACTCTATATTCAGATAGTAATGTTCTTTTAATATAACCCAGGTGAGAAATAGTGATAACAACCTCATCATCTGCAATCGTATCTTCAATTCTAAAATCTGAAGCGGAATACTCAATTCTGGATTTTCTTTCATCTCCATACTTGAGTTTCATCTCTAATGTTTCTTCTTTAATAATCTCTTTTCTCAGCTCTTCGTCCGACAACACTTGCTCAAGATATTCTATTTTTTTGATTAACTCATCATATTCAGCTTGCAGTCTATCTCTTTCCAATCCTACGAGCTGTCTTAATCTCATTTCAACAATGGCAGTTGCCTGTCTTTCACTAAACTCATACTTCGCCATTAATTCCTGTACAGCATCCGCAACGGTCTTGGAAGCTCTGATTAAGGCAATAATTTCATCAATAATATCCAGTGCTTTCAGCAATCCTTCCAGAATATGTGCTCTTTCCCTCGCTTTTCTCAATTCAAATTGCGATCTCCGAATAACCACTTCCATTCTGTGTTTCACAAACTCTGCTATCTGATCCTTTAGATTCAAGGAAACAGGTCTTCCACCAACTAAAGCTATATTATTAACACTGAATGAGGATTGAAGTGCAGTATATTGATATAGTTTATTCAATACTACATTAGGTACTGCATCTTTTTTCAGTTCATAGATAATTTTAGTCCCATTCTTATCACTTGATAAATTTTCAATATTAGAAATACCGTCAATTTTATCTTCTCTGATCAGTTCTACTGTTCTTCTGATCATATCAGATGGATTAGTAAGATAAGGCAAGCTTGTGACTGTTATAGTTGTTCTATCAGACTCTTCATCAATAGTTGCTTCTCCCCGCATTACGACTCTACCTCTACCTGTTTCAAAGGCTTCCCGAACTCCGTCATAACCATAAATTATACAGGAAGTTGGAAAATCGGGTGCTTTAACATACTCCATCAATTCCGGAATAGTAATCTCTTGATTGTCAACATAAGCAACAATACCATCACACACTTCTGAAAGATTGTGGGGAGGCATATTAGTGGCCATTCCCACAGCAATTCCTGATGAACCATTAATTAAAAGACTTGGTATTTTTGAAGGCAACACTGTTGGTTCTTGCAATGAGTCATCAAAGTTATTTGAAAAATCTACAGTTTCTTTTTCAATATCCACCAGCATCTCTTCAGCAATCCTTCTCATTCTTGCTTCTGTATAACGCATAGCTGCCGGACTGTCTCCATCGACAGATCCAAAGTTTCCTTGTCCATCAACAAAAGGATATCTCAAGGACCAATGTTGTGCCATTCTAACCATTGAGTCATAAACAGCAGTATCCCCATGAGGGTGGTATTTTCCTAATACATCTCCAACAATTCTTGCAGATTTCTTGTGGGGTTTTCCTGATGTTATACCCAGATCCCACATTGCATATAATATTCTTCTATGTACCGGTTTCAATCCATCACGAACATCAGGTAAAGCACGAGATACAATAACAGACATAGAGTAGTCAATATAAGCTGACTTCATCTGATCTTCGATATTTACCTGAATAATTTTTTCTCCTTCTTCCATGTTAGTTGTAGTTGTTGAAATATTTAACGTAGTTTTAGTTCTTTATTATTTAATAAATGAACCTACAAAGATACAATTTTTTTCATTAGGTAAGAAAGTTACAATACAAAATAAACTTCCTTCCCCCCTTTTATTTTTAATTCTAAAGTAGATTAGTAAATCAATACTATTTCATCGCTATAGTTTCAATTTCCACCAAAGCTCCAGCAGGTAAATCTTTCACAGCAAAAGCTGCTCTGGCAGGTGAATTTTCTTTATAGTAATTTCCATACACTTCATTCATAGCTTTAAAGTTAGCTATATCACTAAGTAAACAAGTAGATTTTACCACATTTTGAAAAGTATATCCTGCAGCTTCGAGAATCGCGCCAATATTACGCATAACCTGTTCTGTTTGCTCTACTATGCCTCCCTCAACGATCTTACCGGTAGCAGGATCAAGAGGTATCTGACCTGATATGTATAAAGTTCCATTCATTTCTACAGCTTGGCTATAAGGTCCAATTGCTAAAGGTGCATTAGGTGTACTAATTATTTTTTTCATTTTTACTTAATTTATTAAATTTTACAATCTGCAAAATTACGAAAAAAAATGCTTATATTGACTGAAAAACAAAAAATATTTTCAAAGATTTATTTCTTCTGATATAAACAAATCAATGAATACAAATTCCTGATTTCATCCGAATAAATCGATAATTTCTCAACAATAAATGTAAACTCATTAGGATACCCTTTTTAAATATAAAAAATGACAGATTATCCTATCATATTTTTTTATAACTTTGTAGGTTGAATTTATACATAGAAGATGAAAAGAATTATCGCCTTATTGACCTATTTGCTATTCACAATCAGTACAATAGCACAAACTCATCAAAAAGTGTACTATTATGAAATTGATGATGTCATTGCCAAACCTGCTTTAAAACGAACTCAGTCAGCACTGAAGGATGCTAAAGAACAGAATGCTGATCTCATTCTTTTACGTTTAAACACGTTTGGTGGTGAGTTGGAGGCAGCTGATAAAATCAGGACTCTGTTGATGAAAAGCGAGATTCCTGTCTATGTTTTCATTGACGTGAATGCAGCCTCTGCAGGAGCATTGATTTCCATTGCTTGTGACAGCATCTACATGGTTCCCGGTGCTTCTATTGGTGCTGCTTCTGTTGTTGATCAGGAGGGAACAGTTTTGCCTGACAAATACCAGTCATACATGAGATCATTAATGAGATCTACAGCTGAGAAAAAAGGGAGAGATCCTGACATTGCGCAAGCTATGGTTGATCCCGATGTATACATTGAAGGGATTATTGACTCTAACAAAGTCCTCACTTTTACCACATCGGAAGCGATACTTCATGGTTTTTGTGAAGGAGAAGTAAATTCCCGTGAAGAGGTTATGGAGATCAATAACATTACCGATTATAAATTTGTAGAACAAGAACTCTCATGGGTCGATCGCTTTATTCTCTTTTTGATAAATCCCATCGTCAGTGGTCTTTTAATCATGGCAATTATTGGGGGAATCTATTTTGAGTTGCAAACACCGGGTGTAGGGTTTCCTCTGATTGTCGCTATAACGGCAGCCTTACTCTTCTTTGCGCCCCATTACATTCATGGATTAGCCGCCCATTGGGAAATCCTGCTCTTTATTGTCGGATTGGTTCTTCTGCTGGTAGAAATATTTGTGATTCCGGGATTTGGAATTGTCGGAGTTTCCGGAATTGTCCTGATGGTTACCTCACTAATTCTCGCCATGATCTTTAATATCAAGTTTAATTTTCAATTCACCCCACCCTCAACCATATTCCAATCCATTATGATAGTAGTGGTTGCGCTTGCTGCCGGCTTCGGGCTCTCTATTTGGCTGGGAAAGAAACTAATTTTAATGCGTACTCCATTTGGAACCATTGCACTCAATACTGAAATGCACAAGGAGGAAGGATATCTTTCTCAAAATGTCGAATGGCATCAATTAGTTGGAAAAGAGGGTATTACTGTCACTATTTTAAGACCGGCGGGTAAAATTGAAATTGATGGAACTCAATATGATGCGGTAGCCAAACGAGGGGTTATTGAGAGGGACACACCGATCAAAGTAGTTGGCTTTGAAAACTCACAACTTGTCGTTATACCACAATAAAAAACTCAAATCAAACTAAATAGTTACAAATTATGAAAAAGATGAAAGTTATTGCTTTTAATGGATCTCCAAAAAAGGGGGGAAACACGTTCAACGCACTTCAGTCAATGCAACCCATATTTGAACAAAATGGGGTTGACTTCGAAATCCTCCATATAGGAAACAGCACTATTCAAGGCTGCATGGCATGTGGTACGTGTCGCACTAACAAAAATGAACGTTGTGTTTTCGACAAAGATCCTGTGAATGAGATGATTCAAAAAGCCAAAGAAGCGGATGGAATCATTATTGCATCACCTGTCTATTATGCCTCCATCAATGGTACTTTTAAATCCTTTTTAGATCGTATGTTTTACGTATCGGGGTCCAACGGACATCTATTCAGACACAAAGTAGGAGCTGCTGTTGTAGTGACCAGACGTGCCGGTGGAAGCAATGCCTTTTTGGATCTGAACAACTACCTGCTCTACTCCGAAATGATCATTCCTGCATCTAATTACTGGAATGTACTACATGGAAGTAAACCGGGAGAAGTGCTGGAAGATCATGAGGGACTCCAAACGCTTGCTGTATTAGCGCGAAACTTTTGTTGGACCCTCAAACTGATTGCACATGGCAAAGAACAGTTCCCGGCTCCAGAAAGAGTGAAGAAGATTGGCACTAACTTTATTCGATAACATAGTGTATGTCTAATACTTACAATTTCCTCTTCACATTATTCCAAAAAATAAACTATTTTTGCAAGTTGATCAAAAGAGTTTATTCTTGACAACCCAAAATTATTAAATTATGAAAAAACAAACCCAAATCATATTCAAATGGGGACTCCTCCTGGGGGTAGGACTATCGGTTCTTCAATTAGCTAAATTGTTCTCTGATGGATTTGACTTTTACGCCTTTGGTCCGGTTATTGATCTATTCAATGTTCTATTATATATTGGGATACTCTACATGGGGCTTAAAGAGATAAAATCAGAATGTTTCAACAATGAAATAACCTTTACTCAATCGTTTGCCCGTGGTTTACTTTTAATTTTTGTTAGTTTTTTTGTAGTTTTTATCTATCTCAACATTCAATATGGATTGATTGCCCCTCAACAGATGGAGGTAATTAATCAAAAAAATATTGAGGAATACAAAAATAAATTGGGAAAAGACTCAATAACTACTCAACTTATGGATCAGTACCTCATTGCAGAAAAAGAGTTTATAACTCAAAAACAAAATACTCTTTTAGAGCAGGGTGTCATTGATTCTACGGGAATAGAGATTTTAAAGGCACATCTCGATGAAATTACCCAAATGCACCAGTATCAAATATCTCATCCTACTGACACTTCTCAAAAAATTACTTTAGAAAAATTCGATGACTATGCTCATAAAAACTGGATCTCTATCCTTAATGTTTACATCCCTCAAATCCCTAAAGATGATACTATTGCTCCATACATTCATGCTATTATTGCCGCTATTCCGGAAGAAGGGAAGTCATTCTCTCCTTTCACAGTTCGTTTTGAAGCAGAAAAAGAGAAAATCCCGCAATTCACCAACTCTTTTGCAGCTTCATTATTCTACTCCTTATCAATCATCCTCTACGGAGTTTTTTTCAATATTTTTGTGTCAATATATTTATATCATAGAAAAAAGAAAGTTTCAAACGAAGAATAACCTAATTATGAGAAAAATTTCATTACTTGTACTACTGAGCTCAATAACTTTATTAGCTTGGAGCAATCCTATTCTCAGAGATTCTACTTTCTCTGCTTCAAAAATAACTACTATTGAAGACCTAAACCATTCTGATCAAAATCAATGGATTTTACGATGGAGTGGTCTCATTTCAACCGATGCTTTTTGGGACACCCGTAAGCCGGTTGAAGGCAGTGATGGGGGCACCTATCTTTATCCTGCCGATAGAATTTTTGACGCTCATTTTGTTGATCTCAATGATCGGACTAGCTTTAACTTTATTGCTATGAATACGCGTTTAACCCTAAAAGTCAATGCTCCGGATCTTTTTGGGGCAAAACTTTCCGGTATGATTGAAGGTTGGTTTATGGGAGTTTCCGACAAGGACTTGAATGGCTTTACGTTGAGACACTCCCTGATTAAAATAAATTGGCAAAAAACTGAGTTAGTTATCGGACAAACCTGGCATCCTCTGTTTACCGAAAGGATCTTACCATCTACCGTTTCAGGAAATACCGGTGCGCCTTTTCAACCTTTCGGCAGGGCACCTCAGTTCCGATTAACCCAAAGAATAGCCCCAAACAATTATTTTATGGCTTATTTGTATGCTCAAAGAGACCAACAAAGTTATGGATTTGCCGACAGATCTACTCAATATCTCAGAAATAGTGCCATACCGGGCATGGGATTACAATATATCATCGATTATCAGAAAAGAGATGATGAAAAAATTGTCCACGAAGTTTATACCGGTATAGGTATTGATCATAAACAAATAGTTCCCAGATTAGAAACCGGAGATAATGTTGCAACCAACAAAAAACTCAAATCAACCTCTTTTACAGCTTTTTTCCATTATGGATATCATTTTGATACTCAACGCAAAATCGGAATCAAATTAAAATCAACATTAGCACAAAACACAACAGACTTAACCATGATTGGAGGCTATGCCATCAAAGAGTATAATCCCAATGAAACAATTAATATGGGAGTAGATTTTGATTATACCAATCTCAATATTGTAACCTATTTAGCAGATCTGTATTGGGTGAATAAAAAGTGGGAATTTGGAATATTAACGGGCATCTGTGAAAATTTAGGTTCCTGGGATATGGTTCAAGATTACAACAACCCCATAGTTTATTTTGGAACCGCAACTCAAATCGGGAAGCTATATCGTATCAGTCCACGTGTGAAGTACATGCATAATAAATTACAATTTGCTTTTGAACCTGAATGGACAAAAGCACTTTACGGATTAGAGAAAACTCCTAATGGACAAATCGATCTTGATAAATCTTATTACTATTTGTCCAATTTCCGATTTTTGTTTAGTATCACCTTCTTTTTTTAATTAAGCAATGGAAAAACAGGAATTTAAAGGACAAATTGTGGATCCTATTCAAAGGAGGATTTATCCGGGGACAATTACTGTTCAAAATGGTATTATTGAATCAATCAGGGAGGAACAAAATGATTCATCTCATTTTATTTTACCCGGACTGATTGATGCTCATATTCACATTGAGAGTTCCATGCTTACTCCCTATGAGTTTGCCCGCATCGCTTCTACACATGGAACTGTCGGAACTATTTCCGACCCACACGAGATTGCCAACGTTTTAGGAGTAGAAGGAGTAAAATGGATGATTGAGAATGGCAAGCTGGCTCCCTTCTATTTCCATTTTGGAGCACCCAGTTGTGTTCCTGCTACCTCTTTTGAGACCAGCGGAGCTCAAATTGGGATTGAAGAGTTAGAGCAACTGCTACAAATGCAGGAAATTAACCATTTAGGGGAAATGATGAACTTTCCCGGTGTGATCCATGATGATCCAATGGTTGTCCAGAAACTCCAATTAGCTCAAAAATATCAGAAACCTATCGATGGGCATGCGCCCATGGTAACAGGTGAGGCACTGGAAAAATATTATGCAGCTCAAATAACGACTGACCACGAATGTTATACACTCGATGAGGCGGAGGAAAAGATCAAATTGGGAATGAAAATCTTAATCCGCGAAGGAAGTGCCGCCAAAAACTTTGATGCACTGATTCCTCTTATTGAAAAATACCCGGAACAGTTGATGTTTTGCAGTGACGACAAGCATCCTGACGACTTGATAGAGGGACATATCAATTTACTGATTGCCAGAGGATTAAAATTAGGTTATGACTTTTTTGATTTATTGAGATGCGCTACCTATAACCCTGTTACACACTATAACTTAGCTGTGGGAATGTTGCAAGTTGGCGACAGTGCTGACTTTATCGTTGTGGACCATTGGGAAACTATGAAGGTGCTTGAAACGTACATTCGGGGCCAGAAGGTTGCCAAAGGAGGTATGAGTGTCCTTCCCCCCTTATTTTTTAATTCCATAAATAAATTCAATATTAAAAAAATCGAGGAAGAACAGCTCCGTGTACCAACACAAAATAAAAAAATAAAAATCATTGAACTATTTCAGGATCAAATATTTACAAAAACAATCATCGATGAACCTCTGGTTAAAAATGGATATGTCGTACCTGATTTAGAGCGTGATTACCTTAAAATTATCGTTATCAACCGTTATAGTGAACAGGCACCTGCTATAGGGTTTGTCAAAAATTTCGGATTAAAAGAGGGAGCTATTGCGTCTTCTGTTGCGCATGACAGTCATAATATTATTGCTGTAGGTTGCGATGATAAATCATTGGTTCGTGCTATTCAAGGCATTATCGACACCCAAGGAGGGATCCTCTATACAAATGATAACGAACTGATTAGCTTACCTTTACCTATTGCAGGATTGATGAGTGATCAAAATGCGGATTGGGTTAGCGAACAGTACCAACGACTTAACAAAGCGGTACAGAAAGCAGGTTCTCCCCTTACAGCACCATTTATGACGCTCTCTTTTATGGGTCTGTTGGTAATCCCTGAATTAAAAATGAGTGATATGGGACTTTTTGATGGAATTAATTTTCAACTAACTGAACTATTCGATAGTTCAAAGTAAAAAAATATACATATCTTTGCTGATTAATATTTTAAACAACTAACACATAACATAGAGATGAAAAAATATTGGTTATTCATTGCTTTATTTTGCTTTATTTCAGCCACTTATGCTCAGAAACAAGAACCTATCCTATTTCAATACGGGAATGATGTCGTAACTGTAAAAGAGTTCGTAAATGCTTACAATAAGAACAACGACATCACTAAAGCTACGGAAGAGGAATTACAAGAATACTTGGAGCTATATATTAACTTTAAGTTAAAGGTAAAGCAAGGATATGAGGAAGGAATAGATACAAGTGAAACCTTTTTGAAGGAGTTGGCATCCTACAGATCTCAATCTGCACAACAATATTTAATTGACAAAGAGGTAACCAAGGAGTTGCTTGAAGAAGCTAATGAGCGTGCCCAATATCATGTTCGTGCTTCACACATCCTGATTAATTGTCCTGCAACAGCTACACCTCAGGATAGTTTGACAGCGTATAAAAAAATTATTGATATCCGAAACCAAATTAAAAAGGGTAAAATATCTTTTTTTGATGCGGCAGTTAAATATTCTGATGACCCATCAGCAAGGGATACGTACAATGAGTACACCAGACGTTGGCAATATGGAAACAGAGGTGAGTTAGGTTATTTTACCGTTTTTGACCTCATTTATCCATTTGAAAACCGTGCATATAATACTGCTGTTGGAGAGATCTCCATGCCGGTACGCTCTAACTTTGGATACCACATTATTTATGTTCAGGATAAAGTTCCGGCTATATCCAAAATTTTTGCAAAACAGATTTTTGTTAACGACACATTGGCTAGAAAAGGGGCAATGAGTACCGAAGCCAAAACCAAGATTGATGAGATTTATCGTCAGCTAAAAAGTGGCAGGTCATTTGGTGACGTAGCAAAGGAACTCTCTGAAGATCAAGCAACAAAAGATAAAGAAGGAGCTTTGGAACCTTTCCAGGCTAATAGAAGACCCGGAAACTTTATTCAGGAATGTTTAAGAACCAAACAAGGGGATTTTACTTCAGAGCCTGTTGCTTCAATTTTGGGGTGGCATATACTGAAAATCGAAAACATTGAATATGCCAATCCTAATACTGACCACGGCATTAACTACATAAAAAACAAGGTCAGCAGAGATCAACGTTCTCACAAGAGCAAAGAATCCTTAGTTAAAAAACTCAAAAAAGAGTACAAATACAAAGACAGAAATAAGAAAAAAGCATTTAAGTTTTTAGCAGAAAATATCCCTGCTAACTATTTCAGTAATCCTGACAACACTGACCTTTCACAATTGAATGGGATAGATAATCTTCCACCTCTCTTCACGTATGCTGATCAGGTTGAATCGGTTGCTGATTTTGCCAGTTTTATTTCCCGATTCCAGGGGATGGAGTTTCATGGAGACTTGATTAACTTCTTAAACGAACGTTTTCCATATTATGTTCAAGATAAAATTCTGGCTTATGAAAACCGTAATTTAGAAAACAAGTATCCGGAATTCAAAGAGTTGGTGACAGAGTACCGTGAGGGAATGATTCTATTTGAAATCAACACCATTAAAGTTTGGAATGAAGCGATAAGAGATACTGTTGGCATTATGGAATTCTACGAAACCATAAAAGATGAATATAAAAAGCCTTTTGATGAAATCAAAGCGATTGTTATTACTGAATATCAAAATGAATTGGAAAGACGATGGATTGAGGAGTTAAAACAAAAATATCCGGTTATCATTAACGAAGAACAGTTTAAAGCAATCATTAAAAAATAGGTGAAAAGATTTTTTTACTATTTACTATTACTCTTTTTGATAGGATCTTGCAAACATGAAAAGGATCCTATTGTTGCTGAATATTCACATTACAGACTATATAAATCTGAAGTTCTGGAGTTGATTCCCGATCATCTTTCTGAAGAAGAAACTGCACTTCTTGTTGATCAGATCATTCAAAACTGGGTAGAAGAAAAGCTCCTTCTACAAGCTGCCAAACAATCTCTCAGTCTTAGAGAGCAAAATTTTTCTACTGAGATTAATGATCTGAAAAAGAAGCTTTTAATTGAGACATTATATCAAAAATTGACACAAGACTCTACTCAATTTCAGGTTACAGACAAGGAACTCAATCAATTTATTGAAAAATTTGTTGACCCGGCGACACGTCAAAAAGAGTATGTCAGACTGAACTACATAAAGATGTCAAAAAAATCACCTGTGGGCAACCGTTTGAAAGAGATTCTATTCAATGAAGAAAAGCGAATTGCTGAAAAACAACAAATAGTAAACATTTGCGCTGACACAATCGAGTACTATATTGATGATCAATCCTGGCTATTATTTGACTACATTAACCAGGAGTTTCCCTTTGAAATCAATAATAGTGAAGATATTATGGGAAAGTTTCGGATGACCGATATTTCTGATGAGGATTATCGCTATCTGATTCTATTTTTAGAATACAGAAACAGAGTTGTTCCGGTTGATGACCCCCAACTTCTTGCACAATATAGATTGATGTTGCAGCAACAAAAAAAGACGCAATTCATCATCCATTACAAAGACTCCCTATACCGGGAAGCTATCAAAAAGGGTGAAGTGATCAAATAAATTTCGGATTTCGGAATGACGTTTTATAATAGAGACGCGTAGCATTGCGTCTTTACAGCAACATCTTACTTCTTACTTCTTACTTCTTATTTCATACTTCTTATTTGGTATTTTAAATAAATGGGGGGCAGACAAGACTTCACTCATTTGTTATAACATTCCCCCACTCTGAAAAATTTACCATTTTTGATATGGAGTGTTAATTAAATAAAAAGGGGAAAAGCAAAGGAGTGGGTTACAACTTTAGTAGTTTCTGAGTTGTTTTTAAGTGAGTATTCGATCCTACCAGGCGCAAATAGTAAAGTCCGGAGCTCCACTCGGAAATATCAATGGTTGTAGAATAATCTTCAATTTGGACATGATGGATCAATTGTCCAACAGCATTAAAAACAGATAGCTGAATCGGAAATTGAATTACCTGTGAATGATCTATTATTAAATCACAATGGTTTGATGCCGGATTAGGTACTACTTTAAAAAGAGAGGCAAACTCTATCTCCTGAACTGAAGAGAGTGCTTCCCCTTTAATAGGGATTCGTGTATGAGCTCCTATACTCAATAAACGAAGTGTATCTTCCACAATACCAACATCTGAAGGATTAAATCTTACAAAAAGCGCCTTCGGCAAGTCAGATTTTTGAATTACCAACTGAGTAACCCATGAACCTCCATTTAAAGAGATTTGAAAATGAGGCGGAGCTTTAGCCAGAATATTAATTGATAGCTGATTCGGATCTGCATTAACAATCGTTGTTTGGGGTATTGAAGGAGTATTGACATGGGTGACAAAATGCAACGTCTCAAGTGAGGAAGAGATTAGATCCGGATCTCCCATTTCAAATTCCACGTGAATAGAGTGAGGTTCTAAAACATTGGAAAAGGTATATTTCTGCAGTGCTCCAACCGAAACGGAATCAACAAACATTTCAGCAACTCCATAACCTACTGTGGGATTAGCCGAGAAGGTAACAGTACCATTATATGGCACTGTAGTAATCCCCGTAGGTGAGATAGAACCATTCACCCCGGATGTTGCTGTAATTTCAAAGGTTTTAATTTTCACATTATACACTTCAACCATTTTAGGTGATGTTACATTGGTTAAAGTATAAACTTGATTAGTGGGGATAATTGTGTCTCCATCCACGATTACAACGATATTTGTAGCATCATACTCCTGATCCACTGAAACAGTAAACGAAAAATCATCTCCATCTGGAACCGGATTTGATGACGCTGGAGTGGCATCAAAGGAAACCCCGGGTCGTTGAGGTAGAAAGACGCGATGTGACGCCAAATTACCTCCCCCCATAAATTCAAAAGAAATTAAATAATTCTGATTATCATAAGCAATATTAGAAATCGGTTTCTCTGTATATTGAGTATTCCATGCTTTCATTGAAGGGAAAGTAGTATCATTAAAGATCACCTTATTCAACGTTCCCGGCCAGGGTGTGGATGCTGCGTTGATGGATCCGTACTCTCCGGGAGAAGGTAAAGAGAATGTACTATTAGCTGCAACCGGATAAAACTTTTGTCGGTGTGTTGTATTAATAGGACCTTGACTAACATTGGCTGCACAACGGTAAATCACCATTCCATTACCCGGAACTCCACCATCAAAGCCCCTTTGACTTCTATTTTCAAGTAGAAAATACTCTCCGTTTGTATTGGTGTTAATTCTATAAAATCCATTTTTATAGTGGATAGAAGGGGGAAGCAACACATTTTGAGATGAATTGAGAGTAATAATATCTGCCCAATTGTATGTATACACCTTAATTCTTGGATTAGGGTGTGCAGGCTTACTTCCACCCCCATTCCAGCTTCCTTGTGCCATCAGATCCCATGTTCCTGTACCATCGTATAAACCTCCCTCCTCATAGTTGGTATCATAATAATCCGGAGCACCCAGAACATGTCCTAACTCATGGCAAATTACCCCAATATGGGTAATAGAGGTTGAATTTGCACCTCTAAACTCAGGTGAACAAGCATAACGATCGATTTGCACTCCATCTATGTAGCGATCAATCCAACCCGCGTGCGACCAAATCGCATTAGCACCTCCTCCGGCTTCTTCTCCATTTCCGGCAAAAATAATATAGAGTCCATCTATATTACCATCACCGTCATTATCATAATCAGAAAAGTCTACAAATGGAGCAGCCTGATTAATAGCTTCATTGGCTAACGCTCTTGCATTGCCATAAACATTCGATCCATAATAATCTGCGGTATAATTTGCTGTATAGGGTCCCAAAACGTCAAAGGTAATTTTCAGCTGTCCATAAGAAGCCTCGTTATAATAATCATGCAAACTACCGCTTGCTCCTCCGGAGTTATATCCTACCTGATTTAATAGATTTTGAAAATCTTGATTTGTCTTTAGAAATGGTTTATCCTGAAAACCCATTAAAATACAAATCAGCCTCATATTCCCAGTGGTAGATGGTTTTGGTGCTGCTTCTAATTGTTGATCAAAAGCCTCTCTCAAAGCAAGCAAAGAGTTCAACTGTGCTTGAGAGAAAAAGAGGTTAGGAGAAATAGTTTGTAAAAACTCAATCTCTTCCCTACTTCTTTCCGATATATTGTGTGCATGAAAGAGAGAAGGAATAAGATCCCCATCTTGATTAAGCATAGCATAATTCAAAAAACCATCCTGATCATAAAGCAATGTATAATCATCCTCTGAACGGGCAAATTTAACAAACTCATCACCCTGCATGAATACGGTAACCTGTTCCCCATTAGGTTGAATAAAATTAACCTTTTCAGGATAAGCCGGTACAGCTTTGGTCATCAAAACAACGGAGAAAAACAAAAAAATGAGCAATATTTTTTTCATAGTATATTTATAGACTAAATTAACCCGCAAAGATACTTATTTTGAGGCAATTAAAAAACGGGGTTTTTCATTTAAATCTTTCAAAAAATGAAAATCTTTATAGTTAAAAACTCTAAGTACTTGTACTATAGAATCTTGTAATTCTTCAAAAGTTTCAAAAAAAAGTTTCCCATTCGGTTTTAAAATGGTTGATCCTATTTTAATAATCCTTTTATAAAAGAGTAATGGATCATGATCAGGAACAAAAAGAGCAGATTGAGGTTCATATTGCGTTACATTGGGATGTAAAAGCGGAGCATTTGACTCAGGAATATAAGGAGGATTACTTACAATAACATCCACTGATTGGGGAAACACTTCTAGGGGATCCTTCAGAATATCGTGGTGAATCCAATGAATGTTCAAATTATATTTTTCTGCATTGGCTTTGGCTACTTGAAGAGCTTGAATCGAAAAATCTGTAGCATACAGGTCTGCTACCGGTAATTCTTTCTTTAAAGCGATAGCAATAGCACCGGAACCGGTACCAATATCTAAAATTTGAAGGTTGTCCTTTTTATTCAATGCCGAATCTTGAAGAATCAACTCCACTAACTCTTCCGTTTCCGGTCTGGGAATTAAAGTATCAGGAGTTACTTTCAATTCTAAATTTCTAAAAGGGGCAACACCCAGGATATATTGAATAGGTTCAGCTTTCTTCAATCGTTTTAAATCCTCCAACAACTGATAAGATGGAATCTCTTTTTCAGGATATAAAGCTACTTCTACTTTAGAGATATTAAGCCTTTGTTCCAACAAAATTGAATAAATAGAGAGAATCTCATTCAAAGGATATATTGAATTTAACTCACTACATGTTAAGTTTTTAAAATCTTTAATAGTTATTTTTGAGTCCATCAAATCAAAAGAGCAATTAAAAGTCACAAAAATAGTATATTTTTGCAATAAAATGATCTTCAGCTATGCAAAAACACCAACTCACGCAGAAACAAAGTCTTAGACAGATTATTTCCCAGCAGACTATCCAATTAATGAAATTGATTGAGTTGTCCAACAATGGACTGGAAGAGGAAATCATGAAAGAATTGGAAGAAAATCCTGCATTGGAAGTTGACCATGATGAGGATCAATATGAAATAGATGATTCTGTTCCATTAGATGATGAGTATGATAACCCTGAAGATACAGATTTTGATCAGAGTGATGAAATTGAATCTCCTTTTGAATCCGACGAACTAAAAGAATTTTACGATGACGATACCGGTGATCAGTATGAATTTGAGGAGTACAGTTATACTGAAACATCAGGATCAAGGAACAGAGATACGCAAAACTTTGATCCTTATATTGCATCTGTCCCCTCTTATCATGAGTATCTCATATCCCAGCTACAAGACTTTACGCTCACTGAAAAGGAACGCCTGATAGCGCAATTTATCATTGGCTATATTGATGACTCAGGCTATTTAGGTACCGATTTACAGACCATAGCAACTGACTTTCTATTGAGTTATAATCGTTCCATTACCGTTGAGCAGATAGAAAGCATTCTAATAAATATACTTCATCAAATGGATCCTCCAGGTGTAGGTGCCAGAAACTTGCAAGAGGTGCTTTTAATTCAAATTGACAGAAGGAAAGATTGCGAACATAAACAACTGGCAATCCAAATTATCAGGGATTGTTTTGATGAATTTTCAAAAAAGCAATATCCAAAAATTATCAAAAAACTCAATATTTCAAAAAAACTACTTACAGAAACTTTAGATTTTATCACTCAATTAAACCCCAAGCCCATTTTTCATATCGTCACTCCTGATCTTAAAACGCAAGAGATTATACCTGACTTTATCATCACAGTTCAAGGGAATCAATTGGATCTACAGCTAAACAATCCGTACATTCCCAAACTCAAAATATCTGATGATTTTCGCAGTAACTTCATGCGTAATCAACACAATATCAGCAAAGAGCAACGGGAAGAAGCGGAACGTTTCATCAAAGAGAATATTGATGAGGCATCTCAATTTATTCAAGCTTTAAATTTAAGAGAATTGATCCTGTACAACACTATGAAAGCGATCATGGAAAAACAACGCAGTTATTTTTTGACTGGTGACATCAAAAATCTAAAGCCTATGATTTTGAAGGATATTGCCGAAGAGGTAAATGTAGACATTTCCACTATTTCTAGAGTATCCAATAGCAAATATGTTCAGACACCTTATGGTATTATCCCTTTAAAACAACTTTTTTCCGAATCCATCGGAGATGGAAAAACCTCATCTCTAGAAATCAAGGAATTAATCAGAGAATTGATTGCCAATGAAGATCCTCAGCGACCCTATCAGGATGATGAGATTCAAAAGATCTTAACAGAACAAGGATATTCTATTGCCCGTCGTACAGTTTCTAAATACCGTAAGCAAATGAACATCCCTGTTTCTCGTTTACGCATCAAATTATAGATTAGAACTCAGCATTTTGTGGCGTTCTTGGGAATGGAATTACGTCTCTAATATTTTGCATTCCCGTTACAAAAAGCATCAATCGTTCAAATCCCAGACCAAACCCTGCATGGGGAACAGTACCAAACTTTCTGGTTTCCAAATACCACCACACATCTTTTTCTGGTATATGTAGATCACGAATTCTTTGGAGTAACTTTTCGTAATCACTTTCTCTTTCAGAGCCACCTATAATTTCTCCAATTTTAGGGAAAAGCACATCCATTGCTCTTACTGTTTTTCCATCCTCATTTAGTTTCATGTAGAATGCTTTAATCTCTTTTGGATAATCTGTAAGTATAACGGGCTTTTTAAAATGATTCTCCACTAAATATCTTTCATGTTCTGCATGGAGGTCAACCCCCCACTCTACTTTATATTCAAATTTTCTACCTGATTTAATCAGAATATCAATCGCTTCGGTATAAGTTAATCTTACGAATTTATTATCTACGACAAAATGTAATCTTTCGATCAACTCTTTGTCAAACATATCATTTAAGAACTGCAGATCATCCATATTATTTTCAAGAGCAAATCGTACCAGGAATTTAATAAAATCTTCAGCCATATCCATATTGTCGACAATATCGAAAAAAGCCACTTCCGGTTCAATCATCCAAAATTCAGCTAAATGTCGTGGTGTATTACTATTTTCTGCTCTAAAAGTAGGTCCAAATGTATAAATTTTTCCTAATGCCAAAGCTCCCAACTCACCTTCTAGTTGTCCGGAAACAGTTAAACAGGTATGTTTCCCAAAGAAGTCCTGTGTATAATCCACTTCTCCATTTGCATTTTTAGGAACATTGTTCAAGTCCATTGTAGTCACAGTAAACATAGCTCCTGCTCCTTCTGCATCAGATGCTGTAATGATGGGGGTATGCATGTAAAAATAGCCATGATTATGAAAATAAGTATGAATGGCATAAGACATGGCATGTCTTAGTCGCAAGACACAACCAAAATAGTTGGTACGAGGTCTTAGGTGTGCAATCTCTCGCAGATACTCCATAGAGTGTCCTTTCTTTTGGAGGGGATACAATTCCGGATCCGCACTGCCAAGAACTACTATTTCAGAGGCTTGAATCTCAACTGCTTGTCCTTTACCTTGAGACTCAACCAATTTACCTGTTACCCTAAGACTTGCTCCTGTTGTTACTTTCTTTATCACATTTTCATCGAATTGCGATAATTCTGCAACAATTTGAATATTATGGACTATTGAGCCATCATTAAGAGCAATAAAAGCGATAGTATTATTTCCCCTTTTGGTTCTTACCCATCCTTGTACAGTTACCTGATTTCCTATACCTACTATTTCAGGTTTTTTCAATAGATCTTTAATCGTTCTTTTTGACATATCTTTATTTATTATTACTTTAATTTAATTAAATTTCAATTTTTGAAATAAATTTTAATGTTTTTATTCTAAATAATTTCTCAAATCAAGACAATCGGTATTGTTTTTTAATTTTTTTATCGATTTTTCTTTGATCTGTCTTACTCTTTCTTTTGTTAAATCAAATTCATTTCCTATCTCATCCAGTGATAAAGGTATTTTTGCATTAATCCCAAAATAAGAATTCAAGATTTTAGCTTCTCTATTAGGAAGTGTGGAAATCAAGCGTTGAACTTCAATCTGCAATGATTCATAAAGGAGCTTGTGATCAGGTCCGGCAATTGATTCATTTTTCAACACCTCTTTCAGAGTGTAGCTTTCAGACTCTGCTTTTATGGGAGTTTCTATAGAAACATACTTTACAGAATACTTCAGTAATCTGAACAGTTCTTCTTCATCCAGATCCATTGCCTGAGCCAATTCTTCATATTTGGGTTCTCTGTGCAACTTTTGTTCTAAAAGAACATATGTATCATTTAATTTCCCCAGTTGTCTTACTTTATCTGCCGGAAGTCTAATCAGGTTTGTTTGATCTGAAAGTGCTCTCAGGATTTGTTGTCGGATCCACCAGACTGCATAGGAGATAAACTTAAAGCCCCTTGTCTCATCAAATTTTTCAGCGGCTTTTATTAGCCCGATATTCCCTTCGTTGATTAAATCTTGTAGAGTTAACCCCTGGTTTTGATACTGTTTTGCAACTGATACAACAAATCTTAAATTAGCTTCAATCAGTCTATTGAAAGCAGACTCATCCCCCTCCTTCATTCTTTTCACCAATTCAATTTCTTCTTCAAAAGTGAGCATCTCAATGGTAGAAATATCAAGAAGATATTTATCTATTGAAGTAGCTTGTCTATCAGTGAAACTCTTAGATATTGATAGTTTTTTCATAGAGGTTATTAAGATTTAACTACTTAGACTCTTATCTGATTTGAAAGTGAATTAATTCTAAACTGCAAAGATACTAAATATTCTTTATACCTCATACAAAAAATCGGAGATGTTTCTCATCTCCGATTTTCTTAAAAACAGGCATTTTAAAAACTCTATTTTTTATCTCTAATAATTAAAAGAGATCCACTATAATTCACATGTTTAATTCTACCTTTGTAGATAAACGCAAAACGGTATTGGCCATCGGGAAGACCATTGGCATCAAATACTTTTTCTCCCACATATATCTGATCTCCTTTCATATAAGTATCATAATTCTCAACATCATACACCTTTTTACCCCATCTGTCGAAGATTTGTAAAGTATTGGTTCTATACTTATCAGGATCTTCAGGATCAATATTGGGATCTAGATTTTTGATAGCAAAAACATCATTAATACCATCACCATTAGGCGTAATAACATTAGGGAACTGGAGGTCCTCCTCAATGATTACTTTGTGTTGAATTCTTCCGTTACAACCGTGAGCGGTAGTAATATCGAATGTAACAATATAATCACCCCATGTTTGGTAAGTATGCACCGGATTCCACGATGTAGATTCCCGAACATCATCTCCAAAATCCCAGTACCATTCAGCATCCGGACTGTTAGCAAATTTCAATGAGTCACAATAGTTGGTAAAAGTAACTACACCACCCTGTTCAGAGAGAAGAGAAACTTCAGGATCTGCTGAAAATTCCGCTATAGGTTGTGGATAAACCTCCAAATAGTTCCATTTTATAATTGAGTCCACACAACCATTTTCGGTTGTACCTACCAATTGTACGTGATAAGTGCCGGGTTCTTCAATGAAAAATTCAGGATTCTTTTGATTGGAGAAAAACATTTGCTGTCCATCCAGGTTATAGAGTCTCCATTCATAAGAGAACTGAGTACCCTCTTCTTCTACTGTTAAATTCTCAAACTGCACTTTGACAGGAGCACAACCTCCCAGATTATCGACATCGAAGTCAGGTAACGGGTGATAATTAACAGAAACGAAAATAGAATCTGCACCTGTACATATCAAAGTCTGGTCTTGTGTCATAGCTGTAATTTGGATAAAATACAAACCCTCCACTGTAGCTATGATCTCATCAGTAGTAGCACCGGTATTCCACCAATATTGTGCATCAGGGTCTTCATAATTAGCATTCAATATCACCATCTCACCGGCACAGATTCTGGCTGTATCAAGTCCATCATTGATATCTGGTTCCGGTGATTGAACCACTTCTATTGTAAAGGTGGTATCAAATTGACATCCATACTCATCAATAACAGTAACATCATACACATTCACGCCCGCTGAGCCCAAATCGATTGTTGCCGATGTTCTGCCTGTTGGAGTAATGTTGTTACCATGCCAAATTACTGTATCCACATTTACTGTATAATCCCATCCTCCAGGAATAATCGACTGATCCAAAGAGAGTGCCCAGTTAAAAATATAACCATTGTCAATTCCCCAGTGGTCACAAATGGTAATTCTCCAGTTTCCATTCAAAGGACAACCTAACAAGGCATTCAAATTTTGAAAAGAACCATAGAAAACAGGGTTTGTTGGGGTATTTGTAAATGTATTGGGGATAGATGGCAACAATGAAGGACCCGTCCATGTAGTACCACATTGGTCAGTATAGTTATATCCCACAGTTGCACCTCCTGTTCCAAAGCAGCCGGTAGCTCCGGGTCTAAATTCGTAATCCCAACCAATACCGGGCACCAAATAACATGCACTTCCTGTCCCGGGGTCAGGAGCACAACCTAAATTAGTCCCTCCTCCTTGTCTCGAACAAGAGTTATCCACCACACCACCGGGAGGCATTGGAGGCACATTAGCAAATTGCTCTTTAAGGATTGCTGTTTGTCCTGAAGGACAAGTAAGTCGTATAGATATGTCCCCAAGGAAGGAGTGTTCCAAACACATTCTAATTCCCAAAAGGTGATTAATATTGTTCAATGTTTGTCCAGGGTCAAAAATATCGTAGAGTAGGTCTGAGTGATAACATACATTACTTCCGTCAGGCAAAAAGACGGTATCCGCCTCTGACAATTCCCCGCTAATACTTGCTCCTACAGAGTGTACAATGATGGTCGCTTGAGGGTCATTGCCAACATATACGTCATACTGTCCTCCTGAACAGGCATTGGGCAATGGTGGTGTTGCGGCAATAGGGTTGGAAGAAACTCTTACCCTACCTTTAAACATGGAGTTAGAAAAACACTCCATTGTATCAACAGCATACAAAGTATAATCCCAACCTCTTACCTGATCAAAACATTGAGTAATAACTTGTTGGGTATCCACTTGTGTAAATCCAAATCTCCAGATAAACAAAGTATTATTTTGAGTTTGGGTATAGTTGATATTATTTTGTAAGAAAACCGCTTCTGCACCAAAAGTAATGCAGCTATCTCTACAAACATTCATATATATATCCTCAACCAATGGTTTGGTAGTTACCAACGGGTCAATTTGAACATTAAAGCTTTGACATGGTGCACGACAGGTAACATCTGCCTGCCATCCAATTTCATTCATTGTCCCGGAAGTAAACTCAATATAGATTGATCCATCCGGATTGGTTGGAGGTGGACCTGCTACAATTGCCAAGCCTGACGGGTTAATAAATTCATCATACACAGCAATAACGGGATAGGTATTATCCGGACCATCGTACAGGGTCATCACAGCACCCTCACCTACAGTAAAAATATTAAACTGGATACGAATAGCCAGACCCGCTGTGGCTGGTGTAAACTTAATACTTGAATTTTGGTTAACTCCATGGTTGCCATTTAAACCACCTGTATCGTAAAAACGTGCATTACAAGTAGTATGGGATGCCGTATTGGATCCTGATGGCATATTGATATTCGTTTGAGCAAACAGAATATATGGAATTAAAACGGCTAATGTTAATAAAAATCTTTTCATATTTATAAAATTCATCTTATTTATTTTCTATTCTGTACTGATTATATTTTTCCTGAATCTCTTTTCCCGATAGGAAATAGATCAGCTTATTGGTATTTCCCAAACGGTAAATTGGTCCAATGTTAGAGTCAATTTTGAGGTCAAATTTCAAAATATTTAAATTTTCCAGACCTTTATCAGTATAATCAAAGTACTCCATTTGATATTTTTCTTTAGGTTTCATCTCAGGTACTTCATCAATATATTGCATCTTTTCCTGTGGAACTTCAGCAATAGTATAGGCATTATCCAGGAAGAAATTGTAGTATTCAATCACTCTGGGATTTTCCCGAAGATAGAAGTCAACTGTCTCTTGTCCAAACACTTCGACAATTCTTGGATCCGCATAAACGGTCCTTTGCTGCTGTTGTGCAAACACACCTTGCAAGAGGACTACTAAACTAAAAAATAGGATCGTTTTTTTCATCATATTCATTTTTTTACAATTTATTTTTTTAAAAATAACGAATTCAAATATATAGACGCAATATTACAAAAAAAGTTCCATATTTTTTGATAAAATGTTGTTTTTTTTTATCAAACCTCTGTTTATAAAAAGAAACTCTTTATTTATCCTACTTTTTTAGTACTTTTGTCGGTTAATTTTTATGCTATGAAACCCATTATATCCCCTTCATTATTATCAGCTGACTTCAGCAATTTAGAACGAGATATCAGATTAATTAATGAATCGGAAGCTGATTACCTTCATTTGGACATTATGGATGGTCATTTTGTTCCCAATATCACATTTGGGATGCCTGTGATTTCAGCGATCAAAAAGATTTCTGAAAAGCCTTTAGATGTTCACCTTATGATTGAAAAACCGGAAAGGTATCTTGCTGATTTTAAAAAAGCAGGTGCTGATATGCTCGCTGTACACTGGGAGGCATCAACCCATCTTCATCGTACTATTCATGCTATCCGCGATTTAGATATGTTGGTCGGTGTAGCGTTAAATCCACACACTCCGGTGACATTATTGGAAGATATTATTCAAGATTTAGACTTTGTGTTGATTATGTCTGTCAATCCGGGATTTGGCGGACAAGAGTTTATTAAAAAAAGTTTAGATCGAATTAAAGAACTCAAAGCTCTCATCATCCGTAACAATTCGGATGCTCTTATTGAAGTGGATGGAGGTGTAAATCAAGATAATTGCCTCTCTTTAGTTGAAGCGGGTGCTGATATTCTGGTAGCCGGGAATGCTATTTTTAAAGCTGAAAATCCACTTGTAGCTATTCAAAACTTACGCAACTGCACAACTGAAAAATAAACTGTCGATGCGCCCATACCAGATCTCATTGTTTATCTTTATCATCATTGCTCTCTTAGTGATCATATCGCTGGTATTTCCAGAGGGGGGTATTCAAATTTTCGGATACCGTTTTGACTTTCCTGCCCCCCAAGAAATGATTCGCAAAAAAGAAAAAGAAACTATTGATCCAGAGCTCATACTACAACAACAAGAGTTAGAAAAATTGGATTCCTTACATCATGAATTTAAGGACACTTTAACTTACTACGCCAAGGCAATGGTACATCCTACCCGATTTTATTTACCCAACAATGATTATACTTTTTTTGACTCTTTTTTCAAAGAAGCAGAACAGGCAAAAGGTTCAAATCGTATCATTCGGGTACTGCACTACGGAGATTCACAGATCGAATTAGACAGGATCAGTATCAATATGAGAAACTACTTCCAGTCTATTTTTGGAGGATCAGGTCCCGGATTACTCCCTCTATATCAGTCAATTCCTACTGCATCGGTGTATCAAAACTACTCTGGAAATTACACAACTTACTCCTTGTATGGAGATGGGTTAAGAACCAAGAGCAGAGATTACGGATTGATGGCTAAAACATTCCAAATCTCTTCTCCCGGCTCATTTTATGTCTCGACATCTTCTCAAGAACGAAAAACAAAGCGTACCCCTTACTCCAATATCACGTTGTTATTTTCACATTTAGGTGAACAGTTTACTGCTACATTATCACAAAAAGGGAAGCCCGCCATTTCGGTTGACACCATCTATGAACCCGGATTTCAAATGTTTAACTGGCGATTGGACAGTGCCATATCGCAATTTTCAATTCAAATGAACGGATGGGGTAATATTCATGGGATTTTAGTTGATGGTAAAGCAGGGGTTGCGGTAGATAATATTCCAATGAGAGGAGCCAGTGGAACCTTCTTTTCTCAGATTGATGGTAAACTACTAAAAGAAATCTACAGAAAGATTGATGTTAAAATGATCGTACTTCAATTTGGAGGTAACTCTGTACCGTCCATTTATAATGAAAAGAGTGCCGACAAATATGTTGATCAAATTTTATCCCAAATAGATTATTTCCATCGTTTATTCCCCGATCTGCCCATTCTTTTTATTGGCCCCTCCGATATGGGAACCCGGGTTAAAGGGGAAATGGGAACTTATCCTTACTTACCTTACCTGGTTGAACAGTTAAAGATAAGAATTCCTGCTCACGGAGCTGCTTTTTGGAATATGTATGAAGTAATGGGAGGTGAAAACTCTATGGTAGCCTGGGTAAATAAAGGATGGGCTGGAAGTGATTATGTTCACTTTACCCCACAAGGTGCTCAAAAGATCGGGGAAATTTTAGTCCAAACCTTTGAAATGATGTACCAATTTTATCAATTAAGAGCAAATAATAGTGATGTAAATTTTGATGATCTTTTTGAACAACTAAAATAGAATGATTAAACAAGGGAGATTTATGATGGTAAAAAAGGCTGTTAGTGCAATTATTTTGAGTTTTATTTTCTTCAATGTAAGCATCGGGCAAACAGATACTACCTCAGAGAGAATTTCAGACTTTGTCTCCTACCCATTCATTAACTTCTATGCGGATACATTAATCACTGAGTATGATTCATCCTTATTAACTCATTTCTTTAATAAATGGGATAAAATTGTAAAAACAAAAGAAGGAAATCTAAATATTATTCATATTGGTGGGTCACATGTTCAGGCCGGTACTTTTCCTCATACTATCCGACAGCAAATCCTACTCAAAAATCCCGACCTAATCGGTGAAAGAGGGCTTATTTTCCCCTACTCTGCTGCTCCGAAATCAAATAATCCTATTGATTACCGTGTACGTAGTATTGGTTCATTCTCTATAGTCAGAAATGTCTTTACTCCTCATGAGGTCCCATTGGGATTGACAGGAGTTGCCGTGATCACTGAAGACACTTTAGCTGAATTGAGAATTATTTTTACTGATTCACTACTAAAATTTGAAACGGAAGAGCTCATTTTAATGGGCTATTCAGACTCTTCCTACATTGTACCCACTATCTGGATCGATTCTTTAGAATATTTTCCAACCAAAATAGATACCATAAAAAAACGGTTCTACTACGAATCATTACACTTTACGGACTCATTTACAGTTCGTTTTAACTGTTCTCAAGGAGAACGATTTATCACAAATGGTTTTTACTTAAAAAATTCCAAACCGGGCATTACATACCACTCAATTGGTGTGAATGGTGCGGCACTCCCCTCTTTCCTGAGATGTGAAAACTTCGAGCAAGACCTGGATTTGATCTATCCTGATCTGGTGATTATGGGCATCGGGGTCAATGATGCTTCCGGCCCTAATTTTGATCCTGAAGAGTTCAAAAACAACTATTTGGTACTGATTGAAAAATTCCAAAAAGTAAATCCTGAATGTGCTTTTATCTTTGTTACTAACAATGACACCTATAAAAGGGTAAGGAGAAAGAAAAAGGTGTATTGGACAAATAATGTCAACGGAAAAAAAGTACAACAAGTAATGTACGAATTGGCTTCTATAACACAAGGTGCCGTATTTGATCAGTATCATATCATGGGAGGCGCCAAGTCCATGTACCAGTGGATGCAAAAAGGATTAGCTCAAAGGGATCGGGTTCATTTTACCCGCAAAGGATACCAGTTGATGGGCATGTTATTCCACGACGCCTTGATGGAAAGTAAAATAAGACTAGATAATTACAATACTAATAAAGATAATAGTGAACTATGAGTTGGGATAATTTTCTTGCATTTTTAACTACACTATTCTCGTTTGACAATCAGTATCCCTTATTGTTCACTCAGTTTTATTTTTGGGCATTTTTTGCTATTGTATATGCCGGATTTGCACTGATAGGAAATAGAATATTACTCCGTAATACCTATCTCTTTTTCTTCAGTATGCTCTTTTACTATAAAACCTCCGGTCTGTTTTTAATCCTGCTGATTGTCACAACCGTTATCTGTTTCTTTTCCGGAAAAGCTATCGATTTGACATCCAAACCGAAACTCAGAAAATTCTACATGATTCTGGGTGTCTTTCTTAATTTGGCTATTTTAGCTTACTTTAAATATGCCTATTTTTTTACGGACCTCTACAATTCACTCTTTCAGACTGATTATGAAGTAATCAACTACATTGCCAAGTGGAGTAATGAGGTGATCCGAAAGGAGCATTTTGATTCTTCCCGAATATTGCTGCCGGTGGGAATCTCTTTTTACACCTTTCAATGTATCAGCTATGTATTGGATGTTTATCGAAAAAGAATACCTCACACACGCAACTTCCTCAGCTTTGGATTCTATGTCACCTTCTTCCCGCAATTGGTAGCTGGTCCTATTGTGCGTGCCAATCAGTTTATGCCTCAGCTATACAAGAAGTTTTTCCTAACCAAAAAGCAGTTTGGAATAGCCGTTTTCTGGATTTTAAACGGGTTACTAAAAAAGATCATCCTCAGCGACTATATCGCAGTGAGCTTTGTGGACCGCGTATTTGACAATCCGCTGTTATTCACCTCTTTTGAAAATCTTTTTGCACTTTTTGGATACTCACTTCAAGTATACGCCGACTTCTCAGGTTATACCGACATTGCTATCGGAGTTGCTATGCTGATGGGGTTCTATTTCCCTAAAAACTTTAATTCTCCTTACAAAGCAACCAATCCCGGAGAATTTTGGAAAAGATGGCACATCTCTCTTTCCACCTGGCTTAAGGATTATCTCTATATTCCTTTGGGAGGAAACAGAAAAGGAAAAATCAGAACCGATATCAACCTGATGACCACCATGTTATTGGGAGGACTTTGGCACGGAGCCAGCTGGAATTTTGTAATCTGGGGAGGTTTAAACGGAATTGGAATTTTTGTGTACAAAAGGTGGAGAAAATGGACTCCGCTCACCAAAATGATTGCCACACTACTCCTTTTTGCTCTCTTCTGCGCCCTGGAAATGCTTTTCCATCAACCTATCTGGAGGCTCAGTGTCGTATGGAGTGGTATCATTTTTATTGGAACCTTCATCAGCTACATCCGTCATATTATCACTCGTAAAGATCCTATCCGCTGGATGGAGCGAGTTTGGGGAATCTTCCTCACATTTATATTTATCACCTTTACGCGACTCTTTTTCCGTTCCGGATCCAATCTGGACCCCAAAGAAGCAAGTTCAACAGCCTGGAATACTGCTAAGAATATGGTTAACCAGATTGGAGGCGACTGGGACCTATCCATAATACCTTCAATTATAAGTACTTATAAATATGTAGTTATCCTATTTTTATTAGGAATGATACTCCACTGGTTACCTGATCGATGGAAAAGATGGTACCGCGTCAACTTTGCACTACTCCCCATTTGGGTCATGGTGATCATTGTTGTTGTTGCGGTATTTGTTGTGTATCAGTTTATTACTGCTGATTTACAGCCTTTTATTTATTTTCAATTTTAAAAAAAAAGAGGGGGGAAGGAAATTCATCGCACCAGGGAAAAAGTTAGCGATTTTTTCAATAAATCCACCCCGACAAGCTTCACCTTAATCTGATCCCCAAACTGGATATTCCTTCCGTAATGCAGCCCAATTAAAGTGTAGCTGTCCTGATCCAGATAGTAGAAATCATCGGTAAACTCTTTCATTGGAATCAATCCCTCACACTTGGAATCTTTCAATTCAGCAAATACTCCCCACTTAGCCAATCCGCTCACTACCGCATCAAATGTTTCACCCACTTTATCCAGCATATACTCTGCTTGCTTAAACTTAATGGAAGCGCGTTCTGCATCTACCGCCTTTTGCTCCATTTTAGAACAATGTTTGCAATACTCTTCATATTCAGCAGCAGCAACTGAAGGAGCACCGTCCAAATAAGCTTGGAACAGACGATGAACCATTAAATCCGGATATCTTCTGATAGGAGAAGTAAAGTGAGAGTAGTATGGAAATGCTAATCCATAGTGTCCAATATTATCAGTGGAATAGACAGCTCGAGCCATCATTCTGACTGACAACTGAGTCAGCATGTTATATTGATTTTTTTCCTTGGCAACCTGGAACATCTGATTTAAAGATTGAGTCAGCTTTTTCCTGCTTCCATCCTGAAAATCAAAGCCTAGTTTTTGCACAAAACTCTTGAAATTTTCCAATTTATCATGAATCGGCTCGTCGTGGATACGATAAACAAAGGTCTTAGGTTCTTTATTTTTTGCCGTTTTCTTTCCTATTCTTTCAGCCACTCTTTTGTTAGCCAGCAACATCAATTCCTCAATCAAAAAATTAGCTTCTTTTTGAACTCTTAATTGCACACCTATCGGTTTACTATTTTCATCCAAAATAAATCTTACCTCTTCGGTTTCAAAATTAATCGCATGTTGATCAAAGCGTTTTTTTCTCAACTGTTGAGCTATCGCGTTCACTTTTAAAATCGGTTCAGATCCCTCTCCTTTTCCGGTTTCAATCATCTCCTGTACCTCTTCATAGCTATATCTTGCATCAGAGTGGATCACTGTTTTTCCAAACCATTCCGATTTAATTTTAGCATTGGTATCCATCTCAAAAATGGCACTAAAGCAGAGTTTATCTTCATGAGGTCTCAGAGAGCATAAGTTATTTGACAACTTCTCCGGTAACATAGGGATCGTTCTATCCACAAGATAAACAGAAGTACCCCTTAAGTAGGCTTCCTTATCGATTGCTGAACCTCTTTTAACATAGTGAGAAACGTCCGCAATATGAATTCCTATTCTATAGTCACCATTTGCTTTCTCTTCAAAAGAGATCGCATCATCATAATCTTTGGCATCTGCCGGGTCTATCGTAAATGTATAGGCATCTCGAAAATCTCTTCTCTTTAAGATATCCTCTTTTGAGATTGTTTCTTGAATCTGTGTACACTCCTCTTCCACTTCTTTAGGAAAGCTCAATGGAAAACCAAACTGAGCCAGGATAGCATTCATTTCCACCTCATTTTCGCCCGGTTTCCCCAACAGGTGTACTACTTCCGCTATAGGATTTCTTGTTCCTTCCTTCCATTCCACAATACGAAACACTACTTTATCTCCCTCTTTTGCCTGATTCAACATGCGGGAAGGAACAATAATCTCTCTACGATAGAAATTATTTTCCGGTACAACAAACGCAATCCCTTTTTGAAATTGAATCGTTCCAACAATCAGTGCAGTACTTCTCTTGACAATCTCAATAACTTGTCCTTCCGGCTTCTTATTTTTCCTTAAAGGAAACAACATCACTTTCACTTTATCCCTATGCAGAGCCCTACCCAGGTTCTGTTCTGAGATAAAAACATCCTCTTCCTGTTCCTCATTAATTACAAATGCATTGCCACTTCGATTAAACTGGATCTCACCAACAATAACATTTCTACCTGTAGTCTCTTTTGATATATACTTAGGATTTAAGCGATACTTTCCTCTTCCGGCAGATAGCAAAATTTGTGCTTCCAGAAAGTGAGCAATTTGCTTCTGTACTTCTATTCTTCCTGCTTTATCAAATACCCCTATCTTAGCAGCAATCTGTTTGTAGTTTAGTTTCTCATTTCCATATGAGCTGAGTGCTTCAATAATTCGAGTTCCCAGTGGGGTCTTTTTTTTATTTTTCATAATCAACTTTTATAATTGATGGATTTCATCCACATTTCATCTATCGATAAAAAAAACTACCTTTTGAGGTAGTTTTTTTAAGCTTTTATTGTTCAATTCCAAAGAGTTCAACTTCAAAAATCAACGTGGCTCCGGGTTTAATGGATGGACCGGCTCCACGATCACCATACGCTAAATCTGAGGGAATATAGAAAATAAACTTGGATCCAATCGGCATCAATTGCAGCCCCTCTGTCCAACCTTTAATTACCTGATTTAACGGAAATGCAATGGTTTCGCCTCTTTGAACTGAAGAGTCAAACACTTCACCATCCAAAGTAGTACCATGGTAGTGAACTCTTACTTTATCAGTAGCAGTTGGTTTTGCACCTGTTCCCATCGTAACAACTTTATATTGAAGTCCTGAAGGAGTAGTCACTACACCCTCTTTCTTTCCATTTTCAGCTAAAAAAGCTCTTCCTTTTTCTTTTTCCACCTCAACTTCAGCTTGTTGTCTTTTTTGCAGTTCTTGCTGCAATTGATTAAAAATCGCCTGCATTTCATTTTGAGATAACTTATTGGTACCATTCATTCCATCTTGTACTCCCTGAAGGAAAGTATCATAGATTAATTCGATACCGGTAGTTTTAAAATTTTCACCTATGTTCGCTCCTAAAGCGTAACTAGTTTTTTGTTCTTGAGTCATTTCTTGTGATTTTACGGTAAAACTTAACATCATACCTAGTATGAGCAAGCCTATTCCAATTATTTTTTTCATATTTTTAGTAATTCAGTTAAAAATCAATCCGCAAAGATATATAATAATCCAATATCATGAATCATTTTCCTTAATTTTAATCTCATTTTCTTAAATTTGTAACCATTCCGTATTCCTCAATTTGTATACTATATTTTTGATTTTAACGTTATATTAAATTGAATTACAAACATGCACATAATAATAAAACTTTAAATTATGGATATTAAATTAAGCGAACTTCCATTACGTCAAGACGGTTCTATTTATCACTTAGCTATTCATCCTGAACAGTTGGCAGATATTGTCTTACTGGTTGGAGATCCCGGTCGCGTACCTTTGGTTTCCCAACGATTTGACATGATTGAAACTAAAAGATCTAACAGAGAGATCATTACTCATACCGGAAGAGTGGGCAACACCCGAATCACCGTGTTATCTACCGGCATGGGAACCGACAATATTGACATTGTGATGAATGAACTGGACGCTTTAGCCAATGTTGATTTTGAGACCCGAACTCTCAAAAAGGAGCATCGTACCTTGAAAATCATCAGAATGGGAACTTGCGGCATTCTCCAACCTGACATTCCTATCAACTCTTTGATTGCCAGTCAGTACGGATTTGGTTTTGATGGCTTGTTGCAGTTCTATCAACATGATTCCTCTATCTATGATGATTTAGTGGATTCTTTTATTGAAAAAACAAATTGGGGGGAGCGACTACCACACCCTTATTGCATACCCGCCACACCCGCTTTGTTATCTCAAGTCGCTTTTGACATGGTGCAAGGAATCACAGCCAGTGCCCCCGGATTCTATGGTCCACAGGGAAGAGAGATTCGTACTCCTCTGGCGTTTCCGGAAATGAATAAAAAAATCGAACAGTTTAGATATAAAGATCTCAGAATCACTAACTTAGAAATGGAGTGTTCCGCTATTTACGGATTAGGACACCTGTTAAACCATGAGACATTGACTGTTTGTGTGGGTGTTGCCAACCGGGTTACCAAAGAGTTTACTTCCAATTACCAAATCCATATGGATCAATTGATTGATACCGTTATTGAACGAATTACTAAATAAATATGATCGATTTACAATCTATAAATGCTATTATTTTTGATCTGGGAAATGTGATCTATGATATTCGTTATGAGAATATTAGCGATCAATTCCGGAAGTTTGGCGTAGTTGATTTTGACAAATTATACTCTCAGGCGGGACAAACCGAAGAGATAGATCTGTTTGAAGAAGGGAAAATCTCTCCTGCCCGATTTAGGAACTATATCCGCTCCCTAACTGATGTTCCGTTGACTGATGAACAGATTGATCAGGGATGGAATGCGATCATGATCGACATACCGGAATGTCGTATTGAGATGCTAAAGCGTTTGCAACAGCAATACCGTGTCTTTCTGTTCAGCAACACCAACCAGATTAATTGTGAATATTTCACACAGTACGTCATTGACAAATTTGGATACAATATTTTCAACCATCATTTTGAAAAGGCGTACTATTCTCACACATTGCAAATAAAGAAGCCCAAACCGGAAGCTTTTCAACGGATTATTGAAGAAAACCACCTCGATCCCGCCAAAACACTCTTCATTGACGACATTGAACGCCATCTCAAAGGCGCACAATCGGTGGGATTACGGACGTACCACCATGCATCGGGGAATATTTGTGATCTTTTTTGAAGGCGGAAGTGATTTCGGATTTCGGAATTAGAACTCAGATGTGAAAGTTTAGAACGTAATTCGTAATTGATCACACATGTCCGAAAAGGTCAAACATTCCAGAGTGGGGAAATGGAATGACTGAAAAGGGGGTTCTATTCTGCCCCCCTTTTATTTTTATTTCCAAATAAGAAAGAAGAAATAAGAAGTAAGAAGTAGAAATAGGAAAGAGGTGAGAAACAATTCCGCCTTTCGATTTTCGACTTCCGCCTTCTTTTAGCTCCATTTCTTGATTTTCGAACCGATGGTTACGAAGAAAAGCATAAACAGGTATGCGATTAAAAGAATAGAATAGGCATCCTGATAGCCATGTTTTTGAGCTACAGCAGCATAGATAATAGAAATCACTCCACCGCCGGCAATCGACATGATCAAAAATGCAGATCCTAACTTGGTATGTCTCCCCAATCCCTGGATGGAAAGCGGCCAGATAACCGGCCATAAAATGGCATGTGTAAAGCTCAATAAAATCACTGAAACAATTGACACATAAGGATTTGAGCTCAGCCAAGCCATCAACAAGAGAATGATTGCCAAAATGAGATTAACAATTCCCAATGCACGTTGCGACAACACACGAGGAACCAAAACAATGCTCAACAGATAACCAATTACCAATGCAATTAAAGCATAGATTGGGAAATGCATGGAGATCTCCGTTGGAATTCCTAAGGCATCTCCGTAAGGTATTAAGTATGTAACTGCCACAACTTCCACACCCACGTAGAAGAAAAGAGCTAAAATTCCCAACCATAAATAGGGATACGCAAAGATTGATTTGTCTGACTTATCTTCTTCGGAAACATTGGCTTCATCATCAATTTCGGGCAATTTTGCCGCCTTAACAAAGAGCATTAAGGCAATCAAAACTATTGTCATGATGATATAAGGGACAATCACGCTTCTGGATAGCTGAACCAATAATTGTTCTTTTAAAACCGGATCAACTGTTGTTTTGATTTGCTCCAACAATTCATTACTACCTGAAAATACCACTGAAGAAAGGATCAGAATCCCGATCATTCCGGCTACTTTATTGGCTACTCCCATGATACTTTGGCGTCTTGCCGCAGTTTCAATCGGTCCTAAGATGGTTACATAAGGATTAGCCGCGGTTTGGAGCAGTGCCAAGCCGGTACCCTGGATAAAGAGTCCGATTAAAAAGAGGAGATAATTTCTGTACATTGCAGCTGGGACAAAGAGAATAGAACCCACAGCCATAATCACTAAGCCCAGTGCCATTCCGTTAGAGAATCCGGTCTTTTTAAGGATATATGAAGAAGGGATTGCCATCACAAAATAGGAGATATAGAAGGCAAAGTTAACCAAAGAGGCTTGTGTTTCGTTCAACTCACAAGCGATTTGTAAAAATGGGATCAACACACTATTGAGCCAGGTTACAAACCCGAACACAAAGAAAAGTGATCCAATAATGAAAATGCTGAAATTTACGTTATTTTTTTTCATTGTAATATATTTAATCTTCACCAAAATAATCTTTTAAATAGTCGATCTGTCTTCTGTCTCTTTTTGTTGGTCTTCCCAATCCGTGAGATCTGATTTCGAAGCTGGTTCTCAGAGCTTTCACTCTTTCATACTCCTCCTGAGGGGTTAAATCTGTGCAAAATTCAGGAACCAACTTAGCTCCTACTCTATTTTTGGGAGCACCCACAACCTGAATTGTTTTGTTCAACTGATCTATTTTCACATTGTAGATATCCCCTACTTTCACCGATTTGGAAGGTTTTAGATTTTGACCATCCATTTTGACTTTTCCGGCATTACATGCTTCAGTAGCCATAGAGCGGGTTTTGAAAATCCTCACCATCCAAAGCCATTTGTCAATTCTAACTTCTAAATTTATCATTCCAATTTCTTCCAAAATAATGTTTTTCCCAACAACGGGATTCCAACGTATCCTCTTACTCTCAAGGTTTTAGAGTCTTGAAACTTCAATTTACAGCTATAAGACTTCCCATCTTCCGGATTATAAACCTCACCCCCAACCCACTCTTTAGTTTTGGGATTATAGGTAAATCCTCTCAAAATAACAGCTTGATCTGCACGTTGATTTCTTAGTTTTGGATCAGGATTATGAGGATCTAACTTAGGGGTTCCATCTTTATTATTAGGTTCATTAAACCAAATTACCTTCCCTTCATACTCTCCTTTAGAGGTTTTATAGATTCTTACTTTGGATTTTAAAGTTGAATTTGGTTTCTCTACCCAATAGACTCCTAAAAGTTGATCCCCATCTTTTTTTCCTTGTGCTATACTTGCAAAAGGTATGCAAATTAGTAAAAGAGTTAAAATCGAGATCATTCGTTTCATACTACAACTTTATTGTTTTTGATTCATCATTTTGAGTTTAAATTGAATCTCTTCCACCTCTTTCTTAGCTGCTTCAATTTTCTTTTCAAACTCAGCTTTTAACAAATCTGCATTTTTAGAGTTTGCGAAAAATCCTAAGTTATTCTCCCATAACGCAATATCCTCTTTCAACTGTTGTAATTTGCTATGTAAGAAGCGTTTTTCTTTATCCAGGATTCGATCTGCATTAGGATTATCCAATATATCTTTTATTTTAGATTTATAGAAATCTTTTTTCACCTCTTCATTGGAAATCTTCAATTCCGCAAAGCGTTTGTTTACTGCAGCTCTATATTCTTCAAAAATACGATCTTTCTCTTTTCTGGGTACAAATCCAATATCCAAAAACTCTCGTTGCATTTTTTTCATTGCTTCTATGTTTTCACTCTTATTATCAGTGAATTCATATTCGAGAATATTTTTAATGATCTCCTCTTTTTTTGCTAAGTTTTCAGCTTCAATTGCTTTAGCATTAGCAAAATAGTGTGATTTAGCTTCAAAAAACTGGTCACATGCTGCTCTGAATCGTTTCCAAATCATCTCTGAGCTTTTTTTCGTAGATGGACCAATTTCTTTCCATTCTTTCTGTAATGCAATAATATCATCTGTTGCCTGTCTCCAGTCGGTACGAGTAGCAATAGCTTCAGCTCTGATAGCCAGATTCACTTTTAAGTTATGATTTTGTGTATAGGTTTCTTTAATTTGGTTGAAGAAACTCTTTTTAGATTCAAAGAAATAATCCAACGACTTTTTAAATCTTTCCCAAATCTCATCATTCAATTTTGCAGGAGCTTGTCCCAGTGACTTCCAAACTTTGAGAACCTCTGTCAATTGTTCACTTACAGCGTTGTAATCTCTGGCGTTTTGGGGTAATTCTTTAATCAACTCTTCAACTTGTTCACACAACACCAATTTAGCATTGTAATTATTTTGCTGCTCTGTGTACAATTTATCATAATACTCTCTTCTTCTTTGATTAACCTGGTCAGAAGCATTTTTAAATCTTTCCCAAATCTCCTCTTTTTTCTCTTCAGGAACCGGTCCTATCTCTTTCCAATCATTGTGATACTGTTGTAACAGTTTGAATGATTTATTGATAGAATCTTCAAGAAGAAGTGATTCGGCTGCTTCACACAACTTCACTTTTTGTTCCAGATTCTTTCTCAAGTCCAAGGATCTTAACTCCTTGTTCATTCTTAGAATATCAAAGAACTTTTCAACATAGAAGTGGTAGTTTTGCCATAAGTTGGCTGTTTCGTTTTGAGGAACAGGTCCAATCGATCTCCACTCATCCTGAAACTGTTTGAATTGATCATTTAAAATTTTCAAATTGGTTTCAGTTTCTACCAAGCTCTTCAAGCCTTCTATAATTTTATTTTTAGCTTCAAGATTTTGTTGTCTTTCAAGCTCCAGTTTTTCCAGAAATTTAACTCTGTTTTTCTTATAGTTTGAAAATGCTTTGTTAAAAGTCTTTTCTAACTCGGTAGTTTCATATTCAAACTCTTCTTTTTCACCACCTTGTTCTATAAACTGGTCAAATTGATTCTTTTTATCTATTTTAATCTGCTCCAGAATCAACGTTTTAAGTACGGAAAATTGATTCTTGATCTGATTGTAGTTTTCATTTTGTGCAACGGTATCAATCTCTTGAACTAATTGTTCAAAAGTATAGTCGCCATATTGTTTTTGCCACTCTTCAACAGTAATTTGAGCTGTTTCAACATTTTCATCCTCTTCTTCCTCCTCTTCCTCTTCTGATTTGGCAGATTCTGTTTCTTCTATCTCAGACATAATATCTGAAGCGGAAGCAGATTCGCTTGCGGGTTTTTCACTTGGAGTAGTTTCTTCAGCTTGAGTAGTTTCTACAACTGAAGTTGTTTCTTCTGCGGGTTCCGCAACAGGTTCTACTACTACCTCTGCAGTTGGTTCAATAGTTTGCTCGGCTGGTTCTTCGATAGGTTGTTCTACTGATTGTTCTATCGGTTGTTCTACCGTAGGTTCTGCTGTTTGCTCAACTGTTGTTTCGACCTCAGCTTGAGGTTCATTTACATCAACAACTTCTTCTGAAGGGATCTCAGTTTGACTGGCATTGTTTTGGTCTTTCATAGAAGCACCGTTGTTCACCTCTGAAGTTTGATTGTTTTCATTTTCCGGGTGGAGAAGATCTTTAGATTCCATAATTAATTACGTAAGTAAATAAATATTTAATTTGTTTATTAAAAAAGTTTGCAAAGATAATAAAAAATACTGAAGAGAGTCAAGTTAGTTATTTTCTCTAATTAATTGATAACTAATTGCTGTTTATAGCGTTCTATTGTCTCTTTCAAGCCAAAATAGAGTGCATCTGAAATCAGTGCATGACCAATTGACACTTCCAACAAATGAGGAATATTTAAGGCAAAATAGTGCAAATTCTCTAAGGAAAGATCATGACCTGCATTAATTCCCAATTCACAGCGATAAGCTTCCTGAGCAGTTTCAATAAAAGATTGAATCGCTTTTTCTCTATTTTTGAGATAATTTGAAGCATAGCTTTCAGTATACATCTCGATTCGATCTGTTCCGGTTTCTTTCGCCGGTGCGATATATTTGGGATCCGGATTTACAAAAATTGAGGTTCTAATCCCCTTTTGATGAAAACGTTCAATCACCTCCTTTAACAGATTCTGATAGGTAATCGTATCCCAGCCATTATTGGATGTAATTGCTTCCGGTGGATCAGGAACCAAAGTAACCTGCTCAGGTACAACTTCTAAAACCAAATTAATGAAATTTTCTGAGGGATACCCTTCAATATTAAACTCTGTAATCACTACTTTTTTCAAATCCCGAACATCCTGATAGCGAATATGTCTTTCATCAGGGCGTGGATGTACAGTAATTCCTTCTGCTCCAAACTTTTCACAATCGATAGCTACCTGAACCAAATTAGGAATATTTCCACCTCTTGCATTACGAATTGTAGCTACTTTGTTGATATTGACACTTAACTTAGGATTACTCATAATTAATTTGTTTTTATATATTTTTTAATTAAAATGTTATTCATTTTCTAACTTTCTCTTCTCTTCCTCAATCATCTTATACAGATCTTCTTCAGATAAAATTTGAATACCCAATGAATTCGCTCTTTTCTCTTTCTCCGGTCCCATTTTTTCTCCTGCAACTACATATAGTGTACTTTTGGAAATGGAAGAGACAATTTTACCTCCATATTGCTCGATCAACTTTTTAATCTCATCTCTGGGAACTGAAAAGACACCACTCACCACGATAGAACCTTGTTTGAAGAGATCAATCTGAACACCACGATCCTCTTCCTGAATCTCAAATTGCAATCCGGCTTTTTGTAGTCGCAAAACTGTTTCTAGATTTTGTGGCTGATTGAAATAATCAATCACTGATTGGGCTACTTTTTCACCCACATCGCTCACTTGTGTCAACTCATCAAATGTGGCATTGGCTAGTTGATCTATCGAGCGAAATGCTTCCGCCAATTTTCTAGCTGTAACCTCTCCAACATATCGGATTCCCAGAGCAAAAAGCACTCTTTCAAAGGGGACCTGCTTTGATTGTTCTACACTATTTAGAATATTCTGCACTGTTTTATCCTGAAAACTAATCACTCTTTCAGTTTGAGATTCCTCATCGGTAATCACTTTTTCCAATCCAATCAGTTGGTCATACTGCAAGTCATAAAAATCAGCGATAGAATGCACCAATTGATTAGAAAAGAGCATCTCCACCTTTCCTTCCCCTAAGGAGTCAAGGTTCATTGCTTTTTTTGAAATAAAATGCTCTAATCTTCCCTTAATTTGGGGTGGACAGCCCAACTCGTTAGGACAATAGATTTGTGTTTCACCGGGATTCTGCACGAGAGGAGTATTGCACTCGGGGCAGCGAGTAATAAATTGAATTTTCTTGCTGGTAGGATTTCTCTTTTCAAGCTCTACAGCTACAATCTTAGGAATGATCTCCCCCCCCTTTTCTACATATACAAAATCATTATCATGCAAATCCAACGCATCCATCATATCCGCATTGTGAAGGGTAGCCCTTTTGACAATCGAACCGCTAATGGGCACCGGGGCAAGATTTGCAACAGGGGTTACCGCGCCCGTTCTACCAATCTGAAAATCGACACTAAGCAGCGGAGTCAATGCTCTTTCTGCCTTAAACTTGTATGATATCGCCCAACGAGGAAATTTCGAAGTGGTTCCCAATGCTGTTTGTTGTGCAAAACTATTCACTTTAATCACCACACCATCAATATCAAAAGGCAATTTTTCCCGTTCCTTATCCCAATATTCAATAAATGCAAAAACTTCATCGATTGTGCTCACTTTTTCAGTCACTTCGGGAGTTTTAAAGCCCCACTCTTTCAGCTTATGGATAGCATCAGCATGATTTGTAACCGGAAGTTGTTCTCCCAACAAAAGATAGAGACGGGAATCAAGTCCTCTTCTGGCTACTTCGTTGGAATCCAGCAGTTTCAAACTTCCGGAAGCGGCATTTCTAGGATTCGCAAAAGTGGGATACCCCAGTTCCTCCCTTTCATCATTCAAGAGGGCAAACTGTTTATGAGTCAATATGATCTCCCCTCTCACTTCACAATCTTGAGGATAATCACCCCTTAACTTCAAAGGAATAGAGCGAATTGTCTTAACATTCACCGTAACATCATCCCCCACAACACCATCCCCACGTGTGACGCCTTTCACTAAAACGCCATCTTTATATATCAGGTTAATTGCCACCCCATCATATTTTAATTCGCAAACATACTCCACCGGTTCAGTAAGTAACTTGTGTATGCGTTGATCAAATTCGTATAACTCCTCTTTAGAGTATGTGTTTCCCAAAGAAAGCATCGGATATTGATGGGTCCAGGTTTCAAACTGTTGAGTAATTCCTCCACCCACGCGTTGCGATGGCGAATCAGCAGTTTGATACTGAGGATTTTCTTGCTCCAATCGAATTAATTCCAATAATAACTGATCAAAATCATAATCAGAAATAGTCGGATTATCCAATACATAATAGTTGTGATTATGTTGGTTAATCACTTCTTTTAGCTCCTCTATTTTAACTTGAATCGGATCCATTTTTAGAACAAAAAGCCCAATTTAAATCCCAGAAAATGATACAACGCAAAAGCGGAACTATTGGTTGCCAATTGTGAAATATCAGGCTGTGATTCATCAATCACACTATAATATATATGGGATTGCTGTAGTTTATAATTAACAGAAAATAGCAGTGCAAACTTTGGACTCATTTTCATTTTTAATCCCAAGCCCGTTTCACCATACAATCCGGTTCGGGCAGCATGAATCACCCGTGTCATGGGTTCCGGTTTTTGATTGACATACCATTTAAAGGAATATCCTGCATTCAAATTCCAAAAAGGCGCCCAATCATTATTCATAAAATTTACAGTCAAATGTGTATAAAGCGGAATAAACCCGGTTTTGGAATACAAATCATACCCGGCACCGACACCCAATATCACATATGGATTAAACTGATACGCCAACACTTGATGGATTGAGATGACAGGAATATTATTTTTCACTGTTCGTCCATCAAAATGAATATCATTCACTCCTTTTGCAAAGCCAAGCGAAGATAGATAAACAAATTTAGCTTCCTCTTTTTTAAAAACCCCTTGTGCTTGTACTTGGAAGAAGCATAGAATAAGTGCTATTATTACGAAAAACCTGATCCAATATTCTCTTTTCATGTCGTTTTGTTTTATGATTCGTTAATTAACAATTGAGCAGTTTGACGTGCAGCATCAGTCACTTTTTCAGCACTGATCATGGTTGCAATCTCTTCTACCCTTTCTTGATCATTTAATTGTTTAATATGGGTATAAGTTTGGTCTCCCTCAACTTTTTTATAAACAAAATAGTGCAGCTTCGCCTTCGCTGCAATCTGTGGCAGGTGAGTAATCACCAGCAGTTGTCTTTCCTGAGCAATTTTTGTCATCAGTCGTGCTACTTTTCCTGCGATATCACCCGATACACCGGTATCAATTTCGTCAAAAATGACAGTCGGCAAATAGTTTGTTGATGTAATCACATATTTAATCGCCAGCATTAGTCTGGAGATTTCTCCTCCCGATGCGATCTTTTCCACTTCCAAAGTGGGTCCACCCCGATTGGCTGAAAATAAAAACTGAACCTGATCACCACCTAAGAGTCCCAATTGAGAACTTTTATTTATCACTACCTTAAAAGTAGCCTCTTCCATTCCCAGGATTTGAATATTATTTTTTATTTCTTTTTCTACTTGGGGGGAGGCAGCCTTTCGCTTTTCGGACAACTGTTTTGCGCTGCTCTCTAACAATCCCTTTATTTTCAATAACTCCTTTTGCTTAGCTGCAACCTGTGACTCTAAATCTACAAACTGTGACACCCAACCTTGCAGCTCGGCTTGACGCTCCATCAACTCACTCTCGCTGTTTACTTTATGCTTAAGCTGCAATCTATTCAGCAGATCAAGACGCTCATTCAGTTGCGCCAATAACTCCGGATTCACCTCAACCTCCTGTCCCAGAGCAGTAATCTCACTTTCCAAATCTTTGAGCTCAATATGAACCGATTCCACCCGATTCCATAGCTCCTGATAGCGTGGATCTATCTCACTAATGTGACTCAATTCCGATTTCAGCTCACGAAGCATCGATAAGATAGAAAGTTGATCCTGTTCCAATAGCTGAGTAGAACGGTAAAGTCTCTCTTTGATCGTCTCAGCATATGTCAATCTTTTAATTTGTTGCTCCAGCTCCTCTTGTTCTCCCTCACGCAAACTGGCTGCTTCCAACTCTTGGAGTAAAAAGGTATGATAGTCGTGCTCCTGCGCCGCCTTTTCCTGCTCCTCAATCAATTGAGCCAAAAGCGCTGTAACTTGCTGATGTTGTTTATATTGCACTTGATATTGCTCTAACAAAGCTCCATTTTGTGCATAATCATCCAAAATTCGGATTCTAAAGTCGTGATTGGCAAGTAACAAGTGTTGATGCTGTGAATGAATATCAACCAAATGCTCTGCCAACTCTTTCAATAATGCCAAAGATACCGGAGTATCATTGATGAAAGCCCGGGATTTTCCGGAAACGTTGATCTCACGTCTTAAGATAGTATGATCTGCATAATCCAATTCATTCTCTTCAAAAAAAGAGTTCAAATCCAATTTTTGAATACCAAATACGCCTTCTACAATACATTTGCGAGTTCTATCATACAATACAGAACTATCGGCTCTATTACCGAGAATCAGGGAGAGAGCGCCAATCAAGATTGATTTACCTGCTCCGGTTTCTCCGGTGATGACTGTAAAGCCGCTATCAAAAGTCATATTGAGCGACTTAATAATAGCGTAATTTTCTATTTGTAATGAGAGTAACATGGCTACCTTTGACCTGATGATTGTGTAATCGCATCATATCTGGAAGCATTAGCGGGATCCAATTGTTTCATAATGGCAACCACCTGCGTTTTTTCTCCTGCTGTTCCCTCCTTAAAGATCTCAATAATCTCTTGTGCCTTGGTTTGAACTATAATTTGCATCATATACAGTCCTGCTCTTTGCTGATTCACCTGCTGTAACAGACGCAAACTCTCCATAATTTCAGCTCTGCCTGCATCAGGTGATTCTGACATCACATCCAAACCCAGGCGGTGATATTGGTAATAAAATTCATGGAATTTAGAATAGGAAGTATTGGTCAAATTCTCCATCAGCCAGTAACGATTAGCTTGACCGGATTCAAAAGGTTTCCAACCTGGTTCAACTCCATTTTGGCACAAGTTGACAATATTTTGTGCTTTATCAAAGTAAGGGGAACCGCCATTCATTGCAAAAGTATCAAACTCTACCCCTAAAAAGAAATTCAGATAAAAAGCAATTAAGGAGGTCAATTGGTTTGTATTGCTATTCTCGACATACTCCAGCGGCTCTCCGTCAATATACGTAAACTGAACATTTTTATCCTGAAAATTAAGCAAAGATGTTTTATAGTTTGTTTTATATACGGGTCTTTGCAATTGAATCATCATGGTAGCATTGAGTTTATCTCCTGCCTGACTCTCCAATGTAATCACAATAGCACACTCAATTCGTTCATTCATTTTCAGATTATACTGACACCATTTTCTTTCATGTACGAATTTATAGAGCTCTTGTTGAAGATCTCTGTAACGTTCATAGTTAGATCCTGCAATCTTTTGTGAATTAATCGAAATCTGACACTGGAAATCCTGCGCTAAAAGGGCAGTTGTGAAAGTAATGGAAAGCAAAAGTAAAAAAACTCTCTTGATCATGGCAGTATTATTTAGTTGATTTTTAACGAATTGACCACTGTTCGAACGATCTCAGCGGCAATCTCCTTCTTGGACAACACTTCCGTTTCAACAATTTGATTCTCTTTGGATATCATCATTACTTTATTTGTTGGTTTATTAAAACCCGCCTGAGGATGGTTCATAGAATTAAGAACGATCCAATCGCATTTTTTATTTTGCAATTTCTTTTGTGCATTCTCAATCTCATTTTCAGTTTCCAAGGCAAAACCAACCAAACATTGATCATTCCTCTTATTTTGTCCTAATTCCCACAAAATATCTTTTGTTTTACGCAAGAGTAATTGAAACTCCTGTTGATCTTTTTTTATTTTCTGATTTGCCACAGTAACGGGAGTATAATCTGCAACGGCTGCTGCCATAATAATCAATTTTGCAGCTTGTGATTTAGCCATCACTGTTTCATACATCTGCTGTGCAGAAACCACATCTACCCGCTCTATCGAAGGGTGAGTTACAGTCAGACGGGTCGGTCCTGTAACCAGTGTCACCTGCGCTCCCATCTCCGCCAAAACCTGAGCCAATTCAAAGCCCATTAAGCCGGATGAGTGGTTCCCAATAAAACGTACGGGATCAATCGATTCATAGGTTGGACCTGCCGTAACCACTGCCTGTACTCCCTGTAATGAGAGTTCCTGATTCAAGTACTGATCTACTACCTTGAAAATTTGTTCCGGATCCTCTAGCCTGCCCTGCCCTTCATATCCACAAGCTAAAAATCCACCCTGAGGTTCAACAATATGAACTCCTCTTTCTTGCAAAATAGTCAAATTAGCTTGAACTGCCGGATGAGAATACATATTGCAATTCATTGCAGGTGCTACAAAAACGGGTGCTTTCACTGCCAACAGAAGGGTCGACAACGGATCATCAGCAATACCATGAGCATATTTTCCAATGATATTCGCAGATGCCGGTGCAATCACAACAGCATCCGCCCAATCAGCAATGGCGATATGATCTACACTCCTTTTGGGAGAAGGTCCAAACATCTCATGATACAGAGAGTTTTGTGATAATGTTTCTATAGTAAGAGGGGTTACAAACTCCAAAGCATTCTTCGTAGCTACAACACGCACGTCATATTCTGCCTGCTTAAATAAACGAATTAGGGAAAGCGCCTTGTAAGCCGCGATCCCCCCCGTAATTCCAATAACAATATGTTTCTTATCTGGCAAAGCCATAATTAGTTTTCCGGATCTTTATAGAAAATTTTATCTTGCTCAAATTCGTAAATAGCTAATATTGTTGGTTTGGGCAAATGTTCATAAAAACGAGCTAATTCAATCTGCTCTTTGTTTTCAAACACCTCATCGATAATATCTTCGCGTTTTTCAAACTCTTTAACTCGTTCTTTAAACTCCTCATTCATATCAGTAGCGATCTGATTTGCTCTTTTTGACAGAATTGCGATAGTTTTGTAAATATTATCATTTTCACTGTCAAAAAGTCTTAGGTCACGGGTAATCGCTAATGGATTAATTCTTGCCTTGTGGTACTCGTTTGATTTCATCTATTTTTGTTTAGAATTAATTATATTTATTTCGGTTAATGCTTTATCATAAATTCGTTTTGCCTCTGCAATATTGGCAAAATTAGGAAATTGTGCAGCTAATGCATCATACGCTTCTGCACATTCAATTAAACGCTCTTTTTGTTTACTTTCTATACTTTTAGATGCATACTCATAGTTGTTTTTTACCAATAAAAAGAGCGCTTCAGGTGCATAGGGTGAGTATGAATACTCTTTCATAAAGTCTTTGACCATCAATTGAGCAGCCCTATAGTTTCCTGTGTTATAGTATAGCTTTACAATTTCAAACTGCTTCTGAGCCAGCTTATTCCGCAACTCATCCAACATGGTGTTACAATCTTCAATGTAAGGACTATTCGGATATTGTTTGATAAAATCCTTAATCTCATCAATGGCGTAATATGTATCTGTCTGATCTACTTCATAAGAGGGAGAAGTATAATAAAGCGCCCTGGCACAATTCAATGCTGCCAATTCAGTTCTTGGGGTACCGGGATATCGCCTGGTGTAGGTTTTAAAGTGATATGCTGCCAAATGATAATCTTTGTTCTTAAAATAGCTATCAGCAAAAAGATACAAAATCGAATCTCCCTGACGTGTACCTACTGCGAGCGGATAGAGTTTTTCAAACAATCCTGCTGCAGATAAATAAGCACCTTTATTGTAATATTTCAAAGCCCTTTCATAGCTCTCATTAAATGTTTCAAATGAAACCTTATGGGATCTGAACCTTCCTTTTCTAGGTTTTTGGGTCTCCTTTTTTTTGACAGAATCCTGAGGTGTTCCCAATTCATAATTGGAAGCAGGAAAAACTTCTGTCGAAAAAATGGAAGCTTTTAGTTCAATCTTTGCCAAACACAAAGTTAGCAAAACACTGAACATCAAACACTTAACCAAAAACATCCTATTTTTAACCATCCTGCAAATATATATAAATTTTAGCATATAAAAAAGAGAAAAATCTACTCTAATTTTGGTAATTCTCTTGGAAATAACATTTTCACCATTTCAGCCTCATCACCTTTGGAATAAACAGGATAAGGTAATTGGGGTTGTAAAAACACTTCAATAGTCTCTTCATCTACTGTAACATAACTTTTAACAGCCTGATGAGCAGCATGAATTTTTGGAGATACAGGTACAAAGTTAAAGAAATCAGCCCAGTATGTAACAATCTCTGCATCATCGGTAATAGTCATGGTTTCGCCTTTTACGGTGTAAATCATAGTTTTATTTCCCTGAAACAAAAAGTAAGCTATCGCCTCCTGGTTCAGTTTGATCTGCTGCGAACGATTATAAAAAAATAAGTATGTGCTGATTTCGTGAGAACGATCGTAATGGACTATTTTTCTCAATCTTCCACCTTGATCATAATACTCCCACTCACCAATTCTTAAGTTATCTTTATATTCACCTTTAATAGAAACCACTCCATCAATAAAGTAGCTGATCGCCTCCCCATAGCGTTTTCCCATAATAAAATGGTCTACTGTACACGGCTTACCATCAGTGTAAAAGGTTTTTGAAACTCCATCCAAAAGTTCATTTTTATAGTTGAGTTCTTCCAAAAGAATTCCGGTTTGAGCCGAAAAAACTTTCCAAACTCCATTTTTCTTCCCTTTTGCATAGTTTTCCACACTGATCAGACCCCCGTTTTCATTCCAATAGTTCCACTCACCATCTTTTAATTGATCTAAAAACCTGCCTTCAGACGCCTTCTGCCCATTGGGATGAAAAATTGTCGTTTTTACCTCATGAACACCCTGTATGAAAACAGATATACTTTTCAAACTTCCATTAGAATGGTAATATTTAAACTCTCCAATAGGAACATCATCTTTAAAACGTCCTTCGTAGAGCAAAACTCCATCTTTGAACTTCCTCCATTCTCCCTGTTTTTTCCCCTGACTATCAATTCGGTTGGGTGCTTGCGGTTGTGCCATCAGCACAGCGGAAAAGAAAGCCATCACCAGAATTAAAGTTCCCTTTTTCATACTTTTTGATCTTTAAATTCTTATTTTTTTATTGTATTGCATACTCAATTATAGCACCACCCACCAATTGTTCACCTTCATAGAAAACAGCAGATTGTCCGGGAGTAGCCGCAGAAATAGGAACATCAAATTCGCAAAAATATTGTGTCCCTTCCTTATAAATTTGAGCCATAGCTCCTTTGTCTTTATATCTTATTCTCACCAAAGCCCGGTACGAGTCCGGTAATTGGTCATATTTTTGAATATTGATATTACTCAACGCTATTTTTTTGGATAACAACTCTTCTTTTTCTCCCAAAACAACTCTGTTGTTCTCCGCATCAATATGTGTAACATAGACGGGATGCCCCACCGCTACTTGTAATCCTTTTCTTTGACCAATGGTGTAAAAAGGATAACCTCTATGTTTCCCCAACCATTTTCCTTTGGAATCACAAATCACCCCCCCTCTTAGTTTTTCACACCGATCCTGACAATGTAGAAAAAGGAAAGAGCGATAATCACCATCCGGAATAAAGCAGATGTCATAACTCTCGCCTTGTGAAGTAGGAAACTCTATTCCCGACTCCTGAGCCATCTGTTTGACTTCATTTTTATTGTAACCTCCCAGGGGAAAGAGCGTTCTCCGCAACTGTTCTTGAGTCAATTGCCACAAAACATAAGATTGATCTTTGACCTGATCCTTGCCCTGAACAAGATAAAAACGTCCCTTTTCCTCTACCTTTTTGACGTAGTGCCCGGTGGCAACATACTCACAATCAAACTGATCCGCATAATGAACAAAGGTTCCCCACTTCATGGTAGGATTACACTGCACACAAGGATTTGGGGTTCTTCCTGCCATATACTCTTCCATAAAAGGAGTGATTACAGCATCATAAAACTGCTCCTGAATATCCGCCACATGATGTTCTATTCCCAAACGTTGAGCCAACGCTTGCGCATCAAAAATATATTGCTCATCGGAAACAGTGCCCTTCTTACCAAAATAGGTTTTCTCATAACTCCACACTTTGAGCGTCAATCCGATCACCTCATACCCCTCATTTTGAAGCAAAACAGCAGCCAGGGAGCTATCCACTCCTCCACTCATAGCCAGTAAAACCCGTTTTTTCATGCTGTTTCATTTTTAGGGGTACCGGTCATTCGCTCTTCTACCCGTTTTTTCACCTCTTCCATCAACCACATCGGGGTGGATGTAGCTCCGCAAATCCCGATAGATGTATTGGAATCGAATAGAATTTCGTCCACCTGATCAATCTTAAAAATAAAGTGAGAGCGTGGATTAGCAGTCAGACAAGTTTGGTACAGGTAAAGCCCATTGGAACTTTTCTCTCCTGAAACAAACAGAATCATATCATAAGCTTTAGCAAACGTCTTGATCTGTTCCGCCCGATTAGAAACTCGTCTGCAAATGGTATCTTGATAATGAAAATCGGTTTCCCTACCCTCTTTTTTGTAAATTTCAGTTAGTTTCTCAATAATCTGAGTATATTTTTCCAAATTTTGGGTGGTTTGTGCGTACAAATAAGCGGGTCGGGAAGTATCAATCTGTTGCAAATCCTCCACTGATGTAATCACAATCGCTTCATTGTCGGTTTGTCCTTGCAGTCCGACTACTTCTGCGTGACCCGGCTTGCCGAATATCAAAATCTGACTCTCTTTTTCTGCCAGATATTGCTCTTTTATTTTCTTTTGGAGATTTAACACAACCGGACAGGTCGCATCAATCAACTGAATTCGATTTTTTTTAGCAATCTCATACGTCTCAGGAGGTTCGCCATGCGCCCGAATCAACACGTGCGTATCATGCAACTCTTTAAACTGCTCATGCCGGATAATCTTCAACCCTAATTTGGAAAGCCGCTCTACCTCCACCTCATTGTGAACAATATCGCCAAGGCAATAGAGGGAAGGATGTGTTTGGAGCCACTTTTCAGCAGTTTGCACCGCGTCCATCACTCCAAAGCAGAATCCGGAATGGGTATCGATTTCCACTTTCATTTTACCAATCTTCAGGGAAAAGGGAATCTATAAACTCGTAGCGGTTAAAGACCTGAATCTGGTCTATTTTCTCTCCCACTCCAATATATTTCACAGGCACCTGGAATTGGTCTGAGATTCCAATCACCACACCGCCTTTAGCAGTTCCATCCAATTTGGTGATTGCCAGAGCCGTAACATCCGTAGCAGCCATAAACTGTCTACACTGTTCGATTGCATTTTGACCGGTTGAACCGTCCAAAACCAGCAGAATTTCATGCGGTGCATCAGGAATTAGTTTTCCCACTACATTTTTAATCTTTGACAACTCTTTCATCAGCGGCGCTTTGTTGTGCAATCTGCCGGCAGTATCAATAATCACCACATCCGCTTTTTTAGCGATAGCGGAAGCCACTGTGTCATAGGCTACTGAACCGGGATCGGAACCCATCTTTTGCGTGATGATAGGTACTCCAGCGCGTTCTGCCCAAATCTCCAGTTGATCTACTGCGGCAGCTCTAAAAGTATCGGCAGCACCCAGCATAACGCTGTATCCCTTATCTTTGAACTTCTTAGCCAGCTTCCCGATAGTTGTGGTTTTACCCACGCCATTCACACCGACCACCATCATCACATAGGGCATATCAGATTCAGGAAGTTGAAAATCTTCCAACTCTTCCTGCTTATTATCCAGAAGCAGTGCCACAATCTCCTCTTTCAGGATTTTATTCAACTGATTGGCACCTAAGTATTTATCTTTTTGAACTCTGCCTTCTATCCTTTCAATGATTTTCAATGTTGTTTCCACACCCACATCGGAGGCAATCAACACCTCTTCCAGGTCATCCAGCAACTCATCATCCACTTTGGATCGTCCTACAACAGTTCGAGCCAACTTCTGAAAGAAGTTTTCCTTAGATTTTTCCAGAACTTTATTCAGTTCCTCTTTTTTATCTTTTGAAAAAAACGAAAATAATCCCATTGTAAAAAAATTTGGCAAAGGTACTAATTTTTATGGAGATTTATGAGGTGAAATCCACTCTCCTATCTGGCTCCAAAAATGGCACTTCCGATGCGCACCATTGTACTTCCCTCTTCAATGGCAATCGGGTAATCGCCGCTCATCCCCATAGAGATCTCTTTAAAGTTCGGATCATCCGGGAAAAATTCGGTTTTCAACTTAGTAAATATTTGGAAAAGAGATTGGAACTCCTTGCGCGTCAGGGAGGTATCGTCAGTAAAGGTACCCATTCCCATAACTCCACAAAGTTGAATCTGTGTCATCTCTTTAAACTCGGGAGAGCGCAACATTTCAACTGCTTCTTCAACCGTAAATCCGGACTTGGACTCCTCCTGAGCGATATGAAACTGCAACAAACAAGGAATAATTCGCTCATTTCTGAGTGCCTGTCTTTGGATCATTTTCAGCAAATTAAAAGAGTCCACACTCTCAATCATAGTAACAAACGGAGCAATATATTTCACTTTATTGGTTTGCAATTTCCCAATAAAATGCCATTCAACATCCTGAGGCAGCTGTTCATATTTTTGCTGCATTTCCTGCGCTCTATTCTCCCCAAACTTTCTATGTCCTTCATTATAAAGAGTTTGTATCTGCTCTGCCGGTTTCGTTTTAGAGACCACAATCAGCTTCACATCAGCACCCAACTCCTTTTTAATTTGATGATATTGTTCTATGTTAACCATTCGTCCTTTCTTTTTTGTTCAATTTACAAAAATATAGAAAAATTTCGGATTTGTTTATCACATTTTATTTCAGAGACGCAAAGCATTGTTATGTTGTGTCAGAGACGCAAGGCATTGCGTCTCTACGGCATGTTTTACTTCTTATTTCTTCTTTCTTATTTGGTATTTTAAATAATTGGGGGGCAGAAAAGGTTTTCCTTTATTGTTATTCCATTTCCCCACTCGGAAAAGGGCAGGGACAAACCCTGCCCCTACAATTGCGTTTAATAAAATTTTCCGATTTTCAATTTCGTGATTATCAAATATTTATTCAATTTTAATGTGTCGCATAATAATATCATGGAGACAGGGCATGCCCTGTCTCTACAACAAACGACAATACACAAATAACCCCGTTTATAAATTTATATTAGGTCAAACCGTAATTCGTAATTGATCACGATTTTTCCATAAGGAATAATGTTATCGAGTGGGGAGTTGAAATAACAAAAGAGCGAGGTTTATTCTGCCCCCCAATTATTTAAATATCATAATAAGAAAAATTCAAAAAAAAAGTGTAAATTTGCAAGTTATTACGATGTGTAGTAACATCATTTTAGAACTAATCACTAAATAACTAAAAATCAGATAGATATGGGTAGTGGACTATATTCAATGGATGAAAAATCATTCGACCAAACCTTAGATTTAACAAAAATCAAACCTTATGGGGATACCATGAATGATGGTAAGGTGCAATTGAGTTTTACTTTGCCGATTCCATGTAACGATGAAGCGATTGAGGCTGCTAAACAATTGCTCAAAAAAATGGGATTGGATAATCCTCAGGTGGTTTATTATAAAGAATTAACTGAAGGATTCACATTTTTCAACTGTTACGGTTCTCTGGTGCACACTGTGGATACGACAACGATCAAGGTCGAAAAAGTGGAGTCCAACGTGATGAGTATGAGTGAAACGGACGAGTATATCAAAGAACATATCGGTCGGAAAATTGTGGTTATTGGTGCCAGCACAGGAACTGACGCGCATACTGTCGGGATTGATGCCATCATGAATATGAAAGGCTATGCAGGGCATTTCGGAATTGAGCGTTATGATATGTTTGAAGCGTATAATTTGGGCAGCCAGGTTCCTAATGAGGAGTTTATCGCCAAAGCAATTGAGTTGAAGGCAGATGCGTTGCTGGTGTCTCAAACCGTAACTCAAAAGGATGTGCATATCCACAATTTGATTGAACTGATCGAGATGCTGGAGGCTGAAGGATTGCGTGATAAACTGATTGTTTGCTGCGGCGGTCCTCGTATTACCCATGAGTTGGCGAAGGAGTTGGGCTATGATGCCGGTTTTGGTATGAATACTTTTGCTACCGATGTAACCTCCTTTGTTGCTGAAGAATTAAATCGAAGAATAAATCATTAATAAAAAATCATTATGGATAAAAATCAAATCAGAGAGGTGATTGCCAAGCGCGTTGCCAAAGAACTGAAAAATGGAGATGTTGTTAACTTAGGAATTGGACTACCCACTTTAGTTCCAAACTATTTATCTGAAGATATTGAGTTGATCTTGCAGTCAGAAAATGGACTATTGGGTATGGGACCCACTCCTGAAGCCGGAATGGAAGATGACAACTTAATTAATGCCGGTGGTGGTTATATCACTGCGAATGAGGGAGCTTCCTCTTTTTCATCAGCACAATCTTTTGTGATTATCCGTGGCGGACACGTAGATGCTACCATTTTGGGAGCAATGCAAGTAGATGAAAAGGGTGATATCGCCAATTGGATGATCCCCGGTAAATTAACTCCCGGTATGGGAGGTGCTATGGACCTTTTGACCGGTGCAAAACATGTTATTGTTGCCATGGAACATACTGCAAAGGGAAATCATAAGATTTTAAAGAAGTGCTCTTTACCCCTTACTGCCAAAGGACAAGTGAACATGATTGTGACTGAGATGGGTGTTATGGAGATTACTCCTGAAGGTATTGTATTGAAGGAGATTCATCCTGAATTTACCGTTGAACAGGTTCAGGCTGCAACAGAAGCAACCTTGATTATCTCTCCCGATTTAAAACCTATGCAATTGTAATCCAAAATTATTTTATTTAACCTATTTAAGAAAATATGAATATGAAAAAAAGAGTTTTTATAGTAGCTGCAAAGCGTACTCCTATTGGAAAAATGGGCGGATCTTTAGCTCAATTTACACCTGCTGATCTGGCAGCTGTTGTAATTCAAGATATTATCAAATCAACCGGAATTGATCCTAAACAGATTGATGAAGTAATCGGTGGTAACGTTTTAAGCGGCGGACAAGGACAAGGTGTTATCAGACAAGCCTCCATCAAGGGTGGCGTTCCTGCTGAAGTGCCTGCATACAGCATCAATATGGTTTGCGGTAGCGGATTAAAAGCGGTGATGAATGGATATAACGACATTTTGGTTGGCGATGCCGAGTTGGTTTTGGCCGGCGGTACCGAAGTGATGTCTAACGCCGGATTTGTATTACCCGGAACTGTTCGTAGCGGTATTAAAATGGGAAATATCAGCGCTATTGACCACATGGTAAATGATGGTTTGACTGATGCTTTCAACAATTATCACATGGGAATCACTGCTGAAAACATTGCTGAAAAATATAATATCAGTAGAGAAGCTCAAGATGAGTTTGCAATTCAATCTCAAACTAATGCGATTGCAGCTGTTGATGGCGGTAAATTTGTTGACGAAATCACTCCTGTTGAAATCGTAACTCGCAAGGAGACTATCATTTTTAAAGATGATGAGTATCCAAACAGAACTACTTCACTGGAAAAATTAGCCAAATTAAGACCTGCTTTCAAGAAAGAGGGGACTGTAACCGCCGGTAATGCTTCCGGAATCAATGACGGAGCTTCGTTTGTGCTTTTGGCTTCTGAAGAGAAAATGAAAGAGTTGGGTTTGACTCCAATGGCAGAAGTAATTGCTGTTGGTCAAGGTGGTGTTGATCCTGCCATCATGGGTATGGGACCTGTTCCCGCTATCCGCGCAGCATTGAAAAAAGCGAATCTCAAACTTTCCGATATCGAATTATTGGAACTCAATGAAGCTTTTGCTGCTCAATCGTTAGGTGTTATCGGTGAACTTATTAACGAACACGGAGTTTCTCGTGAGTGGATTGCTGAAAGAACCAATCTTTGGGGAGGAGCGATTGCATTGGGTCACCCCATTGGTGCATCCGGAAACAGAATTTTAACCACATTGGTACATGGATTGATCCGTGAAAAGAAAACCATGGGATTGGCATCACTATGTATTGGTGGTGGAATGGGAACCGCTGTAATTGTGAAGGTAGAAGGTAGAAGGTAGAATAATTTCGGATTTCAATAATGTTAAGAAGAGGCTCCTGTGGGGTCTCTTTTTTATTTCAAATTTTGACTTGAATTTTAGATCTATAAGTTATACTTTATTGACATTCAATTACTTCTAATTTTTATTTCTTCTTTTTTATTTGGAATTTTAAATAAAAGGGGGGCAGAATAGACCTCGCTCTTTTGTTATTTCAACTCCCCACTCTGGAAAAGGGCAGGGACAAGCCCTGCCCCTAC
>DIRT01000037.1:0-94987 GCA_002427605.1 Bacteroidales bacterium UBA5429 | reverse complement strand
CTGCCCCTACAATCGCGTTTTATTCAAATTGTCAACTTTGTAAATATGTGAATATCTGATGTTTAACACAATGATTAATCTGTCGCACAACAACATTATGGAGACAGGGCATGCCCTGTCTCTACGACCATGACGTTATTTTTATTCATTATTCTAGGACAGGTCGCGACCTGTCACTACAATAATCGTGTTCAATAAAATTTTCGGTTTTGTAATTCGTAATTCGTAATTGTTTGTTCATCACCGCCTTTCTACTTTCGACTTTTTTTTATTCCGCCTTCCGATTTCCGCCTTTAACTCAACCTTCTACCTTCTACCTTTTTCATCATTGGTCTGTTTATAAGTTTTACAGGCAGTTGATGGCAAATGAGCCGATTATTTCTTAACTTTGCTGATTGATTTAAATGGAGAAAACAATATGAGAATTCATTTTATAGCTATTGGCGGTAGTGCGATGCATAATCTGGCGATTGCCTTGCATTTAAAGGGGGATCAGGTGACCGGTTCTGACGATGAGATCTTTGATCCTGCGAAAAGTCGTTTGGAAAAATATGGATTGCTTCCTAAAAAGATTGGCTGGCAACCCGAGTTGATCACCAGAGAGATTGATGCGATTATTTTAGGGATGCACGCCCGTATCGACAATCCGGAATTAGCTAAAGCGGATGAGCTGGGACTCAAAATTTACTCTTATCCGGAGTTTCTGTACGAGCACAGCAAAGAAAAATTGCGGATTGTTGTAGGAGGGAGTCACGGCAAAACAACCATTACTGCGATGATTATTCACGTGTTACAACACTGCAATATCGCTTGCGACTACATGGTTGGTGCTCAGTTAGCAGGTTTTGAGGTAATGGTGAAGATGAGTCAGGAAGCTTCCATCATGGTGATTGAAGGAGACGAGTACCTCACCTCCCCTATCGACCGACGACCCAAATTTCACCTTTATCGTCCCAACGTTGGGATTATCAGCGGAATTGCCTGGGACCATGTCAATGTATTCCCCACCTTTGATATTTATGTGGAACAGTTCAAGATATTTGCCGAGATGATCCCTGCTGATGGCAAATATATTTACTATGGGGGGGATCCTGTCCTGAAAGCAATGAGTGACCGGATCACACACACGCGCAAGGTGGAATACAGTCACCATCCGTACGAAATTGTTGATGGAGACACTTATTTGCTTACCCCCCAAGGTAAAAAGAAAATAAAAATATTTGGAAAACATAATCTAACCAACCTGAATGCTGCCCTGCATACTTGTCGGGCTGTCGGAGTTTCGGATGAACAATTTTATGATGCGATTGCTACATTTAAAGGGGCAAGTAATCGCCTGGAATTACTGGCTAAAAATGAAAAAAACGTTTTCTATAAAGATTTTGCCCATTCGCCTTCCAAAGTCAAAGCAACTATAGGTGCCGTAAGAGAACAATATCCTGAACATCAATTAATTGCCTGTCTAGAGTTACACACATTCAGTAGCTTGTCCGAATCCTTTTTGAAAGAGTATCGCGACAGTATGAATGAGGCTGATGAAGCGATTGTCTACTTTAATCCTGAGGCAATCAAGCATAAAAAGTTACCTTTAATTGATGCAAAGATGATATTAGATGGCTTTAACAGGGAAGATTTATCAGTTTTCAACGATCGGGAAGCCTTGATAAATCACCTTTTTGCAGTAAAAAAGGAGAAAAACATCTATTTGATGATGTCATCAGGTAATTTTAATGGAATTAACCTCCCTGAGTTTTCAAAAAAAATCGTAACTTTGCCGCTTAAACAATAATAAACAACTTAAATAAAAAAATATAAAAAACAGAGACAATGAAAAAAATAGGAATTACCGCAATGTTAGTTCTATTTGTGATTGTATCCATTGCTCAACCACAAATTCAATTTGACAACACAACTTACGATTTCGGAAACATCAAAGAGGAAGCAGGACCTGCTACCGGGCGTTTTGAATTTACAAACACGGGGAATGAGGATCTTTTGTTGGTAAGAGTTGCCCCCGGTTGTGGATGTACAGCAGCCAATTATACAAAAGAAGCAGTTCCTCCCGGTGGACGCGGCTTCATTGATGCTACTTACAATCCCATGAATCGTCCCGGAAACTTCCACAAAAGTATCCGTGTAACCATTAATGCACCTGTTGAAGAAGGAAAAACTGCCACTCCGGTTATGCTTTTCATCAAAGGTTTTGTTGAAAAAAGACCACCAACAAAATATGAATTGGCAGGATATAAAGAGGGAAATGGTGAAGTAAGAATCAAAGAGCGTTATGTGCGTTTAGAAACCAAAAGTAACACTCCTCTAAAATATGAGGTTCCCATTAAAAACTTTAGTGATAAAGCAACAACAGTAACTTTCTTAAACTTACCGGCTCATATTAAAGTTGAAACCAGTTTTAAAAAAGAACTGAAAGCTGATCAGGAAGGAATGATTACCATTACATTTGATCCTAAAGTAAAAGATCAAATCGGCAACGTTAGAGAGATTATAACCATTCAAACTCAGGATCCCGTTGAGCCAAAATTTACCTTCTATATGGATATCAATGTATTTGAAGATTTTTCAACCTATTCTCCTGAACAATTGAAAAAAGCGCCTGTTGCTGTTTTAAGCACTGAGCTAATCCAATTTGGAAATGTTGCAAAAAACACTCAATTAACACAAACCATAAAATTAACCAACAGTGGTAAATCACCATTGCATATTAGACAAATCAAACCTAGTAATTTGGCATACACCGTTAAAATGGATAAATCAGAGATCCAACCCGGTGATTTTGCCACTTTAACCATCACTTTCAATGCCCGTCGTGCAGGTGCTCAAAATGGTACTATTGATTTAATTATAAATGATCCTAAAAATCCTACTTTAACTTTCAAAGTAGAAGCTACTGTTTTAAACTAATTCCCAGTCGGCAATTTTCAGATCATCATCTTCTAAAATTGCGACATAGTTAAGATATCGGGAGGAGGGTATTTTGCCCTCCTCCACTGCTTTTATCACTTCGCAGTCGGGCTCATGAACATGGGTACAATCAGCAAAACGACACTGATTGTTATAGGCTCTGATTTCAGGAAAATAGTCCCTAATCTCATCTTTACTGTACTCAATCAATCCAAACTCTTTGATTCCGGGAGTATCAATAATGAAAGTTTGCGCTTCCAGTTGAAACATTTGTGCAAAAGTGGTGGTGTGTCTCCCCTTGCGATGATACTGGGACAACTCCCCTACTTTCAAATCCAGTCCGGGATAAAGGGTATTTATTAGGGCAGACTTGCCCACTCCGGAATGGCCGCTAAAAAGTGAAACTTTTCCGGACATTTTTTCTCTCAATGGGTCAATCCCCTCTTTGGTAAAAATCGAAGTATGAAGAATGGAATAGCCAACAGAGCTATAAAGATCTGAGAGGTAATCTACCATTTCCAGCATCTCTTCTTCATAGATATCCATCTTGTTGAAAACCAGGGTTGTCGGTATTCTAAAACCTTCAGCAGCCACTAAAAAACGATCTATAAAACCTAACGATGTGCGAGGATCTTGTAGTGTAACCACCAAAAAAGCCTGATCAATGTTGGCAGCAATTAAGTGACTGATTTTGGAAAGTTTGGTTGATTTTCTATCGATATAATTTTTTCTTTTTTCAATCTCCGTAATTATTCCGGTTTGATCTTCCATGAGTTCAAATAAAACATGATCGCCAACCACCAGCGGATTTGTATTTTTTATTCCTTCAATACGAAATTTTCCTCTCAAACGGCATGGTATCACTTTCTGATCTTCAGTCAATACATCATACCAGGTCCCGGTTGATTTTAAGACCAATCCTTTCTTCATATCCTATCTATTTTAAAACAAGTCTGAATCCGATACAGTTCATTTTATGGTTCGGATCTCCACTATTTCGCGTTGTAACCCGATTATACTTAGGGCTATCAATCCAGCTTCCTCCTCTGTACACCCGGAATTCCCCCGAAGTCGGACCTTGTGGATCTATTTGATCTTCAGCGGTATAAGGTGCATAATAATCTGAGCACCACTCCCAGACATTACCACTCATGTCGTACAATCCCAATTCATTAGCTTGTTTCCTCCCTCTGATACTAAATTTAGAGTCAGATGTCTGAATATAAACCGCTACATCATCAATAACATCACTTCCGGCGTAGATTGTATGGTGACTTTTTCTTCCACCTCTGGCTGCGTACTCCCATTCCGCTTCAGTCGGGAGTGCAAAATTCAACCCTGTCAGGTAATTCAATTGCTCTATAAACTTTTGTGTATCATTCCAGCTGATGTTCGTTATAGGATAATTGGGATTATTTCTAAAATTAGGATTATTTCCCATAATCTCTACCCATAGTGCTTGTAATGTCTCATATTTTGAGATGAAGAATGATGATAAAATAACATTATGGGGAGGAAACTCAGTTTCATTGCACTCCTTATCTTTAGATTGCGTACATCCCATCGTAAAGCTGCCTCCTTCTACTCTGACCATACTACTCAATAAATTCTCAATATGTTCTTTTTGTGACGGTTTGATACTTTTTGCCCAGGCAATCTGAATCTCAAATTGGTTAGAATCGATGTAAAAAGGTACTGTATCACGAGGAACCTGAGCATGACCGGAAGACGCTTCCTGATTCGGAGTAGCTGACTGAGATTCCTTTTTCCCCGAACAAGCAAAAGCAACAAAAATCACTCCCAATAAAAGAGTAAAATAGATATTTTTTCTAAAAAAAGAATCACTCATGGTTAAATCTTTTTCAAACCCATAATTTCTCTCACCTCACGCACTGTTTTTTGACCACTTGCCCGTGCTTTTTCAGCACCCATTGCGGCAACTTTACTCAGATATGCTTTATCGTTTCTTAAAGTCAATATTCTTTCATGGATCGGTTCAACAAATTGAATGATATCCGCTGCCAATTGCTTTTTCATATCTCCGTACCTGATCCGACATGTATTGTACTCTTCTTCGAAGAACTGTAGTGTCTCTGGAGAAGAAACAGCGCTCATCAATTGAAACAGATTTTCTATTGCTTGGGGTTTCTCCTGGTTGGGTTCAGTCGGACCGGAATCGGATACTGCTCTCATTACTTTCTTTCTAATCTGTTCCGGTGTATCTGCTAAAAAGATACAAGATGCTTCATTATCCGATTTGGACATTTTGGTAGACCCATCCAACCCGGGTATTTTTACTAACTCTTCTCCAAAATTGTAAGCAACAGGCAATTTAAAGTAAGGAGTTTGGTAAAAATTATTAAATCGCTGTGCAAAATCACGTGTCATTTCCAAATGTTGTTCTTGATCTTTTCCAACGGGCACCTGATCTGCATGATGGATAATAATATCTGAAGCCATTAAAACAGGGTAGCCTAGCAATCCCAGATTCACATTATCCGGTTGTCTACGTACTTTATCCTTGAACGAACTCACTCTTTGCAACTCTCCGACATAAGCGTGCATAGAGAGTAATAAATTCAACTCACACACTTCAGGGAGATCACTTTGCACGTAGATCGTTGCTTTTTCAGGATCTAATCCTGCCGCTAAATAATCGATTAATACATTTGTGATGTGTGTATTTAACTCAACACTACTGGGGTGGGTTGTCAATGAGTGGTAATCAGCAATAAAAAAGAAACATTGGTTCTCATTTTGCATACGAATAAAGTTTCTCAAAGCTCCAAAATAGTTCCCCAGGTGGAGAAATCCGGTGGGTCTGATTCCGCTAACAACAGTCTTCATAAAAAAGTTTTTATTAAAGTTGCAAAAATACATGTTTTTTTGTTGTCAAAAATTGATTTTTTTTTTGTATCATTGTAGATTGAAATATTGTCATTAAAAAGTAGTGCTATGATAAAAAATTTATTCTTTTCTTTTATTTTTACCTTGTTGACAATGAGTGCATTAGCACCTGTACGTGCACAAGTTATCTCCGCTGATTTTGAAGCTCCAGAATTAAAGGAGAATGCAAAATACGCGCAAAATTTTAATCCCGGGAACTATGACAGTAAAATTTTATACGACTGCATTAGCGATGTAATCGACTATGCCCGTCATAAATATTACTACCTTGAACCACTCAAACATCACCGGCTTTTTGATTCAGTAGCAGGAATGCAAGCCACATATCAGGCTATGAAGAATATGAAAACTGATATCAACTTAGCTCCCTATAAAACTACTTTTTATCGTTTGAAAAAATATGGATTAAGTCACAGAGGGATTGAATTAGTTACCAGGGCTAAAGCTCATGCAGGAACCAAAGAATACTCCTATTTCGATCTCAGTATGGAGTTGATTATGCCACTGCTTAAAAACGCGAAACTATCTGCCCAACTACTTGACAAACAGTATAGTTATGTTGGTATTGCTGTTGAATCTGATGAATTTATGAGGATGATGTATGCTTCTATTATTTTAGGAAATGACAGAACATTTCAGGAATATAAAAGCAATCCTTTTGACAAAAGAAGTGTGATTACAAAAGGGAAAGGTGGACTTGATTATTATGATGAATCAGTATGTAGAAAATGCATCAATGACAACTCTCTAGAACTATTATCCACAATGATTAGCGTTGACAATGATGGGGATGTTTATTTGGAATATAACGACGCCAAAGCTTTGAAAAGGATGATTGGCAGGGATGGCGATGCCATAGCATTAGATTTTATTTTAATGAGCCAATATGAATGTAATGATATGGGAGTTGACAATGATAAAATTTTCAGAGGAACAGTCACCAAACCTATCTATTATGATAAAATTCTCAAGGCAAATGAGATTGCCGACAAATCCAACAGAATAAAGGCTCTCATTGCAAAAGTTCCGGAAAGTATTGATCTGTCAGAGGATTTCTTTATTAATGTTCTCGTCTTAAAAAACAAAAAAGTAGTATGTAGAACCATCTATAAGAAAGGAATTACTGCACACAATGTAAAATCAAGTGAAAAAGTTAACTTCTTAGTGGATGACGTTACGATCACCAATCCTGGCGAGTGGGTTCCCGTAGCCGAAAAGGATGTTATTGAAGTTATTATTCCTTACACTACACCCGGCAAGAACAGTTACAAACTAGAGGAAATAGAACCTTTTATTGCTGAAAAAGAAAAGGAATACCCTGCATTTGAAGTCAATCAGATTGAAATTATTTCTTCCCCCTCTATAGAACAACTTACTAATCAAACCATATTAAGAAACATGCAAAGAGGTGGGGAAAGTATTATTAAAGTCTTAAAACCCAAATATCCAAATATTCAATTCACTAATACTACTGCTGATAGCTGGGAAAGTTTTAAAGCTGCAATCAATAACGATCAGGACTATTATTATCTCGGATTAATGACCAAAGAGGAGGTAATCCGCAGTTTAAGAGAACGCAATAATGAATTAGCAAAAGAGCTTGAAGAGGAATATCTCTCCAAACAAAGATATATCAAGATAGTAATGCATGTCAATTACCTCATTGATGGAAATAATGAACAGGAGTTTGTACTATACAAGTTCAATCAAGCATTATCTGAGGATAATTTACCGATGGCTATTGCAATTCAGAAGTACATTATCAGACAAATTGAATACCAACGTTATCGTAACTTTCAGTTTGACAGGTTAGTTATTGAGGAAACCAAACAAAACATTCCATTTCTCACCAATCAGTTGTATATGAGCTATTATCCTTTAGAAAAACCAACTGAAGAGATAACCAGCAAAGCTCAGACCATTCTGAACTTAGACCCCAGAAATCAAATATCAATCTTTAACCACTGTGTTGCTACTGCTTTGGTTCAAATTCCTGAAAATACGACCGAAATAGCTAAAAAACAATCTGACATTGATAAACTTTATACTCTTGATGCAATTCCAAAAGATAGAGTCAACAATCTGAATATAGAATTTCAGGTTTTGGTATTGGAATATTTAAAGAATGCACCACAAAACTCTGAACATACAACATTGAGTACAAACACATTTGCAAAAATCAAAGAGATTAGAAATCCGGTAATGGATAGTTGGGAGGCTGCATATAAGCTGGCAAAAATCTTTATTGATGGTGGAGATTATGACTATGCCATTGATATTATGACTCCATTCATAGATAACAGCAGAGTATCCGATGATTTTATCTTTGCTTATGTTTCTTTAACAGGTCATAAAGAGGAATACTTCATGAGTTCTCTATTTACCAAAGCTATCAAAATTGCGAAAGAGCGGGATGCTCGTTTCTTATGTGTTGTTTTAGATAAATTAACACCATGTATTTACGACAATGCTGAGGTAAGAGAAATAATATGTGATTTTTGCAGATAGATGATTCTCAAATTGACTAACTTATTCTAAACTAATAATATGCTTCAAAAAATCAGTGTAATATACACAGGTGGAACTATCGGGATGATTAAAAATCCCGATACGGGGGCATTAGAGCCATTCCCTTTCGATAACATGTATGAATACCTTCCTATGCTTAAAGAGATTGAAGCGATAGTACATTTTACCGAAATGCTCCCTCTAATTGATTCATCAGATACTGATCCTCAATTTTGGATTAATTTAGCGAGACTCATCAGAGATCAGTATGATCAATTTGATGGGTTCGTTATTTTGCATGGAACAGACACCATGTCTTATACAGCTTCTGCGCTCAGTTTTCTCTTAGAGAATCTATCGAAACCAGTTATTTTAACAGGCTCACAGCTTCCTTTAGGGGTATTGCGTACAGATGGACGGGAAAACATCTTAAACTCCATTGAAATTGCGGCAACACATAGAAATGGAACCCCTTTAATTAAAGAAGTGTGCATCTTTTTTGAAAACTCATTATTTAGGGGGAATAGAACTTTCAAGAGCAATGCTGAGAATTTCGATGCCTTTCTCTCGGCTAACTACCCCAAATTGGCCGAGGTGGGCTTACATGTAAAGTTTAACGAATCGGCTTTGCTGCCCCCCAATAATAAAAATTTAAAAGCCCATCAAAAAATAGATCCTAACGTAGCGATTCTTAAAATTTTCCCAGGCATGTCTACTCAAATTATATCCTCTATCATCAATACACCCAACCTCAAAGCGCTGATTATTGAGACTTATGGTTCCGGGAATGCTCCATCTGATGCAGAATTTATCGCTCTTTTGGATGAAGCAATCCAAAAGGGGATCATCATCCTCAATGTTACGCAATGTAAATGTGGTGGAAGTGTTGAGATGAGTAAATATAGTGCCGGGCTTCAACTACAGCAGATTGGAGTACTTGGTGGCAAGGATTTAACAACAGAAGCGGCGGTTACCAAATTGATGTTTCTGTTGGGATTAGACTTGGAAAGAGAGGAATTAGAACGATTAATCACTACTCCTTTATGTGGAGAAATGGCTCATTCCTAACTTTTACCCCGATCAATAAAAGCAAAAAAGGCTACTTTAAAAGTAGCCTTTTTTAGCAAGGAAATTGCTTTACTATCTTTTTCCTTTGTCTTTTTGTCCAGCGTGTCCTCTAAAGATTCTTGTTGGAGCAAATTCCCCTAATTTATGACCAACCATATTCTCTGTAACATAAACAGGAATAAACTTATTTCCATTGTGTACAGCGATAGTTAGTCCCACAAAGTCGGGAGAAATCATAGAAGCTCTAGACCATGTTTTGATCGTAGATTTTTTCATTGATGATTGTGCTTCAATTACTCTTTGTTCAAGTTTATAGTGGATATATGGACCTTTTTTTAACGAACGACTCATATTATTTCAATTTAAATTATTTTTTTCTTCTACTTGCAACGATATACTTATCAGAATGTTTTTTAGGAACTCTAGTTCTATATCCTTTTGCAGGGATACCCTTTCTAGATCTTGGAATACCTCCTGATGCTTTTCCTTCACCACCTCCCATTGGGTGATCAACGGGGTTCATCGCCACACCACGCACTCTGGGTCTGCGTCCTAACCAACGTGATCTACCTGCTTTTCCTGACACCTCCATAGCATGGTCAATATTAGACACCATTCCTATTGTAGCACGGCAAGCAGTATGTACCATTCTCATTTCACCTGAAGGTAATCTAAGGATAGCATAGTTTCCATCACGGGATGTCAATTGAGCGTAAGATCCTGCGCTACGAGCCATTTTAGCACCTTGTCCAGCTCTCAACTCAACATTATGGATTGTTGATCCCAGTGGAATTTCAGCTAATGGAAGTGTATTCCCTAAATCTGGAGCAACTCCTGATCCTGAAAGAATCACATGTCCTACTTTTAATCCATGAGGAGCGATGATATATCTTTTTTCTCCATCAGCATAAAAGAGAAGAGCAATACGAGCTGATCTGTTTGGGTCATACTCTATTGTTTTCACTGTTGCAGGGATTCCGTCTTTATTTCTTTTAAAGTCAATAATACGATATCTTTGTTTATGTCCGCCTCCAATATTGCGAACTGTCATTTTACCACGATTATTTCTTCCCCCAGTTCTAGTTTTAGGAAGCAACAGACTTTCTTCCGGTCTATTAGTGGTAATTTCATCAAACGCGCTAATTACTTTAAAGCGTTGACTGGGTGTTACTGGTTTATACTTTTTTAGTGCCATGGTTATATACTACTATAAAAATCGATTTTATCTTTACTATTTACAAATACAATTGCTTTTTTAACGGTATTTTTTTTACCTAAAATTGCACCGGCTTTGGTCAATCTAACGGAACTTTTTCCTCTTTGGATCATGGTGTTAATTTTATCCACCTTTACTCCATAGGTTTCTTCTACCGCTCTTTTAATCTGGTCTTTAGTAGCTCTTCTATCTACAATAAACCCGTAACGGTTATACTTTTCTGAAGCCGCTTGCATCTTTTCGCTTATAATGGGCTTAATTAATACATTCATTTTTCTTATCTGATTTAATGTTATCAATAGTTATAAAAAATTAATCATTAATCATTACTTCGAATTCAGGAAAACTGTTTTCAAAGATAACGAGTTGATTTGCATTCAATACATCGTATGTATTCACGTCTCTAGCTCTTAACACTTTAGCTTTAGGGATATTACGAGTAGAAAGATATACATTCTTGTTTTCATTATTCACAAGGAATAATGTTTTCACTCCCTGAAGGTTAAATGTTTTAAGCAATTCAATCATTGTCTTAGTTTTAGGATTCTCTAGTGCTAAATCTTCCAATACTAAAATCTTCTGATCTTTAGCTTTATATGACAAAGCGGAAAAACGAGCTAATCTCTTAATTTTTTTATTCAATTTAAAGCTATAATCTCTTGGATGTGGTCCAAAAACAGTAGCTCCACCTCTAAATAAAGGATTTTTGATACTACCTGCACGTGCACCACCTGTTCCTTTTTGTCTTTTTAACTTTCTGGTACTTCCTGAAATTGTAGATTTCTCTAGCGTATCGTGCGTACCTTGTCTTTGATTGGCTAAATAATGTTTAACATCAAGCCAAATTGCGTGATCATTGGGTTCTACATTAAAAATACGTTCATTCAATGTAATCACCTTTGATGATTCGCTTCCGTCAATTTTATATACTTTTAACTCCATCTCTCAATAATTAAATATGAACCATTAGGTCCTGGAACTGAACCTTTTACTAACAATAAATTTTTCTCTTGTACAATTTTAACAATTTCAAGGTTGATCATTTTCACCTTTTTTCCACCTGTTCTTCCGGCCATTTTCTTACCTTTCATTACTCTTGAAGGCCAAGATGAAGCTGCCAATGAACCGGGAGCTCTTAAGCGGTTATGCTGTCCGTGAGTTGATTCACCCACACCACCAAAACCATGACGTCTCATTACACCTTGAAATCCTTTTCCTTTAGAAATACCGCTAACGTCAATATATTCACCTTCTACAAATATAGAAACATCCAAAACTTCTCCGAAAGCTTTTCTATTACCGGCCTCAAAACGTGAAAATTCTCTGAGAATTCTTTTAGGAGTAGTTCCTGCTTTCTCAAAGTGTCCTTTCATTGCTTTGTTAGTCTTCTTCTCTTTCTTTTCATCGAATGCTAATTGGATGGCTTCATAACCGTCTTTTTCGACGGTTTTAACTTGCGTTACTACGCAAGGACCAGCTTCGATAACAGTGCATGGCACGATCTTGCCAGAGGCATCATAGACGCTAGTCATCCCAATTTTTTTTCCTATTAATCCTGACATTTTTAAATGATTTAATTATTTTTTCGCGATTTTCGCTTTTAATTGTTATACATAGTTAAACTAAGCTATTTCATCACACTTTAATCTCAACATCAACTCCACTAGGTAATTCCAGTTTCATCAATGCATCGATTGTTTTAGATGTTGTTCCATAAATATCCAACAATCTTTTGTAGGTTGAAAGTTGGAATTGTTCTCTCGCTTTTTTATTCACAAATGTAGCTCTATTCACTGTGAATATTTTCTTTTGAGTAGGAAGAGGAATAGGTCCAACCAAGACAACTTTATCCTCTCTAACAGCATTAATTGTTTTAACAATCTTTTCTGCTGATTTATCGACCAATGTGTGGTCGAAAGATTTTAATTTAATTCTAATTCTGTGGCTCATTTTATATTTAATTATGAAATTTTATAATTTTTATTTTACAGTAAAGCAAATCTTCCTTTTGTAATAATATCTTCTTGAATCTCATCAGGAACTCTTGCATATTTCAAGAATTCCATACTATAGGTTGCTCTTCCGGTTGATATAGATCTTAGACCGGTAACATAGCCAAACATTTCGGCTAATGGCACTTGAGCTTTAATAACCTGATAACCAATTTTAGCGTCTACTTTTTCAACTATTGCTCTTTTTCTATTCAAATCACTGGTTATATTTCCAATAAACTCATCCGGAGTAACTATCTCTACATTCATAATAGGTTCCAGAATGATTGTTTCTGAATTTCTAACCGCTTCACGAAATGCAATTTTTGCACAAATTTCAAAAGCCATGGCATCTGAGTCAACTACATGCGCATCAGCATCCAACAAGTTAACTTGTAAAGACTCCAATGGAAATCCATATTTCGCATTATTCATTGCAATAGAAAAGCCTTTTTCCAATCCTGAAAGGTACTCTTTTGTCATTACCCCACCCTTGGTTTGATCATTCAACTGCAGACCTTTCTTTGTAAGGTCTGTTGGTTCAATCTGAATTTTAATTTGCGCATAAGAGCCTTTGCCTCCGGTTTGTCTTTTAAAGGTTTCGGTATGAAAAATTTCATTCACCAATGCTTCTTTATAAGCCACCCGAGGTTTTCCATGATTACATGAAACATGAAACTCTCTTTTCAACCGATCCAACAGTACTTCTAAATGCAGTTCCCCCATTCCACCAATCAATAACTGTCCCAACTCTTCATTTTGTTGAACTACAAAAGTGGGATCCTCTTCTGAAAGTTTACTCAAAGATTGAAGTAATTTATCCTCATCATCTCTTGTTTTGGGCTCAACTGCAATTTGAATTACCGGTTCCGGGAATGAGATATTCTCAAGTCTCACCTGATGTTTTTCATCACATAGGGTATCCCCTGTTCTCACTTCTTTCATCCCTACAAATGCAACAATATCTCCTGCAATAACAGAATCTAGTTGAAATTGTTTACTCGAGTGCATTTCTAGAATTTTAGCAACTCTCTCGCGTTTACCGGTTGTAACATTATAGACTGTTTCACCTGTATTTAGCTTTCCGGAATAAACTTTAACAAAAGTAAGTTTACCCACGTAAGGATCTGTTAAGATTTTAAAAACGACAGCTGCGAAAGGTGCCTTATCATCCATTGCTCTAATCTCTTCCGCTTCAGTTCTGGGGTTCACACCCTTTGCAGATGGCATATCAGCTGGTGAGGGGAGATATCTTATGATCGCATCCAACAACTTCTGAACACCTTTATTTCTGTATGATGATCCACACAGAACGGGATTAATTCTTCCGGCGATTGTCGCTTTTCTCAAGAGAGCAAACAATTCATCAGCTGTAATAGTCTCAGGTGCATCGAAATATTTAATCATGAGTTCTTCATCCAACTCTGCTAGTTTTTCGATCAACTTGATTCTATACTCTTCCACCTCTTCCATCATAGCTTGGGGAATAGGAATCTCAAAGAATTCCACACCGAGGTTATCTTCCAACCACTCATAGGCTTTCATTTCGACTAGGTCCACAACACCTATAAAATCCTCTTCAGCTCCAATCGGCAATTGAATAGCCACAGGTACTGCATCCAATCTATCACTAATCTGTTTTAAGACAGCATTAAAGTTAGCACCTGATCTATCCATTTTATTTACGTAGCAGATTCTGGGCACATTATATTTTGTAGCTTGTCTCCACACTGTTTCAGATTGAGCTTCCACTCCACCTACTGCACAAAAAAGAACAACAGCTCCATCCAATATTCTCAAAGAACGTTCAACTTCAACTGTAAAATCAACGTGTCCGGGTGTATCAATAATGTTGATTTTATAGTTTTCTGACTGGCAATCCCAGTACACTGTTGTTGCGGCACTTGTAATGGTAATTCCTCTCTCCTGCTCCTGCACCATCCAATCCATAGTAGCCGTACCTTCATCCACTTCACCAATCTTATAATTCTTCCCGGTATAAAACAATATTCTCTCCGTAGTAGTAGTTTTCCCGGCATCGATATGAGCCATGATCCCAATATTTCTAATCTTAAGTAATTCTTCAGATCTCATAGAAAGGAGTACAACGGAGAGAGTAATTATTAAAATCTAAAATGAGCAAACGCTTTATTCGCTTCTGCCATTCTATGAATATCTTCTTTTCTTTTGAATGCTGCACCTTCCTCTTTATATGCAGCCATAATTTCAGCAGCTAATTTACTAGCCATTGTTTTTTCGTGTCTTTTACGTGCAAATAAGATTAAATTTTTCATCCCAACCGATTGTTTACGTTCGGGGCGTAATTCTGTGGGAATTTGGAAAGAGGCACCTCCAATTCTTCTACTTTTCACTTCGATAGCCGGTGTAATATTAGCTAATCCTTTTTTCCACACTTCCAGTGGATTTTCTTTTAATTTATCTTCAATAATATCCAATGCTTCATAAAAAATAGAAAAAGCGGTTGCTTTTTTTCCATCTAACATCAGATTATTGACAAATTTAGTTACCAGTACATCATTATATTTTGGATCTGGTAAAATAATTCTTTTTTTTGGTTTTGCTTTTCTCATTTCTTTGTAACTTCAATAAAATGGTTATTTACTATCGGATATACAATATTATAATATGTTATCCCATTAACAATTTAATTTTTTAGAGTATTAAGCTTTTTTCTTAGGACGTTTAGTTCCATACTTACTTCTACCTTGCACTCTATCATTAACACCTGCAGAGTCTAAAGCACCTCTAACGATATGGTATCTTACACCGGGTAAATCTTTCACACGACCACCTCTAACCAGAACGATACTGTGTTCTTGTAAGTTGTGTCCTTCACCTGGGATGTAGGCATTCACTTCTTTACCATTAGTTAAACGTACTCTCGCTACTTTACGCATAGCAGAGTTAGGTTTTTTAGGAGTAGTAGTATACACTCTCAAACAAACGCCGCGTCTTTGGGGACAATTGTCCAACGCTCTTGACTTACTTTGCGAAGTCAAACTTTTTCTTCCTTTTCTTACTAACTGTTGTATTGTTGGCATACAATCTAAAATTTAATCTTTTAATTTACAATAAATTCGACCCTTTTTTTGGGACTGCAAAAGTACAAAAAAAAACAATGCAAAAATAGGAGTTTGCTATTTTTTTCAAAAAAAGGGCTTTTTCCTAGCGAGATCTAGGACAAGCACCCTTTGATTTCTCCCTTACCCGAGATTTAAAAGACCTTTCAATCTGTAGAAAATTGTATAAAGTCTCAGGTTTTAAAACATTTTTCAGATCTAAATAGAGTTGTTTTTCGAGGGAAGTAGTTGCCTCACGTGTTTTATAGTATTGATCCAAATAGAATAAAATCTCTTCATCTGATGCTTCAGAAAGGTTCAACCTTCCTCCTTTAATTTTAATATTATCGAGTGTATATCGGTGTGAATCGTATATCGAAGCTTCTTGTCTTAAATATTCATTATAAATAGGCCAAAACTTGAGGCTTTCAGCTTCTGTCAAGACTAAATTTTTCTGAATATAATCTTTTTTTATTTTCATAATCGACTGACACTGTTCATGTGTCTGAGTCTCATTATGGATACAACATGTAGTATCCTTTTGTTGTGCGCAAAGCTTACCTGTTGAAATCAAAGTAATGCTAAGAATAGAAACCAAAAAGTAAAATATATGTGATTTCATAAATTATTCATTAAAAATCTACGTAACATTCTAAATCCATCATAGTTTCCTGGAATAGATTATCTAGGGCAGCATCATTATAAAATTCAATAACAGAATAAGAAAGATCATCCAACCGGACAGGCTCCTCTTCATTATCCGAAATCAATAGAGTTTTATCGGATTGCGTTGATCTATCCTCTGCTTTTGAGGAACTCGATTTGTTATCAGCCAATAAAACCTGAGCACTCTCTTGTCTCTCAACAATTGTTGTTGTATTAACCTCAGGGGTTTCCCCGGTTTCTTCAACAAGTAATAACGGAGTAGTTTGAGTTTGAGTTTGAGGATTATGAGTTGTAAATATGGAAAGATTAAAAACAATCAATAGAGCCACAGCTGCGGCGATAGCCCCACCTACCAATGAATAAAGCAAAGAGCGACGAGTAAACAAAATAGTTTTTCCCTTTTTCGCTATTTTATTCATCATTTTTTCATACAGTTCCTCATAATAGCCTTCCGGAGCTGTAAAATCAGATTGTTTTCTATATTTATCGATATTGTTTGTCATTAGTTTTACCTTCTATCGTATTATGGACTACTTTATTTTGCAAAAGTTTAATGTCTTTCTATAAATTCTTCAATCTTTTTTACTGCAAAATGATAAGATGTTTTCAATGCTCCGACAGATGTTCCTAAAACCTTAGACATCTCTTCATAAGGCATCTCATCATAGTAACGTAAAGTAAAAACCACTCTTTGTTTTTCAGGCAAAGATTGAATTCCTTTCTGTATTAACTCAACTATTTGTTCACTGGAAATAGATTGTTCAGCATCAGGAATTGAGTTCAGAATCCTGGTTACATACTCTTCATCATCCAATTGAAGCATTCTTTTCTTTTTTTCAACAAAGGTCAACGACTCATTCACAGAGATTCTGGTAATCCATGTTTTAAGGGAGGAATCACCTCTAAAAGAGGAGAGATTGTTCCATATTTTAATCAACACATTTTGAGTAATATCATCCGCATCTTCATGAACATAAACAATTCGGCGTGCTGTTTGATAAATATTCATATTATATTTACGCATCAGCATACCAAACGCTTTCTCCTTATTTTTTTCAGAAGCAAAAAGTTCAAGAATTTGATCGTCTGAAATATTATTCATAGAACAACTAAAAGCAACTTATAAGCGCTGGCTTACTTTTTTAACTGCATCAACAATATTGGAAGCGTCCAACCCATACTCTTTCAGAAGTAATTCCGGAGTTCCGGACTCACCAAATCGGTCATCTACTGCAACATATTCCATAGGTGTGGGTAATTTTCTGGACAACAATTGAGCTATAGAATCACCCAATCCTCCATTCATCAAATGCTCTTCCGCAGAAACCACACATTTGGTTTTTGTCACACTTCGAAGAATTGCTTCCTCATCCAACGGTTTAATTGTATGAATATTGATTACTTCTGCTGAAATTCCTTCTTCCTGAAGTTGTTTTGCTGCAACCAAAGCATGCCACACTAAATGTCCTGTTGCAAATATAGAAACATCACTCCCTTCTTTTAACTGAATTGCTTTACCTATTTCAAAAGGTTGATCCATCGGTGTAAAATTTGGCACAGCCGGTCTTCCAAAACGCAAATATACCGGTCCAATATGTTTCACTGCAGCATGAGTAGCTGCTTTTGTCTGGTTATAATCACAAGGATTTAATACTACCATATTGGGCAACATTTTCATCAATCCAAGATCCTCCATAATTTGGTGCGTTGCACCATCTTCTCCAGATGTAATTCCCGCGTGAGAACCTGCAATTTTAACATTTTTATTGGAATAGGCAACTACCATTCGGATCTGATCATACACTCTGCCTGTAATAAATCCTGCAAAACCACCGACAACCGGAATTTTCCCACTCAACGCCAACCCTGCAGCGATACCAACCATATTCGCTTCTGCAATTCCTACTTGAACAAAACGTTCCGGAAACGCTTCAGCAAACTGATTCATCTTAACAGAACCTGTCAAGTCACCACAAATTCCAAATAAGTCGGGATTTATTCTTCCTATTTCTAATAAAGCGTCTCCAAATCCGGAGCGTGTTTCTTTAAACTCTTTACAATCAAGCATTTTCATTTTATAACTTTTTTTTTGCAAATATAAATAAAAAAACAAAATGAACTTACCATAAGTTCATTTTGTTTTATGTCTACAATAGTACTTTTAAAAATTTTAGGATATTAAAATAAATATGCAGCAGATACAGAAAGAACGTTCATTTTCATTGTACTATTTTCAGGACGAGATGGAACAAGATTTAAGAACCCTATAGCATACTGAACTGAAACTTGAAATTTATTTACTTCAAATCCTACACCAACATCTAATCCCATATCAAATGGTTCCATATGATCACCATTATCTGAACCAAATTTTATTTTATCTTTTGTTATCTGTGGCTCCACTATAGGTAATTCTGCTTTATTAGTCCAATTTCCTGCAATACCATAAGAAAAATAGGGTCCTACATATCCAAAAATAGCCGAATTAGAGATCGGTAATTTAAACATTATATGAAGTGGAATTTCTACAAAATAAGGGTTGAATGTGTATTTATTTGTATATCCAGCTACTTCTGTTGTTTGTATGTAACCTTTAGAACTAAAGAATAAACCTGGATTAAAATACAAGTTAGCAATCAGCGGAATTTCAGAAATAAATCCAACATGAAAACCCACATGTGTACCGAGATCCGCTTTGTTCTCAGTTCCCAAAAGGGTGTATTTCTTTGTCATCATTGAAAAATTTGCTCCTGCTTTTACTCCAACTCGAGTTTGTGCAGATACCTGACTTACAGTCAAAATGCTCAAAAGAGCTACTACGATAATTAATCTTCTTTTCATATTTTTAAAATTTTAATAATTATTTTCTTCGTTAAAAAGAGTTTTATTTTTGAATCCGCAAAATTAAGTATTTTTTTTCATACTTTGGTCATTTTTATATCATGTTTTTTATATACATTTGTATTTTGAAATTGGAAACAAAAAAAAGAGAGATTTATGGTTGACATGAAAACAACTTATGCGGGCTTATCCATTGAAAATCCTGTAGTTATTGCCAGTTGCGGATTTACCGGCAATATTGAATCGATTAAAAAAATAATAGCATATCGTCCCGGTGCTTTAGTATTAAAATCCCTTTTTGAAGAACAGATCATAGCAGAATCAAGTCAGGGAATCAACCTCAACGACTACGGTTACCCGGAATCATTGGACTATATCAAGGAATATACTCGCATGAACAATCTTAACAAATATCTGGAGTTGATCCGTGAAGCTAAAAAACTAAGTACTATTCCGATTATTGCCAGTATCAACTGTGTCACTTCAAATGAGTGGATCTCTTTTGTAAAAAAGATTCAAGATGCTGGTGCAGATGCTATTGAACTGAATATTTCATTACTCTCTTCTAACCCTCATGTTACTTCCGAAGAGATTGAGAGTACTTACTTTAAGATTGTCAATAAGATTGCTGAGACCGCTGTAATTCCGGTTACTCTCAAAATGAGTAATAGTTCCAGCAGTTTGGCTCATCTGCTTACTCGTTTGGATCGTTACAATAATGTAAAAGGATTTGTGCTATTCAATCGCCATTATTGTCCGGATATTGACATTCACAATGAAAAAGTTGTACAAGCCTCTGTATTTTCATCCTCTTCGGACTATGCTGAAACGCTTAGATGGGTTGCTATTTTGTCAGGAAAACTTAAGAATAACATTGCTGCTACATCAGGCATTCACAATGGAGAAACTGCCGTAAAGTTTCTTTTGGCGGGGGCTCAAGTTGTACAGATCTCAAGTGTTTTGTACAAAAATAATCTTTCAGTGATTCAAACTATTAAGGATGAGATTGAAAGTTGGATGAAGAGCAAAGGATATAAAACCATTGATGAGTTTCGCGGCAAATTAAGTATGGATCAAGTTGAGCATCCTGAAGTTTTTGAAAGAATACAATTTATGAAATACTTTGCCTCTGTGGAGTAATCTACAGATAGCAATCTTTAAAATAATTATTAACCTAAAAATTAAAAAAAGTATGAATTACGTATGCGTTGTGTGTGGTTATGTTTATGACCCAGCAGTAGGTGATGTAGAAAATGGAATCCAACCAGGAACCCAATTTGAAGATCTTCCAGATGATTGGACTTGTCCACTTTGTGGAGTAGGAAAAGAGGATTTTGAACCTGAAGAATAATCAACCCTACTTAGTAGTTCTTATCAAAGGACTCTACTACAGAATAAGGCGATCATCCGGTCGCCTTATTCTTTTTATAAATTTTTGTAAATTTTTTGCAATACCAACTCTTCTTTTTGCCAATTGAGATCTTGTGCCGCTTTTACACAATTCTGTTTATAACGTGCATAGCGTTCGGGATCTTGTAAAATCCCATTGACGGCAGTCGCAACTGACTGAGGTGAAAGGTCTTCAACTACTTCTCCTACTTCATAAGTATCAATAATTCGTTTGCGTTCCGGTAAATTGGAAGCAACAATAGGAATGTAAGCATGAATATATTCGAACAGTTTATTAGGCAAACTATAGTAATGGTTTGGACTCACATTTTTGTCAAAAGTAACACCCAAATCTGCCATTTGGGTATATTTTCTCAATGTTTCCGGTGCCACTCTTCCGGTAAAAATCACTTTATCCTCCAACTGATGCTCTTTGACCCAATTTTTAAGATCCGGAACCATATCCCCATCCCCTACAATGAGTATCACAGCCTGTTCAATATAGGGCGCTGCCTGAACAATCTCCTCTCCTCCCCGATCACGGTGAATGGCATTACCTTGAAATATTACCATTTTTTGATCCAAAGGAATTCCCAACTCCAACTTTAACTCTTCTTTATTAATCGGTTTATATTCACGCAGTAACGGGATATTACGTACTAAATGTACCTCTTTCCCATATTCTTTCCGATAGAGATCTACTATTGATTGACTTACTGTTATAATATGATCTAATTGGGGGAAGCACCATTTTTCAATTTGTGTCCACACCCATTTCACAGGGGCTCGATGCTGAATCTCGAGAATACCCAAGAAATATTCATGAGAATCGTAGACCAATTTTTTCCTCCGGATTTTAGACACCAATAGGTTTGGGAGCAAAGTATCAAGGTCATTGGCTACCAGAATATCAGTTTTTTGGAATAAGAGATAGAAAAAAAGTCGCAAATTAAACTCTGCATAACAAAGAGGTCCTCTTTTAAACAAAAGGTGTATTCTTTTGGTTCGATATTCACGCTTTACTTCAGGAGAATTTCTATAGCGTCTCCCCACCAGTTTCACTTCAAACCCCATCCCAATCAGGGAATTACACACTTTGTCAAGCCTCTGATCACTGTATAGATCATTGATAACTGAAAGAGTCACTGTAGCCATAATCAGAGCAATTTACTCCTATCTCCCGTGACAATGTTTATATTTTTTACCACTTCCGCATGGACAAGGTTCATTTCTTCCCACCTTCTTCTCAACGCGAATCGGCGCATTACCTTTTCCTCCTGTAACTGATCTACCACCGCCCAACTCTTCACGACCTGTTTGCAATTTCTTAGTCTCTGACTCAGGAAGTTGTGCCTCTTTCAACTGCGGTTGCTCCTGAACAGGGAGTCCCCCCTTATTTAAGAATCCAACAATCTCCTGATTGATATCATTCAAAAGGGTATCAAACAGATTAAAAGATTCCAATTTATAAATCAATAGGGGATCTTTTTGCTCATAGGAAGCATTTTGAACACTCTGCTTCAGATCATCCATCTCACGAAGGTGATCTTTCCACATATTATCAATTACTGAAAGAGTAATTCCTTTTTCAATGGAAAGAATCATTTCACGACCATCAGTTTCAATCGATTTTTTCAATGGAGCTACAACATTGAGCGTTTTTACTCCATCAGTAATTGGAATACCAATCAACTCAATCCTACCTCCACTATCATGTGCTACCCGTTTCAGCACAGGCATTGCCTGCTGTGCAATATGTTGCATCTTCACCTTATAGTTAGGATAAACGGTATCATACAGTTTATCAATCAGTACTTGTGGTCTTTCCTGTGTAAACTGATCAAATGTAAACGGAGATTCTGTTCCAAAGATAGAAATCACTTGTGCTGAAAAGTAGTCATAATCCTTATTGACATAGTTATCTTCCACTAATTTTACACACACATCATAAAACATATCAGAAATATCTATTGCCAAACGATCTCCAAAAAGAGCATTATTTCGTTTACGATAGATTGTAGTCCGCTGTTTATTCATTACATCATCGTACTCCAGCAATCGTTTTCTGATTCCAAAGTTATTCTCTTCCACCTTCTTCTGTGCTCTCTCTATCGACTTTGTAATCATTCCATGCTGAATCACTTCCCCATCTTTCAACCCCATTCTATCCATCACCTTTGATATTCGGTCTGACCCAAAAAGACGCATCAGGTCATCCTCAAGTGAAACATAGAATTGGGAGCTACCCGGGTCACCCTGACGACCGGCACGTCCACGGAGCTGTCTATCCACCCGTCTGGAGTCGTGTCTTTCAGTACCAATAATTGCCAATCCACCTGCTTCTTTCACACCGGGTCCCAGCTTAATGTCGGTTCCCCTTCCCGCCATGTTTGTAGAAATCGTCACAGTACCGGGTTGTCCAGCTTCAGCTACAATATCTGCTTCTCTTTGGTGTAATTTAGCATTCAGAACATTATGTTTAATCCTACGAGTACTCAAAACACGAGAAAGTAGCTCTGAAATTTCAACCGAAGTTGTTCCAACCAATACAGGACGTTTTTCCTCGTGCAGTCTAATAATTTCATCTATAACTGCAGCATATTTCTCACGTTTAGTTTTATATACAAAATCTTCTGCATCGATACGAGCAATGGGTCTATTGGTTGGAATTACTACCACATCCAATTTATAGATATCCCAAAACTCACCTGCTTCTGTTTCTGCAGTACCTGTCATCCCGGCGAGTTTTTTGTACATTCTGAAATAGTTTTGCAATGTAATGGTTGCATAGGTTTGGGTTGCTGCTTCCACTTTCACATTTTCCTTAGCTTCAATAGCCTGGTGCAAACCGTCAGAATATCTTCTTCCTTCCATGATACGACCGGTTTGCTCGTCCACAATTTTCACCTTATTTTCTATGATCACATACTCTACATCCTTTTCAAACATAGTATATGCTTTTAATAATTGGTGAATAGTGTGAATCCTTTCAGATGCTATAGAGAAATTACGGTAGATTTCATTTTTACGATTAGTTTTTTCTTGCGGATCCAGATTTAACTTTTCAAGTTCCGCAATCTCTGCTCCTACGTCCGGAATTAAGAACATTTTAGACTCTTCTGTTGTTCTTGAAACCAGGTCGATCCCCTTTTCAGTGATATCCACTGAGTTTAACTTCTCTTCAATCACAAAATAGAGTTCCTTGTCTATAATCGGCATATTTCTATTTTGTTGTTGCATATAGAATCCTTCTGTTTTAAGAAGCAATTGTTTCATCCCTGGTTCACTCAAAAACTTAATAAGTGCCTTATTTTTGGGCAATCCACGATGAGCTCTCAACAAGAGGATAGCTGCTTCCTCTTCCGGTTTGGGATCAGGGTTCTCTGCCAACAAAGCTTTAGCTTTTGCCAACACCTCATTGATCATTGATCTTTGTGCATTATACAACTTCTCAATAATCGGTTTATAAACATGAAATTCCTGTTGATCTCCTCTGGGTGTAGGTCCTGAAATAATCAACGGAGTTCTTGCATCGTCAATTAAAACGGAGTCCACCTCATCGACAATAGCGTAGTTATGTGGTCTTTGAACTAACTCCCCGATGTTACCTGCCATATTATCACGCAAGTAGTCAAAACCGAACTCATTATTTGTTCCGTAGGTGATGTCCGCCAAGTATGCTTTTTTACGCTCTTCGGAATGAGGTTGATGTTTATCAATACAGTCCACAGTTAACCCATGAAACTCAAAAATGAGTCCCATCCATTCGGAGTCACGTTTTGCAAGATAATCGTTTACTGTTACCACGTGTACTCCTTTTCCGGGAAGTGCATTAAGATAAACTGGTAGTGTTGCTACAAGAGTCTTACCCTCTCCCGTTCCCATCTCTGCAATTTTTCCTTGATGTAGAACTGTTCCACCAATAATTTGCACATCATAGTGACACATATCCCATTTCAGCATATTTCCACCTGCCGACCAGGTAGAGCTATAAACTGCCTTATCCCCTTCAATCTGCACTGTTTCTCTGTATGCTGCAATATCGCGATCCATCTCAGTAGCAGTCACCACAACCTGATCATTTTCCTTAAAACGTCTGGCTGTTTCTTTGATCACCGCATAAGCTTCCGGCAATATTTCATCCAGCATATCCTGAGTTTTATCATATGCCTTCTTTTCCAGGCTTTCCAACTCCTTATATAACAGTTCCGCCTCCTCAACATCGATATCGTAACGTGTATCCAATTCATTTTTAATTTCCTGAATTCGGGATTCTTCAGCTTGAATTGCAGTCGCTATTCTGTTTTTAAAATCAGTTGTGAGGGCTCTCAGCTCATCATTAGAAAGAGTTTCAATCTTTTGATGTGCTTCTAATGTAGCATTCAAATATGGTGTTAGGGCCTTTAAGTCTCTATCTGCCTTAGACCCAAATAGTTTAGTTAAAAAATTAGCCATTTTTCAATCTTTAAAATTGAGTGCAAAGATACAAAAATTATTATAGTAATTATCAACACTCAATGGTGTTCTTAAAAATGCAAAAAACAACAGCGACTTTACAGTCGCCGTTATTCAAACCATTAACTTTTCCTTTAAATGTCTTACAGACACAAAGAACATAATTTCTTACGTTAAAGAAAAGAAAAGGTTACAAAAAATAGTTATTATTTTTTGGGAATCATCACTTCAGCGATTAATTTTGCAAACTCAGTATTAGCAAAGTGCCCCGGTTTTTTTGCAATAATATCACCTTTAATGGGTTTCCCTAGGAGAAACATATCACCAATCAAGTCCAACAATTTATGTCTGGCAGGTTCATTCAAGTGACGTAATTTTACGTTATCAAGAGTCCCATTCTGATTCACTTTCACGTTACCAACTCCAAAAAAGTTCGCCAACTGATCCAACTCTTCTTGTTTCGGTTCTTTATCCACAAACACTATTGCGTTATTGAGGTCTCCTCCCTTTATCAAATTATTTTGAACCAAAAATTGTAATTCATGAAGGAATACGAATGTTCTGCTATCATACACGTCTGGAACATATTGAGACAAATCCTTCAGAGTAGCACACTGACTCGACAATGCGTCAGTTCCATAGTCGACAATTACAGTAAACTTCCGGTGTTGTGAGGGCATGAGGATCAACTCTATTCCCTGATCCGGTTTTTCAAACATAACCACCTCTTCTACTGTATAATAGTCTCTATTAGCTTCTTGGGTCTGTAATCCAACTTTTTGAATTTTTTCCACATATTCTTTGGCACTTCCGTCCAGGATAGGAACCTCTTCATTGTCAATTTCGATCAGTGCATTATCTATTCCCATTCCCGCGCAGACAGAGAGTATGTGTTCCACTGTTTTAACATCAACCCCATTTTCTCTCAGGTTAGTGCTTCTTGAAGTATCTGCTACATTATCGACATGAGCTCTAACAATAGGCTTCTCCGGCAAGTCTACACGTTGAAAGAGAACCCCATGATTTTCAGGAGCCGGTTTAATTGTAACATTAGCAAATTTTCCTGTATGTAATCCTCGTCCAGAAAAGGTTACTTCTGCAACGATTGTTTGTTGTTTTTGTGTCATAAATAAAAATTAATTCTAAATAAAAATAAATTGTCACTCATCTTGTTGATACTTTTTCCATAATTCCCTCACTTGTTTGTACAGATCCGGTAATTTCTTTCTATATATAATTAATTTTTTTTCTTCAGAAACAGGAATTGCGGGAGATCCAAGGACAATCTGTTTATCCTCAATATTTGTCATTACCCCTGACTGAGCACCGATAATCACATTATCTCCAATATGGAGATGCCCTGCGATACCGACTTGCCCTGCAATAATTCCTTTTTTGCCAATTTTTGTAGATCCGGAAATTCCCACTTGTGCGGCACAAGCAGTACTCTCTCCCAATTCTACATTGTGTGCTACCTGAATCAAATTATCCAGCTTCACGTGAGAATGAATAATAGTTGATCCGATTGTAGCTCTATCGATACAGGTATTGGCACCTATTTCGACATTATCCTCAATAATAACATTTCCTATTTGAGGAACTTTTAAATAGTGCCCATCTTGGGGGGCAAATCCAAATCCATCTGCTCCTATGACTGCACCGGCATGAATGATACACTCTTTACCTATTTTACAGTCACGGTACACCTTAACCCCGGCATAAAGAGTACTCTTCTCACCTACTACACCTCTATCTCCTATCACAGTATGTGGATAGAGTTGTGCATAGTCACCGATTACGGCTCCCTCTCCCACACTGACAAACTCAGCAATATAAACATCTTTACCTATTTGAGCTGTAGGAGCTATATATGCTTTTTCAGATATTCCAATCTTTTTAGGCTTTACCATTTCTTCATAGATAGCCATTAATTGTGCAATAGCAGCATAAGGATTTTTTGTTCTTATTAAAGTTGTGGTCAACTTTTCTTCCGGAACAAAATCTTCACTAACTATTACGGCAGAAGCCTCAGTTTGGTATATATATTGTGTATATTTAGGATTGGCTAAAAAAGAAAGCGCACCGGGTATTCCCTCTTCAATTCTGCAAAAAGTTCTGATTTCCGCATCCGGATTCCCCTCTACGGTAGCTCCAATTAGTTCAGCAATTTGAAAAGCAGTAAATTTCATCAGCTAAAAATTTCGGCAAAGATACAAGAAAAAAAAACAAAATTGCTCATTTTTTTTAAAAAAAAATATTTTTACTCATCAATTCAAAAAAATTGTGTATTTTTGCACCCGCTTTTATGAGGCAAAAGGAGGGATGGGTGAGTGGCTGAAACCAACAGTTTGCTAAACTGTCGAAGGGGTAACTCTTCCGAGGGTTCGAATCCCTCTCCCTCCGCAACATTTAAACATCGAAAGGAGCTATTGTGGCTCCTTTTTTTATTACTTTATCCAATGATATGAAAAACAGAGATTAACAACACTCAGATCATATTGAGAGTGGGGTGATTAGTATAAATAAAAGAGGTATATCCATCCTGCCCCCCTTTTTTTTTATTTCAAAAAAAAGAAGAAAAAAATATTAAAAATAGGCTAAACAACATACTAAACCCCACTTTTTTACAGTTTTAACAGTATTATTCCCATTAAAAAAATCAATTATGAAAAAATTAGTCATTGTAGTATCGTTGTTCATGCTATCATTTTCCCTCACTGCACAAACCACTAAGTCTTGGGTTACTGTTTCTGCCGATAGAATGAATGTTTTCTACGCCGGTTTATCCAACCCTATTACAGTAAATGCTCCTATTGCACCTGAAGAACTTTCAATTGAATTAAAAGGTGGTGGGTCATATACAAAAACAGGTCCCGGAACTTTTAACATCACTATTCCGGAAACTTTGATAGGAAAAACTGTAACTGTTCATGTTAAAACCACGTGAGATGAAAGAGATATAACACTGGGAGCCTCAGAGTTCCGCGTTAAACGTGTACCGAATCCGGTTGCAAAAGTGAGTGGCATGTTCACTGAGGGTAGTGTCAGTAAAGAAGAATTAGCGGAAAAACCATTTATTGAAGTTACTATGGGTCAAGATTTTGCCTATGATTTAGAGTGGAGTGTACAATCCTATCAGGTAATATTTTTTGTTGATGGGAAGGAAGAAGTACCTATGACCATTCAGGGTGGTACTTTTTCAGAGGAATTAAAAGCCAGAATTAATGATGCAACTCCCCGAACAATTATTCTATTCACAGGAATTAGAGCAACATCTCCGGCAGGAACGAGACATCTTCATGATATTGTAATACGCATAAAATAATTGATTAAATCTTTGGAAAAAAATCAATAAGTCTCCAATTTTTCCAATTTAATTTGTACTTTTGCAATCTTAAATTTATGTTTTGAATTGACCATGAAATCTATTTATTAGCAAAAAGAATTAAAAATTAAATATGTATTCATCATGAAAAAAATCGCCTTGCTGTTTATAGCTGTTTTTACAGCTGGTTTAGTGTCTGCACAATCTCCCATTTTTAAGAAAGGAGATCATACTTTTAATATTGGTACGGGAGTTGGTGTTAGGGGATTACCTTTAGAATTTAGTTACACCGTAGGTATTGTTGATAATCTTTTTGGTGCTCCCGGACTCACCTTGGGTGTTGGAGGATATTTTGGTTACTCTTTTTGGGGGCCTCAGTTTGTTCTGAATAATCCCAATTCTAATAGAGGGTGGAGTACTCTTGTGGGTGTACGTGCAGAACTGCATTACTCTATTGTTGACAATCTTGACTTTTTTGGAGGTCCCATGGTTGGTTTTCAACACACTTATTGGGAAAATCAAGTAAATACCACAAACACCCTGTTTGTGCCCGGAGCTTACGTGGGAGCTAAGTATTTCTTTGCCCCTAATTTTGGAGTTTATGCCTCAGCCGGATATGGAATTGTTTTCCTTTCTGCCGGGCTTACTTTCCAATTTTAAGAAGATAATAATTTAACTTTTATTACTTTTCAGAATCTGAATACAAGTAACATTGTATTCAGATTTTTTGTTTTCTTGATTTACTGTAATAATTATTCAGAAAATTTGTATCTTTGCAGGTTGTATTTTACAGTAGATACAGTGAAAATCTAAAACAATAATAATAGTAGTATGATTTTAACCAATCATTATCATAGTTTTGACGAACTAGTTAAGCTCATTTGGGGAGAATCTATTGAAATAGATAGTGAAGCTCTCCGGGATGTTGAGCAATCCTTCCTTTTTTTACAAGAATTTTCAAAAGAGAGATTGGTTTATGGAGTAAACACCGGCTTTGGTCCCATGGCTCAATATCGGATTCATGATGAAGATATTACGCAACTCCAGTACAATCTCGTTCGCAGTCACGCAACAGGAACAGGCAAAGAGCTCACTCCTCTGCAAGTTCGCGCTGCATTAATCTGCCGCTTAGTCTCTCTTTTGAGGGGTTATTCCGGCGTACACCCGTCAACCATTTCTCAATTGCAGCTTTTTATCAACCATGAAATCTATCCGGTGATTTATCAACATGGGAGTGTAGGAGCCAGTGGTGATTTAGTTCAATTAGCGCACCTGGCTTTGGCTTTGATTGGTGAAGGTGAAGTAATATATAAGGGGGGGAAGGCAACTACTCGCTCTGTACTTAAACACTTGCAGATAGATCCTCTCCAACTCTATATTCGTGATGGTCTCTCCTTGATCAATGGCACCTCTGTTATGAGTGGTATCGCATTAATCAATCTGGTTCAGGCAAAAAAACTATTCCACCTGGCTGTAATGACATCTGCGATGGTGAATGAAGTAGTCTCTTCCTGTAATGACCACTACTCTATTCAGTTGAATAGCAAAAAACATCACTACGGGCAACGTAAAGTAGCCGGTATGATGAGTGAAATTCTTGCCGACAGTCAGCTGATGAGAGAAAGATATGAGAAGGATCATGATCAGATTCCTTCCGAAGAGATTTTATCAAGAAAGGTACAAGAATACTACTCACTTCGTTCTGCTCCACAAATATTGGGTCCTATTTTAGATACTATTAACCAGGCTGAAAAGGTTATTGTTGATGAAATCAACTCTTCTAATGACAATCCGGTTGTTGATTACCGAGATCAAACGATTTATCATGGAAGCAATTTCCATGGGGATTATATCTCCTTAGAAATGGACAAGTTAAAAATTGCGATCATCCGCCTCACTATGCTGGCAGAAAGGCAATTAAACTTCCTTATGAACGACAAATTAAATCAACAGTTCCCTCCATTTTTAAACCATGGCAAATTGGGACTCAACTTAGGTATGCAAGCGATGCAATTTACAGCCACCTCAACTACGGCTGAAAGTCAAACACTGGGATTCCCTAACTATGTTCACTCTATCCCCAACAACAATGATAATCAAGATATTGTCAGCATGGGTACCAATAGTGCTCTCATTACTGCTCAAGTGATTGAAAATGGGTTTGAAGTGATGGCTATCTATTTGATTGCTCTTGCTCAAGCTTACGAATTTATAGAAGATCACTCCAAGATAGGATCTCAAACTAAAGAAAAATATGAACAAATCCGCTCTCTTGTTCCCAAATTTATTGAGGATACTCCTAAGTATGAGGAGATTTTGAAAGTGAAAGAGTGGATTATGAATATGAACGATAAATAGAAACTCAATATGAAATACGGATTAGTAACAGGTGGGTCAAGAGGAATAGGCAGAGCTATTGCCTTAGCTATCAGCAAGATGGGATACCGGGTCATTATCAACTATCACTCTAATACAGAGGCAGCAGAAGAAACACTCCGATTGATCAGAGCTGAAGGCGGCGATGGAGAACTACTTCCTTTTGATGTATCGGATGAACAACAGGTTGACCAGGCGCTTCTGCAGTGGGAGAAGGATCACCCAGAGGATCAAATCGAAGTTTTAGTTAACAATGCCGGAATTCGTAAGGATAATTTGATGATTTTTATGCAAAATGAGGACTGGCATTCCATCATCAATACACACCTCAACGGATTTTTCTACACTACTCGCCGACTGCTTAAGGGGATGCTAACCAAACGATATGGCAGAATTATCAATGTAGTTTCATTGTCAGGAATCAAAGGATTACCGGGTCAAACCAACTACAGTGCTGCCAAAGCCGGTATTATCGGTGCTTCCAAAGCGTTGGCACAAGAGGTAGCACCTCGAAAAGTGACTGTAAACTGTGTAGCTCCCGGATTTATTCATACTGACATGACTGCCGAATTACCTGAATCAGAACTCAAAACTTTAATTCCAATGGGACGTTTTGGAAATCCGGAAGAGGTTGCTGCTGTGGTAGCTTTTTTGGCATCTAAAAACGCATCTTATATCACCGGAGAAGTTATCTCTGTCAATGGAGGCTTATACACTTAATCTAAAAAAGCATGAAAAGAGTTGTAATTACAGGAATGGGAATTTACTCCAGCATTGGAAAAAATAAAGAGGAAGTATTACTCTCCCTTCAAAATGGGAAATCCGGAATTGGGATTGAACCTTTCAGAACCGAAATGGGGTTTCGCTCCCCACTGACAGGCATCTTAGAAGTCCCCAATCTCAAGGGAAAATTAGACCGAAGATTACGTACCGGGCTGGCTGAAGAGGGAATTTTTGCTTATGTTGCTTCTTTGGAAGCATTGGAACAAGCATTGATTGACGATGATTATCTTGACAATAACGAGATCGGAATTCTATACGGGAATGACAGTTCAGCTAAGGCTGTGATTGAAGCACATGAACTCGTAAAACTCAAAAAAGACACTATGTTATTGGGTTCCGGTGCCATATTTCAGTCTATGAACTCGACCGTAACGATGAACCTGTCCACTATTTTTAAACTTAAAGGGATCAACTTCACCATCAGTGCAGCTTGTGCGAGTGGTTCTCATGCATTAGGTATGGGATACCACTTTATCAGACATGGCATGCAAGAGATGGTTTTGTGTGGAGGAGCGCAGGAGATCAATGCGTACTCCATGGGAAGTTTTGATGCATTAAGTGCGTTTTCTGTGCGGATTGATGAACCTACCAAAGCATCCCGCCCGTTCGACAAAAACAGAGATGGACTAGTACCCAGTGGTGGTGCTGCGACGCTCATCTTAGAAGAGTATGAACATGCTATCAAACGGGGAGCACCTATTTTAGCAGAAGTAGTCGGATATGGATTCTCTTCCAATGGATCACATATCTCACAACCCACCAATGAAGGATCCTATCGCGCCATGTCGATGGCACTACGGGATGCACAACTTACTCCTGAACAGATCGATTATATTAACGCACACGCCACTTCCACTCCTTTGGGAGATGGTTTTGAGGCCATGGCGATCAATAAGCTATTTGGGGATCAAACACCGGTCAGCTCAACTAAAAGTATGACGGGACATGAGTGCTGGATGGCAGGAGCCAGTGAGATTGTTTACTCCGTCTTAATGATGCACCATGACTTTATTGCCCCCAATATCAACTTTGAAGAACCGGACGAGCAGAGTGCCGGAATCAATGTTATCAATAAAAAAACGGAAAAGAATGTAAACTATATCCTCTCTAATTCTTTTGGATTTGGAGGAACTAACAGTGCTTTAGTAATTAAAAAACATCAAGAATAAAACTAAAAATCACAAAGATGGAAAGAAGCGAAATTATTGAAAAAATTAATCTTTTTCTAATTGAAGAGATTGAGATCGAGGAAGAATTACTGAATGAAGAGGCTTTGCTAAAAGAAGATTTAGGAATTGACAGCTTAGATTTTGTAGATGTCGTTGTAATAGTAGAACGTGAATTTGGCTTTAAGATAAAACCCGAAGAGATGACTAATGTAAAAACATTAGGCGCTTTTTATGACTATATAGAAAAAAAGGTTAACTCATAAAGCACACATGAAGAGAGCTTGGAGCGGCAAAACTCAAGGAGGTAAGTGGGGACAAAAATTTGTACTTTACTACTTCAGATATGGGAGCCTGAGATTGCTCTATCTTGTACTTTATCTGGTGATCCCTTTTTACCTTATTTTTGATCGCAAGGGATATCGTGCAACACGTTGGTATGCCCAAAAAGTGGGCAATAAAAATCGGAAATGGCACCTTCCCTTTATCTTTCAGATCTATAAAAGTTTTGGACAACTTTTTCTAGATCGTTTTGCAATGCTGGGTAATCCCAAACGAAAATTTGATTTTGAGATTGTTAACCAGGAACTTTTTGACCAATTTTATCACGGAGAAAAAGGATTTTTGTTGGTCAGCGCCCATGTCGGTAATTTCGAACTTTTTGGCTATTTCATTAAAGAGAATCTAAAAACAGTTCATCCCATTCTTTTTGGAGGCGAAGCGGAGGTTTATCAGCGAATGCGCGAATCTCTTTTTATGGAACATCAAATCAAACCGATTATTCTCAATCCTACCGGTGATTATATTTTTGAGATTCACAATGCTTTGCAATCGGGAGGAATTGTCAGCATGCCTGCTGACAGAACTTACAATGAAATCAAAGATTTTACTGTTCCATTTTTAGGATATGACGCCAAATTTCCCATTGGAGTATATCAGATTGCTGCTACTTTGGAAATACCGGTGTTATCTATTTTCGTAATCAAAACCGGATATAAAAAATTCCGTGTTTACATTCATCAGGTGAGTGATGAACAGTTCACCGGAAGAAAAAAAGAGCAAGTCATTCAAATGGGTAACACATATGTCACACAACTTGAAGAAGTTGTGAAACAACATCCAACACAATGGTACAATTTTTTCCCATTTTGGGATCAACAAATAACAGATCTGATTTGCAACGGAAAGGAATATGGAGCATAACAAAATCTTATTGATATCGGCTAATACTTACGGAATACCCTACAAAGTGTATCCTATAGGTGCTTCCTATATCAAAACCTATATCCATGACCATTATCCTGACTGGCAAGTAGATCTGTTCGACTTCAACTTCAACTCCTACGATTCACTCCGTCAACAGTTGTTGAATAACCAATATGATCTCATTGCACTCTCACTTCGCAATAGTGACGATGTCAATTACTACGCTCAAGAGAGCTTTATGACCCATTATCGTACTATTTGCCGGACAATCAGAGAGAGTAGTACCACTCCCATTGTAGCCGGTGGTCCGGCTGTTTCTATCTTTCCACAGGAAATCTCTGACTATTTAGGTGTCGATTATGTGGTTGTTGGAGAGGGTGAAAAAGTACTTTGTGACCTGAGCTTAGCCTTAAAAAACGGGAAAGAAGTAGGCACTATTTCAGGGATTTGGAAAAATCAAAACAGTTACGATAAAACTGAATATGCTTCGCATCTGAATGTACGATTTGAATCAGAATTAGCTAGTTTTTACCTGAATGAAGGGGGAATGTTGAATATCCAGACCAAAAGAGGATGTCCATTTCATTGTATTTACTGTACTTATCCGGTTATTGAAGGAAAAACCGTACGCACCTTGGACTCCAAATTGATTGTGGAAAACATCAAAGAATTATCGCAAATAGAGAAAAACATTTACCTATTTTTCACTGACTCAGTCTTTAACATACATGAAGATTACAATGAAGAGTTAGCTCATCGGATTATTGAAAGTGGAGTAAAAATCAAGTGGGGAGCCTATTTTATTCCCCGAAATTTGAATAAAAAACGCATGGAACTCTACCAAAAATCGGGCTTGACTCATATCGAATTTGGGACAGACTCTTTTTCTGATCAACAATTGATCAACTACCGTAAAGAGTTCCAATTCAGCGATGTTGTGGAATCTACAAAGATTTGCAATCAACTGGGTATTTTCCATAGTCATTTTCTTATCTTAGGAGGATGGGGTGAAACAGCAGAAAGTTTACAGGAAACCATTCAAAATAGTGACCAATTAGATAACAGTATCATTTTTCCTTTTATTGGAATGAGAATCTACCCTGGGACTGAATTACATCGATTGGCCCTCCAAGAAGGAAAAATCAAAAATGATAATCTTTTAGAACCACAGTACTATATCTCTGATTCCATCAGTATAAGTCAATTGAAAAGCATAACTGCACATTCAAAAAATAGATGGGTTTTTCCGGATGAATCTCATGAAGAATTAATTTCTCGATTAAGAAAAAGAAAAAAAAGAGGACCTCTCTGGGAATATCTTAAATATCAATTATAAACTATACTTCATTATGACAAAACTTAACTTTGACATCACTAACTTAAATATTATGGATTTTCTTCCACAAAAAACTCCTTTTGTTTTTGTGGATCATGTTATAGAGTTAGAACCAGATCAAAAAAGGTGTGTTACTCAGTTTTTAATCAAAGAGGACACATTGTTGATGGATCAGGGTCACCTTTCAGAGGGTGGATTAGTAGAAGTTGTCGCCCAAACTTGTGCTCTTTACCTGGGAATCTTCAATAAATATATACTTCATAAAGAGATTCAGGTTGGATTTATCGGTGCTATCAAAAAATTCATTATTTTTGAGCTACCAAAACAGGGTAATCTTTTAACTACTGAAGTTCTGATTACAACAGAATTTGGGGATATGAAAATTGCCTATGGTACGATCAAGTGTGCAGGTCGGGATGTTGCACATGGTGAATTTAAAATTGCAATTAGAAATGAGTAAAAAGAAAAATTTAACTGCCGAGACAACGCTAAAAATCAGATTTAGCGAAGTAGATTCCATGGGAGTAGTATGGCATGGAAGCTACGTTAAGTACCTTGAAGATGCCCGTGAAGCATTTGGCGCCCAACATGGATTAAGCTATCTTTTCGTATTTGACAATGGATTTTTTACACCATTGGTATCATTGGACATTTTGTACAAAGCTCCTTTGGTATATGGCGATGAAGTAACTGTTAAAGCTATTTTTATCGAAACAGAAGCTGCAAAAATTATTTTTGAATATGAGGTCATTAATGCTAAAACCGGCAAACTGTGTGTAACAGCCAAATCCGTACAAACTTTTTTAAACAAAGAGTATGAATTAGAACTATATGCACCTGAATTTTATTTGAATTGGAAAAAAGAGCATCTAAAATAGAGATTAAATGGGACACAATCAGGGGGTAAACATTGTTGCAGACTGCATTGTTAACAGCTTGGGGTTCAACACTCAAGAAGTTTTGGATCAGATGAGAGCCGGTAAATTAGGGATGCGGGAGGTAAAAGGGATTACACTCAGTGAACCCACTGCTATGGTGTCGCAGATTGACAGAGTTCGATGGAACCAAATCTGGGATCAAACTAATGATATGCCCTCCAGAGAACAATTTACTTTTTTCGAACAACTGATGATATTTGTCATCCAAAAAGTAGTTGACACTGCCCAAATTGACCCCAAACAAGAGAATATTTTATTCCTTTTTTCTACCACAAAAGGGAATATTGAGTTGTTGGATTCAAACTTGAAACACAATTTTGATGCTGAACGCGTTCACATCTGGGAAAGTGCGGAATTGGTCACTCAACATTTTCAAAACAGTAATCAACCTATTATTCTCTCTAATGCCTGTATTTCAGGAACTCAGGCGCTAGTACTGGGCAAGTCCATACTAGAAAATCAACCCTACGAACATCTGATTGTGGTAGGTGCTGATCTGGTTACCCCTTTTGTCGTGGCCGGTTTTCAATCTTTCAAAGCGCTCTCCCCCACCCCTTGTCGTCCTTTCGACCTCAACCGTAACGGTTTGAATATTGGCGAAGGAGCTGCTGCTGTAGTGCTTTCAAAAACCAAAAAAGGGATTGTTTCGATCGAAAATGGTGCCGTCACCAATGATGCCAACCATATTTCCGGTCCTTCCCGAACCGGCGAAGGGCTCTATCGCGCACTGACAAAAACGCTGAAATCAGTTGATCTGTCGGAGATTTCATTTATCAATGCGCATGGTACCGCGACGCTGTACAATGATGAGATGGAGTCAATTGCGTTCCGGCGTGCCAATCTGCTGCATCTGCCTGTCAACAGTTACAAAGGCTATTTTGGGCACACGTTGGGGGCTGCGGGATTAATCGAAAGTATCCTTTCGGCACATGCATTGGAACAGGGAATCATCTTTCCAACTTTGGGTTTCCAGGAGTTGGGTATTTCAGAACCTCTTGATATTGTGACAACTGAAAGAAACTGTAATAAGCCGTTTGCTTTGAAAACTGCTTCCGGTTTTGGAGGTTGTAATGTTGTTTTATTAATAAAAAAAGGGGGGAAGGATGCGTAACGTTCAAGGAGCAATCACAATCAGAAATCATCAGGTGATCCTTCAAGGAGAAATCCTGTTCCAGCGGGATCAATCGATGCCCAATGTTCAGTTTTTTAGCGAACTGTACAGAGAGCTTAAGTTAGCTTATCCCAAATTTTTCAAGATGGACCCACTTGCCAAATTGGGATTCCTGGCAGCTGAACTACTTCTTAGCCCTTTATCGGCAGAAGATAAAGAAGAGATGAAAATCTTTCTGGCGTGCTCCCACTCCTCCATCGAGAGTGATACGATGTTTCAGAACACGATTAGTGATGAGAGCGATTACTATCCCAGTCCGTCACTCTTTGTCTACACCCTGCCCAACATTGTCATAGGAGAGATAGCCATCCGCCACAAGATATATGGTGAGAACAGCCTACAGCTTACCTCCCCCCTTAATTTTAATTCCATAATAAAAACACTACATAAACAAATAAAATGGGAAGAAAATCGTTATGCACTAATAGGTTATCTGGATTATTATAACGACAAATATGAAGCTGAATTTTATTTAATACACTCATAAAAAATCAATCATGAAAGATTTAATTTTAGAACTTAAAGAAGAAATTATCGAAGTACTGAATTTTGAAGGGATGACCCCTGAAGATATTGATGAAAATGCTCCTCTTTTCGGAGATGGTTTGGGTTTGGATTCTATTGACGCATTGGAACTTATTGTGTTGATGGAGAAAAAATATGGCATCAAATTGGCTGACCCCAACCAGGGAAGAGAAATTTTTGCTTCCATTGCTACAATGGCTGCTTATATCACAGAACACAGAACAAAATAATGAATCAACGAATTGCTATTACGGGTTTAGGGATTATCTCTGCCATTGGGAACAACCAATCGGATACGCTTCGCTCTTTGTTAGAATCTCAGAGTGGCATTGGAGAGATGCAGTTTCTTGACTCCATCCACCATGAGTTTCCGGTTGGGGAGGTTAAACTGAGTGATGCGGAGTTGAAAAAGTTGTGTCAAATCGATGATGAGAGCATCATTGGGCGGACTACCCTACTTGGCATTTTAGCAGTCAGAGAGGCTTTGAAAGAGGCGCAAATTGAGCAGGTTGAAAAGCATAAAATCGGATTAATTTCCGGGACTACTGTAGGGGGAATGGAGAAGAGCGAACAATTTTATCTCGATTTTTTACAAAACGATCTGCACAACGAATATATCAACATTCATGATTGTGGGGCTTGTACTGAAGGGATTGTAGAACACACCGGCAATTTCTGTTTCTGTACCACCATCTCTACCGCCTGTTCTTCAGCTGCCAACGCACTCATTATGGGTGCCAATATGCTCAAAGCAGGTTATCTCGACATCGTTGTGGTAGGAGGTGCGGAATGTTTGAGTAAATTCCATCTCAATGGCTTTAACACCTTGATGATTCTGGATAAAACCCCTTGCAAACCATTCGATCAAAATCGGAGTGGTATCACTTTAGGTGAGGGCGCCGGTTACCTTGTTTTGGAAACGGAAGAGCACGCAGCCAAAAGGAATGTCAAACCGATCTGCTTTGTTAGTGGTTACGGTAACGCCTGTGATGCGTACCATCAAACTGCGTCTTCTCCGGATGGGAAAGGAGCTCTTTTAGCCATGCAGAAAGCTCTCAAAATGAGCGGATTAAAACCTCAGGAGATTGATTATATCAATGCACACGGAACCGGAACGCAAAACAACGACCTTTCGGAAGGAATTGCCGTTCAACAGCTTTTCACCCCGGTACCGCCTATCAGTTCCACTAAATCGCTCACCGGACATACTACCAGTGCAGCGGGAGGAGTGGAAATTATTCTCTCCATACTGGCGATGAAAAATCAATTTTTACCTCAAAACCTCAACTATCAAGATAAAATTGAGGAACTGAACTTTGAACCGATCAAAAGCAACATGCTCAATCACCCTATACAACACTTTCTTAAAAATTCATTTGGATTTGGCGGGAATAATAGTTCTATCATTATCAGCAACAACATATGAAACAGCATAACGTATATATTAACGGAGTAGGTTCCATATCGATACAGGAAGAAGGCGCATTAGCTCTGCCGGATTGGGGCGAAGAGAACTATCTACGTTGTATTGATCCTCCATTCGCACAATATATCTCTCCCGCTTTGCTGAGACGCATGAGTAAAGTAGTCAAGAGAGGGATTGTCAGTGCTTTACTTGCGCTAAAAGATGGCGGTATTGAGATGCCTGATGCGATTATCTCAGGTACCGGATTAGGTTGTATCGAAGATACAGAGAAATTTTTGAGTGCCATGATTGAGCAGAATGAACAGTTTTTACAACCGACTCATTTTATTCAATCTACGCACAACACCGTCAGTTCGCAAATTGCGATCATGCTCAAATGTTACAACTACAACAACACTTTTTCACACCTGGGAATTTCCCTGGAGAGTGCCCTGTTTGACGGTTTTCTACAAATCAAAATGGGAATGCTCTCCAATGCACTCATCAATGGTTGTGATGAAATGACACCGGATTATCATTTAATGCTCAAGAAAGTAGGATTTTGGAAAGATACTCCTTTTCAAATGGAAGATATGTACCAAGCGATAACCTCCGGAACTGTAGCCGGAGAGGGCTGCAACTCACTGCTTTTATCCAATGAAAAAAATGAGCATACCTACGCTGAAATCAAAGATATTCAATTGATTCATCATCGCAACAATAACAACATTGAAGAACTACTAGAGGACTTTTTAGATAAAAATGGTCTCACATTATCAGAAATTGACGCGGTGATGTCGGGAATCAATGGAGAGATGAAGAATGATGCCGTGTATGACAAGCTATATACAGAGGGAGAAAACAATCCTACTCAACTCATATACAGACACTTATCAGGAGACTTCTTTACCTCATCCGGATTTGGACTAATACAGTCAGCGAAGGTGTTAAAAAATCAAAACATCGAACCGCTTTTATTTAGAAAAGAGAACAAAAAAAATAAAATTCGACATATTTTATTTCACAATCACTATAAAAACAGCACACATGCTTTAATTTTATTATCCGTATGTTCAAATTAATATCATTAGTTACACTACAATCTGCCCTATTGGCTGCTTCTCAGATATTTTTGAAGAAAGCATTAATTGCATTTGGGCCGTTTCAGTGGAGTTTCCATTTTTTTAAAAATGTGTTTACCAATCTCAGTTTTGCAATGAGTGGTCTAACCATAGCAGCTGCTACATTGATCTGGTTTTTTGTATTAAAACGTTTTGATTTTAGTATGGCTTATCCGCTGATCAGTATCAGTTATATTTTCGGAGTATTAGCCGCTCGATTTGTTTTCCACGAAACGATCCCACTCACCCGATGGATTGGAGTATTGGTGATCATAGTCGGTGTTTTTCTGGTTGTTCAAAAATAATGTTCCAATGAAAAAAACAGTGATTTTCATATTATCGACCTTCATCTTTTCCGGTGTACTCTTTGCTCAAGCAGATTACAAGAAAATACCTGATACACAGGTTCCCGCTGTCATCAAAGAGATTCGGTCAAAAACGGCACAGTTACAAACCGTTAGTTCTGATTTCGTACAAACCAAGGAGGTTAGTGTTCTCAAGGAAAAATCAGTGCTTAAAGGAGTAATGTACTACAAAAAGGAGAAGCAATTCCGCTGGGAATACACTGCTAATCCACGCTTTATTTTTGCTCAAAGCGGATCGAAGATTTACACTCAAACCGGTGATTCTGTCAGAGTGATTAAAGACAACAGTGTCCGCTTGTATGAAGAGATTTCCAAATTGGTTCAAAGCTCAATCAATGGTTCCATATTTGAGAATCAGAAGGATTTCAGTATACTTTTGGAGAAAAACAGCAATTCATACCGGGTTACTTTGACCCCTAAAAATAGAAACTTAAAGAAATTTATTCAAAAAATCACTTTGGTTATCGATAAGAAGGAGATGTTAGCCACTCAATTTGTTATGCTGGACCAGAACGGGGATAGTACCACCATTCAATTCAGCAAAATGAAAGTTAATACTCCTATTGACAATCAACTATTTATACTAAAAAAATAACAACTTATGGAATCTTTTAGCGATCTGTTCGACTTTAACAATCTTGATCCCAATTCGGATCCTCTCTCTATGTGTGAGGTTAGTTTTGATCTGACTCATCCTGTTTTCGAGGCACATTTCCCCGGACAGCCCATAGTTCCGGGAGCTTATCTCATTTATATTTTCAAAACTCTAATTAAACATAGATTAAATAAAAATATCATCATCAGAGAAATACCTCAAATAAAATATATTGCACCTATTGACCCAAAAGTTACTCCTACTGTCCTTGTTCAAATGCAGATCACAACCAAAAATGAGCGTCCTTACGCCAAAATAGACTTAAGATCTCAAGAGAGTGAATTGCTGACCAAGGCAGAATTCTACTACGAATATCATAATGAATAGTGAATTACAACATACAATTGCGGAATTAAAAGTCTGTTTGCTGATTCCAACGTACAACCATGCTTCTTTTTTGAGCAAAGTACTGGAACAATCTGCCACTGTGCCCATTCCCATTATGGTTGTTAACGATGGATCAACTGATAACACTAAACAGATCATAGAGGAATTTAAAAATAAAAATGGTGATTTTCCTTTTCACTATATTGAACAATACCCCAATCGGGGAAAGGGTGCGGCGCTTAAAAAAGGTGCCGCTTTAGCGCGTAAATTGGGGTATAAAGCTATCATCACAATGGATAGTGACGGACAGCATGACCCCAAAGATATCGCTCTTTTTGTTGAAATAGCAATATTAGATCCTCAGGCGATTATTGTTGGCAGTCGCGGATTTGATCATGAAAATATGCCACAAAAAAACAGCTTTGCCAATCGTTTTTCCAACTTTTGGTTTAAATTACAAACCGCAATTCCACTTCCTGATACCCAATCGGGATTCCGGTACTATCCACTCTTTGTTTTTGAAAAGAAACGCTGGTTTACAGACCGATACAATTTCGAACTGGAGATCTTAGTCAGAAATGTGTGGCGTGGAGTGAAGGTTATTGACATTCCCATCCACGTTTATTATCCCCCAAAAGATATCCGGGTAACTCATTTCAGACCTTTTGTCGATTTTGCAAGAATCTCTCTGCTTAATACGCTCCTCACTTTGCTCGCTTTGATCTATTTTTATCCAAAAAAAGGGTTGCAATTTGTCATCAACCTATTTAAACGTAATCCTAAAAAGGAGAGTTGATCCTTTGTAAACCCCAAATAAGAAAGCTATGAAACAAATTCTCACTGCATGTAGTCAATATTTTAGAAAAAAACCACTCTTTTTTTTCTCCTTTTTAACTATTGTAGTGCTTTGCTTCTTTTTAGTTATTAAGAAGATCAGTTTTAAAGAAGATATTTCCAGCTTCCTGCCTCATAGTAAAGAAACCGAGCTGGTTAACTTTGTGTATGAGAACAACAAGCTATCCAATAAACTTATTTTCTCGCTCAAATTAAATCAAGCTTCTGAAGACACCATTGATGCGCTAATCGAGGGGATTGAAATTTTACACGAACAGATAGCAGCCTTGGGTGATCGTTATATCACAGAAATCATCTATCAGATTGACCAGGAGAGTGTCAGTGAGGTTCAAAATGTAATATTGAATCACCTTCCCATATACGCTTCACAAGAGGAACTGGAGGAGTTAAAGAAAAAGTTAGACAACTCTTTCATCCCGGAGCAGATGAGTCGCAACAAGGAACTTTTAGTACTCCCTTCAGGTGGCTTTCTGAAAGAGAATATTGTCAAAGATCCGCTCCATCTCTCTGTTCCCACATTGCAAAAATTACAAAAACTGGGTGAATTTCAGAACTTTAGCACTGAAACAGGCTATTTACTATCCCCTGAACAGGATCAGATCTTCATGATGGTTGTGGCTAAAAACGCGATTTCTGAGACCAAAGAGAATGATCATTTTGTGGAGTTAATCGAAAAGGAAATGGAGCAATTTCATGTTGAAACTAAAGATCAATATCGCTCCTCGTTTTTTGGAGCCATTCCGGTCAGTGTATCAAATGCCCAACAGATTAAAAAAGATAGCGCTATCTCCATGGTAGTCGCTTTACTGATCATCCTTTTTGTGCTATACCGCTATTTGAGACGCTTTACTCACCTCATCTTGCTGGTTGTTCCGGTGATTTTTGGAGCACTTTTCAGCCTAGCCGCCTTTGTATTTCTGAAAGGGAGCATTTCAACCATTGCGATTGGTGCCGGTTCCGCTATTTTTGGAATTGCACTGAACTACTCGCTCCACTTTATCATCCACTTTAAGGATACCGGTGATCCTGATCAGACCACGCGAGAAATTTGGTTTCCACTCACTGTCGGAAGTATAACGACTATAGGTGCCTTTTTGAGTTTACTCTTTATCAAATCTGATGCACTCAAGGACTTTGGGCTATTTTCTGCACTTACTCTGGCAGGAACTTTGCTTTTTGTTTTGATTTTCCTTCCCCCCTTTTTTAAAAAACAAATAAAAAAAGAAAGAAAACCTAATCGATCAGAGCGATTCTGGAACCGAATTGCTTCTTCCCGAATAGAAAAACTCCCCTATCTCGGACTTGTCATTCTGATCTTGACACTCATCTTCGGATACTACTCGCAACGTGTTCAGTTCGATGTCAATTTTAGTAATTTGAGTTATATGACGCCTGAACAAAAAGGGGATTTGGAAGAGATTAGCAGAGTTACCAATACCAACCAACCATACCTTTACCTGGTTACGCATGCGCCCAATTTAGAACAAGCGCTTCAACAATATGAAACGCTCTACCCTACTTTAGATTCGATGAATCAATTGGGTTATTTTAAACATATTCAGGGCATTGGAACCTTGATGCACTCCGAAAAACGGAATCGCGCTCAAGTAGAACAATGGAACCAATTTTGGGAAGCTCATAGAGAAGAAACAAGTAATGCAATTGAAAAAAGTAGTACAGATTTAGGTTTTCATGCCCATACTTTTGACCATTTTGTGGATATGATCAATACCCCTTTCGAGGTAGAACAGATCGATATTTCAGGCTTGCAAAAGAGATTATTGGATGATTATATTATCGAAAAAGAGGGCAAAGTAGCGATTATCACACTACTCTACCCCACTGTGGATCCTGAAGAATTAGCCGATTCTCCCTTATCTCGCTTTGAAAATACGCTCCTTTTCAACAGAACCATGAGCAATGAATCGATGGTGTCAATTCTCTACGAGGATTTTAACCTTGTACTTTTTGTCTGCGCCCTGTTGGTTTCCTTTTTTCTGTTGATCTCTTTTGGTCGTATCGAGCTGGCACTCATCACTTTCCTACCTATGGGAATTGGTTGGATCTGGATTTTAGGACTGATGGGCATTTTCAATATTCCTTTCAATATTGTCAATATCATTCTGGCGACCTTTATTTTCGGATTGGGAGACGACTACGCCATCTTCATGATGGAAGGCATGGTGCAAAAATATGCACATAAGAAGGAACTGTTGACTTCCTATAAAACCTCTGTGATTCTTTCGGCATTTACGATGTTGGTCGGCATTGGCACGCTGATTATCAGCAAACACCCTGCCATGCGTTCTTTGGCACAGGTGAGTATTATCGGGATGATCAGCGTCGTGATTATGACGTACACGGTAACACCTTTGGTTTTCAACTGGATGATTTACAAGAAGGGGAAACCGCGTATCCAACCGGTTACTTTACTGGATTATCTGAACACCATCTACTCATTCACCTGGTTTGTTTTAGGCTCACTGGCGCTCAATCTCATGATTCCAATCATGATGATTCCATTTGCACCCAAAGCGAAAAGGAAAGAGCTTTATCATCGATTTTTCAGAGCTATTTCATATACCTGCACCAAGCGGATTCCCGGAGTCCGGTTCGATATTCGCGGTAATGATCCGGAAAAATTCAAGAAACCTGCGATTATTATTGCTAATCACCAGTCGCACATTGACTTAACCGCTATATTGGGACTTCATCCCAACATCATTGCGTTGACCAATAAGTGGGCGTGGAATCTACCTTTTTATGCTTTACCTTTGCGTTTTGCTGATTTTTATCCCATCACGGAAAACATTGAGCAAAGTGTTGAGCCCCTGCGTAAAATTGTTAACGCAGGCTATTTGATTCTGATTTTCCCTGAAGGAACTCGTTCCGAAGATTGCTCTATCAATCGTTTCCACAAAGGAGCGTTTTATCTCGCTCAGGAATTACAACTGGATCTGCTCCCCATTACGCTGCACGGATTTGGTCATATCCTGTCTAAAAAGGAGATTCTGTTACGTACAGGAAAGATTACACTTCAAGTTGGAGATCGGATTCCCTATCAGGAGTGCCAAAAAATGGGAACATACCAAGAAATTACGAAACAGATGCGTCAACGCTTCAACACCTCTTACGCCGCATTGGCTAATGAAATAGAAACTGTTCACTACTGGTCTAAATGGGTTGCTGCGCAATATATTTACAAGGGTTACAGTATCGAAAGAAGGGTGAAACGAAACTTGAAAAATAACAATAATTATCAGGATATCATTACTCAAATGGGTGATTATCAGACCATAAAGATGACCAATGTGGGTTACGGAGAGCTTCCCTATTTGGCTGCTAAGGTGCATCCTTATTTAGATATTTATATAATTGGGGGGGAGGAAGAGCATCGCTCTATTTTACAAAATGGGCTCAATATCCCTGCAAACTTGCATCTTTCTATGCCTGGTACTGATATCCAATTTGATCTCGAAATTGATGTTCAATCTCTTAATAGTCAAAAATGAAGTATGATGTAATTATTATCGGAACCGGCTTGGGTGGCTTACTTTGTGGCTATACTCTCAGTAAACATGGCTATAAAGTGGCACTTTTTGAACAACATCACCAATTGGGAGGATGTTTGCAAGTGTTTAAGCGGAATGGGTACACCTTCGATACCGGGATGCATTATCTTGGAGGATTGGGAGAAGGAGAAATTTTGCATAAACTGTTTACCTATTTCGACATCCTCAAAGATGTTGAGTTACGAAAGCTAGATGAAAATCGATTTGAAAAAATCACATTGGGTGGCAAAGAGTATGGTTATGCCATGGGATATGAAAACTTTATAGAACAACTATCCCAATATTTTCCAAAAGAACGGGAAGGAATTCGCAACTATATTCAAGAGATCCAGCGAATTGCTCATGCTTCACCTCTATACAACCTACAAGAGATCAATCAAACCACTTTTATTGAGTCCGATTTTATCAAAAAGAGTGTGGGTAGCTTTATCGCTTCCTTTACTGATGATCCTGTATTACAAAACATATTAGCTGCTACAAACACCCTTTATGCAGGTTATCCGGATAAAACACCGGTGTATGTGCATGCGTTAACGCTCCACTCCTACATTAGTAGTGCCTGGCGACTGGTAGACGGCAGTCATACCATTATTGAAAGTTTAGCCAAATCGATTGAAAATAATGGAGGAGTAATCTATAAAAACTGTAAGATAGAAAAGATTATTTGTAACCATACAGAAGCTGTTTCCGTACTAACTAAATGGGGTGAACAGTTTGAAGCCAAGCAGTTTATCTCCAATATTCACCCTGCCAACACGGTTGATTTGATCGAATCACACCTCATTCGCAATGCATATAGAACACGGATTCAAAATATGGAAAACACTGCTTCTAACATGACTATCTATCTTGGATTTAAACCTAATTCTGTTCCCTATCTCAACTACAATCATTACCATTTTGAAGGTGATTCAGTATGGTACGCCCAGGATTATAAACTTCCGGAGTGGCCCAAAAGTTTCCTCTATATGATGCAAGCCCGCGAGGGAGATGGTCCTTTTGCGAATAGTGCACAGATCTCCTCTTATCTCTCATTTGATGAAGTCAAAAAATGGGAACACACTACCGTTGGTAAAAGAGGTGAAGATTACATCGAGTTCAAAGAGGGAAAAGCAGAGAAAATGATTCAACTTTTGCAACAGCACTACCCCGAAATTAAAGAGAATATTGCGTACTACAATATTTCTACCCCTTTAACTTACCGCGACTATACCGGAACCAAGAATGGTTCTCTTTTCGGTATTCAACGGGATTGCAACTTCCCCGTACAAACTTTGGTATCGCAAAGAACGAAGATCCCCAATCTCTTTTTAACCGGACAAAATATTAATTCTCACGGTTTTTTAGGGGTAAGTATCGGGTCCATCATTACTTGTGCCGAGTTTCTAGGTGTCAATACAATTATGAATGATATCCAAAAAAGCAGTGAATAATAATTAAAAATCAACAATATGAAATTTAAAATAATCTACCCCAAATGGAGAAAACTGGAAGGACAGACCACTTTTAATCTTCCACCTCACGGTCCGGTAGTGATGGCAGCATCCTTACCGGAAGATATTGAGGTCTCCTTTACCGATGAAAATGTGGAAGAACTCAATTTTGATGAAGCGGTAGATTTTGTGGGCATCTCCATGATGCTGACAGTTCAGATTAAGCGAGGTTATGAAATTGCTAAAATTTATCGTGACAAAGGCATTAAAGTGATTTTTGGAGGTATTTCCACCATGTTGCACGCAGAGGAGACTATGCTTCATGCAGATTCAATATTCCTGGGAGAATCAGAGGGACGAATGGAAGAAGTGATGAATGATTTCAAAAAGGGAGAACTTAAAAAGGTGTACAACTTCCTCAATGAACACCCTCCTATTGAATGGGTAGGACCTGCCAGAAGAGATATCCTCAATCGTTCTCTGTACAACCACAAAGGAGTACAAATGGTGGACCTTTTCCATGCCTCCCGTGGATGTCGATTCAGTTGCTATCCTTGTGCCGTTTCCTATTTGGGAGGAAGAAAATTCAGAGCACGTCCCATGGATAAGGTAGTGGAAGAGATGGCCAGTATACAAAATAATCGTCTCTTTATTGTTGATAACTCGCTTGCCCAGGATAAAGAGTGGGTAGCGGAACTGTTCAGAGCGATTGCACCACTCAAGAAGAAATGGATCAGTCATACCATTGCTGATGATCCGGAAATTCTTGATTTAGCTGCCAAAGCAGGTGCCTGGTATGTGTACCAAGCTGTATTTGACACCTCAGACTTTATCAAAGAGAGAATTAAAAGATACCATGACCACGGAATTGGCGTTGAGGGAACTATCCTGCTGGGCTTGGATGATCAAACTGAGGATGATATCAAACGATTGATTGACTTTCTGTTAGAGATTGATTTAGACCTTGCTGAGTTTACTATCCTCACTCCTTTCCCCCATACCAAAGTTTGGGATGACTTATATCGTCAGGGAAGAATATTTGACAAAGATTGGAACAACTATAATGCCGGACAAGTGGTATATCAGCCTAAAAATATGAGTCCGGAAAGACTACAAGAACTCTATCAATATGCCTGGGATAGCTTCTACAAAGATGAATCCCAAGAGCTAAAGATGTTCAAACTCTTTACAAAAGTGATTATGAAAGAAATGGAGGATGGCACCTTTGTTCCAAGAAGAAGAGATTTAGCAAACCAATCCTTTGGGAAACAAGTGATTCGTTAAAAATAGAGTAAAATGGAACTAACTCATTATCATATAGATCAAACATTTGACTTCAAAGGCTCCTTTGATATGCCCTCCCGTTGTGGATTGAAAATATCACAAAAAGGAGAACAGACCATTGTCATCGTTACAGAACTATACAAAGAGAATCCCGGGACAACCATTACTTCAGTAACCTGCTCCTTGGCGGAACAGATCTGTGAAGCTTTTCATATTCTACCGGAAAAGATGATCTACCTTGAATGTGCACCGGGTATGAACTCCAAATTGAACTTTTATGATGAAGTGTATTACCTTGTTCAATTTGATATTGAACAAAATAGATTAACTAACCCTCGATGGACGCAACTGAATGATTATGAAAAGAGCATTTATTTATAGTTTAATTTTTGTCTTCTTAATTCAACTCCTTAATGCACAGGATGTTACAATATGGAAAAACACCAAAATTCCATGCCGGTGGGCAAAAATGTACTACTATACCCCAGATTCTGCAAGGGATAACCACACTGCAATCATTATTTGTCCCGGTGGAAGTTATCACCATCTGGGAATGAAACATGAAGGACATGAGATTGCCAAAATGCTCTCTGCTGAAGGATTTACAGCCATAGTTTTAAGATATCGGGTGGGATTTATGGGACATCGTCATCCGGCCATGATTCAGGATATACAGCGTGCCATACAGCTCGTCAAAGAACGTGCTTCAGAATACAGCTATTCGGCAGATCGTGTTGGACTAATCGGGTTTTCTGCCGGAGGACACCTGGTAGGAACAGCCGCCACCTATTTCAATGAGGATTATTTAAAGCCGCTGGGAATTGAAACGAAGGAGTCTCTCAAACCCTTATTTACCGTGATGGTATATCCTGTTGTCACTATGGAAGACCCTTACGCTCATCGTAGATCCAGGAAAAACCTCATCGGAAGAAAAAAACCGGAAGAACTAGTTCAAAAAATGTCATTAGAGAAAAATGTTCATCCGGAAATGGAGAATATCCTCGTTATTCAAGCAAAAGATGACCCTGTTGTGGATTACCATAACGCCTTGCTCATGGCAGAAGCCTTGAAAAAATCGAATATATCTTCAAAACTATTTTTGTATGAAACAGGTGGACATGGATTTGGAGCCCACCCTAACCCTAAAGATCAGATCTTCACCTGGTTTAATGATATGATCGAATGGCTTAAAAGTGAAAAAATTATCAATTAAATTATTATGATTAAAGATCCTACTATAGAATTTCAACCTTTAGAAGAAATCATTGCTTTTCAGGAAGAAAAGCTTCAAAGTGCATTACAATATTTGAAAGCACATTCTCCATTTTATCAAAAATTGTTTCAAGAGGAGCAAATTGAGATAGAGGCAATCAAAACAATAGAACAATTACAGTTGATCCCATTCACTGAAAAGTCTGCTCTACATGAGCATAACAAAGAATTCTTGTGTACTCCAAAAGAGAAAATTATCGACTATATCACCACTTCAGGTACATCAGGAGATCCTGTTACATTTGCCATGAGTGATCGTGACTTGGAGCGTTTAGCGTACAATGAAGCGATCTCCTTCATGGGAACAGGCTCTAAACCGGGCGACATTTTTCAATTAATGACTACGATTGACAAACGGTTTATGGCCGGATTAGCCTACTTTTTAGGTGTTCGCATGTTGGGTGCCGGCATCATTAGAGTGGGCAATGGAATTCCTGAACTACAGTGGGATACAATCCGACGAATTTATCCTGATACTCTCATTGTTGTACCCTCCTTCATACTCAAGATTATCCAATATGCTGAGGAAAACAATATTGATTATCACCAGTTTGGAGTAAAAAAAGCAATTTGTATCGGGGAAAATCTTCGGGAGCAAGACTTTTCACTCAATCTGTTGGGACAAAAAATTAAAGACAAATGGGATATTGAGCTCTATTCGACCTACGCCTCAACTGAAATGTCTACCAGCTTCACAGAGTGTACCGCTCAAAAAGGAGGACACCTCCATCCGGAATTGATTATCTGTGAACTGATTGATGATGAAGGCAATGTAGTAAAAGAGGGAGAATATGGAGAGTTGGTAGTAACCACTTTGGGAGTTGAAGCGATGCCTCTGTTACGATACAAAACCGGTGATATGTGTCGTTTTCATTATGAACCTTGTAGCTGTGGCAGAAATACACCTCGAATCAGTCCCATCATCGGAAGAAAAAATCAGATGATTAAATTCAAGGGAACAACTCTTTATCCATACGCTATTTTTGATGTATTGGAGCAAATTAGCTACGTTGAAAACTATCTGGTTTATGTATCCACTAATGAGATTGGAACGGATCAACTCACTGTCAAAGTGGGAACACGAACCCAAAGCGAAGAGATGGAAAAAGAGATCAAAGATAAGTTCAGAGCCAGACTACGGGTTGCTCCGGAAGTGATATTTGAGTCAATTGAAACTATTCAAAAGATTCAAACCCCTGAAATCAAACGTAAACCCATTAAATTCTTTGATGAACGTAAATAGGAAATAAACAGAAAATGGAAAAACAATTTGAACATATCAGACCATACAACGACCAGGAGGCGCAGGAAGCCTTTGTTAGAATTGCTCATTCCAAAGAGTTTCAAATGATCTGTCATTCTTTACTCCCAGAAACTCCCTTTGAACAGCTTAAACAAGAGTTGATCAACGTTAAAACGATCAAAGAGTTTCATCGAAAATTTGCGTGGGTTTTAGCGAAAAAAACAATTGAGAAAACAACAGATGAGCTCATCGTTACCGGACTGGAGAGAATCAAAAAAGATCAGGCATACTCCTTTATTTCCAATCATAGAGATATTGTCATGGATGCATTGATACTGCAAGTACTTTATTTTGAGAACCTTGATGAACTTATCGAAATTTCTTTCGGGAGTAATCTGATGATGAATCCCCTAATTATCGATATTGGAAAGTCATGCCTGATGTACAAAACAGACCGAAGCGGAACCTCCCGGGAATTATATCACAAACTAACTTCCCTATCCGATTATTTGCAATATACCATCACTCAGAAAAAGAAATCCACATGGATTGCCCAGCGGAATGGAAGAACTAAAGATGGAATAGACAGAACTGATCCGGGATTAATCAAAATGTATTCCGTGTCGCAAAGAAAGCGCTTTAAAGATCATTTTATAGAGATGAACATAACACCTATAGCCATCTCCTACCAATATGAGTCATGTGACTTTATGAAAGTAAGAGAGGTCTTTTTAAAGGAGTTAAGCGGGATCTATAACAAACGAAAAGAGGAGGATTTAGAAAGTATTTTGTACGGAATCAATCAACCTAAAGGAAAAGTTTCCATGGTGATTACAGAACCTATTTCAGAAAAAGAAATAGCTTCATTATCAGATAATTACACCCTTTTTTGTAATGAATTGACTCAATTGGTAGATGAAAGAATAATCAATAATTATCAACTTTGGAACAACAATTACATTGCACATGACCTTTTACGTAAAAGAGCTAACTATAGCAGTCAATACAGTTCTGACGAGATGGAGCAATTTAAAACTTACATGCATAAACAACTCTCTAAAATTACCGATATTGACGATTACTGTAGCTTAGAGAAAAAATTTTTAGAAATTTATGCTAACCCATTGAATAATAAACTATCTTTGCACAATCTTTTTAGCTTTAACAACTCATAACCATAAAACAAAATAAAAACTTTAAAAACCATGAAACATGTCATTGTAGGCGGAGTAGCCGGAGGCGCTACCGCAGCAGCCAGAATCAGAAGAAATGATGAAAATGCAGAAATTATCATTTTAGAAAAAGGAAGTTACATTTCGTACGCTAATTGTGGATTACCTTACTATATTGGAGGGGTGATTAGTGAAAGAAGCCGACTTTTATTGCAAACACCTACCACTTTTGGAACTCGCTTTAATGCCGATGTCCGTGTTCAAAATGAGGTAGTACGAATCGATCCTGAGAAAAAGATAGTTCATGTTAAAAATGAAAATGGAGCTATTTATCAAGAGTCTTACGACAAACTTTTGCTCTCTCCCGGAGCCGCTCCCATCAGACCAAACATTGAAGGAATCGACCTGGATGGAGTTTTCTCACTAAGAAATATTCCGGATACCGACAGAATTAAAAAGTATGTCAGTGAAAAAGTGATCAAAAGAGCACTGATTGTGGGTGCCGGATTTATTGGATTGGAGATGGCGGAAAACTTACACCACCTGGGTGCTCAAGTACATATTGCTGAGAAGTTAGATCAGGTGATGGCTCCTATCGATTTCTCGATGGCTCAACTTGTTCACCGTCATCTTACTGAAAAAGGTGTGCAACTCCACCTCGGCGAGTCTGTTACCAAATTTCAAAAAAATGAGGACTCCATTCTCGTTTATCTCGAAAGTGGAAAAATGATAGAAACCGATGTCGTGATTCTTTCTATTGGAGTTAGACCCGAGATCGGCTTTTTACAAGATTCAGGAATTAAAATTGGAGAAGCCAGAGGAATCTGGGTTAATGAATACTTGGAAACCTCTGTAAAAGATATCTATGCCGTGGGTGATGCCATTGAGTTTCCACACCCTATCACAGGAAAACCCTGGATGAATTACCTGGCTAACCCCGCCAATCGTCAGGGAAGACTGGTAGCTGACAATATGGTTTTCGGCAACAAGGAACCCTATGAGGGAGCAATTGGTACTTCTATCGCTAAGATTTTCGACATCACCGTTGCTTCTACCGGATTAGCTGCTAAAAAGCTAAAATCACTGGATATACCCTACATCAGTTCCTGGACACACTCCGGTTCACATGCCGGATACTATCCCGGATCAACACGTATCTCCTTAAAAATCACTTTTGAACCCGAAACAGGACGCATTTTGGGAGCTCAGGGAGTTGGATATGACGGTGTAGATAAAAGAATCGACCAGATCTCCCTACTCATTAAAATGGGAAAAACAATCTACGATTTAATGGCTGTTGAACATTGTTATGCTCCTCCATTCTCTTCTGCTAAAGATCCTATCACTATCGCCGGATATGTTGCTAACAATATCCTCAGTAAAAAGATGGATATTGTCTCCTGGAGAGAGGTTAAGGAACTCGATTTGGAAAAAGTAACCTTGATTGATGTAAGAACTGTGGATGAAGTTGCCATGGGTACTATTCCCGGATCTATCAATATTCCTGTTGATGAGTTACGCTCCAGAATGAATGAAATTCCAAAAGATAAACCGATTGTTATCTTTTGTGCCATTGGTCTGAGAGGTTACCTGGCTTCCAACATTTTGAAAGCAAATCACTTCAATGACGTAAAAAATCTATCAGGGGGATACACCACCTACTCTGTAGCAGTAGCTCCAATTGTCAATCAAGAACTCCCTCTATTCAAGGGACCCAAATTAGCTGATGACGCGCAGGTAAGCTTCATGCGGGAAGTAAAAAATATGATCACGATTGATGCAACCGGATTACAATGTCCCGGACCAATCCTAAAGTTACGCAAAGCAGTTGATGATGCCAACAGTGGTGATCAAATTACAGTAACCTCAACTGATCCCGGATTTATCAGAGATGTTGAAGCCTGGTGCAACTCTACACAGAACCTTTTAATCTCTACCTCCTCTGACAAAGGAATCTATGAAGCTATTGTTGAAAAAGGAATCAAGAGAGCAACTCAAGGCGCCACATTGAGCACCGGAGAGAAAAACAGAACTTTCATCATGTTTAGTGATGACTTGGATAAAGCATTGGCTACCATGGTATTGGCTAATGGAGCAGCCGCTTCAGGCGATAAAGTAACCATATTCTTTACTTTCTGGGGATTGAATGTAATTAAAAAGGTAAACAAGCCCAAACTTAAAAAAGGATTCTTTGACAAAATGTTCTCCTTTATGTTACCTTCTCACTCGCTCAAACTCAAACTTTCCAAACTTTCCATGTGGGGCTTGGGTGATCGATTAATGCGCCACTTAATGAAGGAAAAAGGAATCGATTCATTAGAATCTTTACGTGAACAAGCACTTCAAAATGGAGTTGAGTTTATCGCTTGTCAAATGTCAATGGATATGATGGGCGTAAGAAAAGAGGAACTTCTTGATGTCGTTACAGTGGGCGGTGTTGCCACCTATATGGAACGCGCCGACGATGCAAGAATCAATCTTTTCATCTAATACCTCAACCGGATAGCAAATTTAGAATTTAGTACTATCTAACTATCAGCTATTTACACTTAGTAATAGATTTACTTCATATTTCTAATTTCTTATTTCTTATTTGGTATTTTAAATAAAAGGGGGGCAGCATAGGAATTACTCTTTTGTTGTCCCCTTTCCCCACTCTAACATTACACGCTTTGAGGAAAGCACCAATTATTCTGTTTGCACAGGATACTATCGTTTATTACATCGGACTCAACACCTCGTAAAAGCGCTGAGGTAGATAAACATTTTCAATATTTTCATCCAGTGCTGCTTTGAACAAAGGGGCAATCTCTTGTACTGTAAAACCTGCAATACCACAGCCTATTTCCGTTACCAAAAACTTGAGCTCCGGATGTGATTTTGCAAAAGCTAAAAACTCATCCACATAGGGTTTAATCGTTTCAACTCCACCTTGCATGGTCGGAATAGCGTAGGTTTGTCCTTGTAGCCCAACCCCTTGTCCCCAAATCGCTCCCCACTTCCTGGCTACTGCAGCTGCACCACCGCCATGCATTCCCTCTAAATTACTTCCAAAAACAAAAATTTCGTTAGCTTCTAATTTATTAATCCACTGGGGGGAAACTCTTTTTGTACTCATCTTTTACTTATTATTTGCTTTTATAATTCATTTTCTTCTTCGTATTCTTCTTCATCATCATCCAATAAAACGGAATCCGGAAGAGAAAGTATAGCTTGGGCTTCACCTTCACTCAAAGACTCAACATTTCTCAATTTTCGTTGAATAGCCCTAGTTCTTGTACCTGCCAGTGTATCCAACTGATTAAGACCTGTCTGAATATTCTTTTGCGCTTTTTCAATTAACCCACCAAAGTTATCAAACTCTTTTTTCACTGCTCCCAAAACTTGCCAAACTTCACTACTTCTTTTCTGAATAGCCAACGTCTTGAATCCCATTTGTAAACTATTCAAAATCGCTGCCAGAGTAGTCGGACCGGTTACAATCACCTTATAATTTCTTTGCAAATCTTCCAGTAAAGCTGCTTTACGCACCACTTCAGCATAGATTCCTTCAAACGGTAAAAACATAATTCCAAAATCAGTTGTGTTGGGCGGATCCAAGTATTTATCACTGATATCTTTAGCCATACTTTTGATGGTATCTTCCAAACTTTTCTGCGCAGCTTGAATATGAGCAGGATCTCCATCGTCGTAAGCATCTTGCAACTGTTCATATCGATCTTTAGGGAATTTGGCATCAATCGGCAACCACACATTGGGTGCTGTTTCGTCCCGACCCGGCAGTTTAATGGCAAACTCTACAACATTATCGCTGTTTGCTTTGGTTTTTACATTAGCTTCATATTGATCCGGAGCCAGAATTTGCTCCAATAGCATCTCCAACTGAATTTCTCCAATCCCACCACGCATCTTGACATTACTCAACACCCGTTTCAAACTACCCACATCGGTTGCGAGGTTTTTCATCTCTCCCAATCCTTCCTGAACAGCCTGCAATTGCTTTCCTACGGTTTCAAACGATTGACTTAACCGCTCATTCAAGGTTTTTTGCAATTTTTCATCAACAGTATTTCTCATTTCGTTCAGCTGTTTGGTATTATCTTCCCGAATATTCTTCAACTCCGTTTCAACCGACTGTTTGATCTCTTTGGTTTGCTTTGTCGTTTGCTCACTGATTTCAACTTGTCGTTTTGAAAACTCTCCAAAATTGAGTCTCAGCAACTCCTTCAACTCCTTTGTGTTTTCGGTAAACTGATCCCCAAACAACTTCAAACTTTTCGAAAGTTCCTCGCGATTTTTCTGAGTAATATCGTGGGTTTCCGTCCTGTTTCTTTGGAATTCATCCTTAACCAGTTTGTCTATCTTCTCCAAAGTAGCATCAAACTTAATCATCGAATCTTCCAGATTCTTAATTTGCGGATTCACCTCATCCTTTCCCTTTTTCGAGAAAGTAATAATTATATTCACAATTATCAACAGGATAATTACAATAGCTAAAATGGTCAGTGTCATAATGGTTCAAAAATTTAATGGAAAGTACAACTTGCAAAGGTACAGATAAAATCCGGATTAACAACTTGTAAAAATTACACTAATTTAGCTATTCTCTATAATTTTTATTTCTTCCTCTGTCAAACCATACAATTCATAAACCAATTGATCTATTTGGTTTTCAAGATCTGTTGTATCAGCTTCAGCATTAGTTGACTTTATTTCTATAATTTGTTCAACTATTTTCTTTACTAAATCACTATTTTTAAAAGATTTGCAGGGAAAAAGCTTACAATTTTCAATCAAAATTTTTTGAAACAGTTCTTTTTCAATATCCAAAAACAAATACTTATGATAAAAATTCATCAACTTACTATTAAGTAAAGCTGTTAATTCAAAAACAGTAATATATGATTTGGGAATTATAGAAAAACCAATTTGAGTAAAATATAGTGGCTTATCCGTGTAACCCGCATAAATCTTCGGGGGTTTACCTGAAACTATTTGTCGGACAATCACTCTTGGTTCGGTAAAAAACCTTTCCTCTCTTGGTGCACCCAACCAAGACCCATATTTGATGTAGCTATTTACTGTTTCATCAACGTAATAATGAACTATATTTTCACCCTTGATCAGTGGCTTATATTCATCTGATAATTTTACATCTGAATGGAACTCTTTGTTTTCAATAAGTTCTTTTGAATGTCCTTTGTACTTGTCATATGGTGTAATACCAAGAGTAAAATCAGCTATTTCTCCTAATTTCTTCCCCTTACCGTGAATTTTCATCAGAGGTTTTATTATTTTATCAGAAATGTAAATATTGAATTTTGGTTCATTATAAATTTCCCAAGATTTCTTAGAAACCATCTGTTTTAGGGTTGGGTCAAGTTGAATTACTTTCTCATCTTTTTTATAAATCAATGTTTGACAAGTTTCAAATTTGCTATTTTTCTTAAACTCAATAATTACCGTTTCCACTATTGCATCCTCAAAAACTTTCTCCGGAAGCTTTACTATACCATAAATCTCTTTCTTTATAAGGTTTCTTAGATTTTGATATGACGAACCCATTAAAATAGAATTCGGAATAATAAAAGAGAAATAACCTTCCGGTTTTAGGAGCGAATAAGCTTTTTCTACAAAAGTGGAGTATAAGTTTACACGATTCGAAGATGTATTATAATGAGTAAAAATAAACTTAACCAGATCATTATCTAATTCCTTTAAATCAACATACGGCGGATTACCAATCACTACATCAAAACCTTCAAAATCGCCATCATTATTCAATACTTCAGGAAATTCGAAACGCCACTCAAAAGCATTTTCATAAATCTTATTACTTTCAATTTCATCAATCTCCTTCTGTAGCTTAGTTATTTCATCCTCTATTTTACACTGTTCATCCTTTCGTCTTTTTTCCACATTACTCCCGTAAGGTATTTCGGGTTCAAAAAGCATACTCCCCGTAAAACGGTTATACAGTTCATAAGCTAATTTTGATAATCGTGTTTTTTTAGGATCATTGTTAGTGATCTCTACCCTAAAATTATTCTTAATCTCATCAATCAGTCGTTCCATCTCCCTTTTCTGCTCCTTATTTTCAGCATTTCGGTAAGTAGATACGGCTAAACGATAACTATTTATTGTCCATTTGCTTCTCTTTAAAGCTTGTTTTAAATCAGCATCTATGCCAAATCGACTTACTAAGGAGTTTCCACATTTGATATTAATGTCAATATTGGGCAGAGTTTCCAGCTCAATCTTGTTTTTGTAGTACGCGTTTTTTAATAACTCTATCCAAAGGCGTAACCGGCAAATTTTGACTGAATTGGGATTAATATCTACCCCAAAAAGACAATTTTCAATGATGGTTTGTTTTACGTGGAACAGCGTTTCCTGTACGCGTTGACTCTCTTTATTATTGGGATTATATTCAAAGAGTTCCCCCTCTTCATCGGTTACAATCAACTCATCATTAACCACTTCTACTTCATAACGATGTAGCGATTTTCCTTCGCGATCTTCCAAAATTTTTAAATCATTTTTTATTGCAATGAGTTCATTCAGTGCACTCACTAAAAAATGTCCTGAACCTACCGCAGGATCGCATATTTTTAAGGAATTAATAACCTTATTGGCTTTTTTTCTGGATATTTTTTGTGGTATCAAATCGTAGATATCCTCAATCCTATTAATCTTATAATCAGGAAACTCCTGGCTAAACTTCTGTACAACTGCTTTACGAATTGTTTCACGACACATATACATTGTAATGAAACCCGGAGTAAAAAAGGAGCCATCTTTATAGCCATTTATTTTCTCAAAAATTAAACCGAGAACTGAGGCATTAATCAATGTTTTGTTCTCTTCTTGAATTTCCTCCCCACCTTCTGCACCAAAATCATAAGCATCCAAAAATGAAAATAGATATTCGAGTGTATTTAAATTCCCTGTTATTTTCTTTCCATGTTCATCTTTCAGAACAGTTTGCGAAAAAATAGGTATCGATTTATCATCACTTAAATTGCTGATCAAGAACATTGAATGTTCCAAATCTGTTGGCTCAAAGAGTGAGGAGTTGAGATAGGGAACTTTCTCAAAAGCTTTTTGGACATCTTGGTTTCGACTTTCATGTTTTCGAGCTAAAACTTGAAAAAAGAGCGTATTGAGATCATCAAAACTTTTGATTTTATCGAAATTGATAAAGGAGTGAGATTGGTCGCCTTTATTGTAGGTAATCAGCTGAGCTTCTAGTAATTTTAGGAACAAAATACGGTTCATCCAGGTGATAGAAAGCTCCAATGCAACATTGAAAAGTCGTTCCTCCTCTGTTTTTCCGAATAGACTTGGCTTTTCAAGTCTGCTCAGTTTGTCTAAGCTATCCAATTGAATAATCGTATCTTCAAGAATGGTTCCTGTGTGTCTCTCACCTACTTTATTCCGTTCAATCAGTTTTTTACCTCCCTTTTTAGTTTCAGTCAGTCCAATAATATGTAGCAATTCGCCGTAAAATTTTTTGTCGAGAGTATTACTGTCGTTGGCAAAAGGAAGTTTTAAAAGATGTTCGGGTGAAAGCAGTTTAAATAGAGCTATCAGTGAATTGTCGTCAGTTTTTTCAGGATTACGTATAACTTTTTGATAATCCTGAAAATTAAAGTATGCAAATTCAATTTCAGAAGTGATACTCTCAATAAAGGGTTCTGCAATTTGCTTATAGAAAAAATCGGTAGTTGTATCCGCTAATCGTCCGGCTTCAAAATCAGTGAATTGCTGAACAAACTTCTTATTTTGAGCAAAAAGCCTATCAAAGGTTGTAGCGTCAAAAATGAACCATTCGTTGACATTAGTAACTATCAAATGCTTGACTTCCAAGTTTTTATCTGTAATTCTTTCACGTAAGTAGTACAATACCAATTCCTGAAAAGCTTTAACATTCAGATTTTGAGTAGTAACCATTTCAGTTTTATTGGTTGGTTTCTTTGCTTCAATGATTACTCCTACTGTTGAATTTGCATTGGGTCCATTATGAATCACCAGGTCATTGCGACCTTTGGTATTGATGAAATGATTTTGTTTGTAGTATGTATCTTTAAGAAAGTCTGAAATCAGGTTCTTATGAAACTCCTCGCTTTCTGAATCGTTAATTCTATCGAGCAATGTGATGAGATGGGTCTTAAAAAGCTCAATTTCACTCCTATTCGGTTTTACTTTTAAGAAAGCTTTATTAAGTGCTTTTCGCGGTTTGAGTTCTTTTAAGGTCATTGTCAGTTATTTTTATGAAGTTAGTTATAAGTTAAATTGAGTCATTTTGAGCTTTTGGGGTTTTATGAAACAAAAAGGCACGACAAAGATAAATAAAGTTTTTAATATGCGAGTGGGGGTAAACTTTTTATTTGTACGATGAATTTCCTGCCCCCCTTTTTTTTTATTTCATAAAGGAAGAAGAAAAAACTCCAAAATCAAACAGCACTTCATATCAAAAAAATATATAATTTTGTAGGTTGTACTTTCTATTTTCAATTACCTGCTTAACTGTATCATTTATGAATAAAAGAGGAATTATGATTTGGAGTCTGCTCATTTTAGGAGTATTGATGATGAGCTGTTCCAACAAAAAAAAGGTTACCATCTCTATTTTAATCCCGGAAGTTGAGTCAGAACAGCCGCTGATTGTTTACCGTGCTCCTAATATCGCTTCCATTTCTGATGTGCCGGGCGACACCTTGTACCCTGATAGCAAAGGGCGTTATATCTACACCACGCCCCATCCGAGAGGACAGGTATTTCAATTTGAGCTGGGCAGTGGCGAGTCCCGATACGTGTCCTCCCCCCTTTTTATTTCTTCTCCAGAAAAATATAAAATAGAATTAAAAAACAACCCCGAACAAAAAGAATTGAGCGTCACAAATTTTAAAGGTAAAAACTGGAAAGGAATAATGCAATTTCTTGATTTCGTGCAGTTTACACGTACTAATTCTACCGAAACTAAATTAAATTATCAAGGTCCTGCAGATTCTTTTATGGAGCATTTAGGTGATGAGATAACCCGGGAACTGGAGCCATTTGTGAATTTTTATGAAAATGTAGAGATTGATGCTTCTTTTTTGAATTTTGCAACGCAATATATCTCTTATTGGTACGCCTATCAGGGATTGGAGTTGATTAATCAGAATTTGAAGGTGACGCAAAAGGAGGAGTTGGCTGAGGAAAGGGAATTATGGTTGCGACATAAAGAGGAGTTAACTAATTCATTTTCAACCACATCAGCAGAATTGCAATGGAGTAACCATTTTGAAGATTACATCAATGAGGCACTTTATCAACTGATCGATCAAAATCGGGCTGAATATGATGAAGCGCTACGCCAATCGGCAGGACAAACCTGGGTGTTGACTCACATCAAACCGTTGATTAATCCCGACCTCTACCCTATCTATGCTTTGCAATATCTTTCTGACAAGTCAGTACGACTTGATACAGAGACGATTACACTTTTCAAAGAACTTGAAAAAAACTATCCAAAATTGGAGGGTTATCTCTCTTATCAACTGTTAGTTAATGAAAAAATACCACAAATTGAGAAATTCAACAGCAAAAAAGCAGATTTAGCTTCCAATCAAGCAGTTATCTTAGATGATGAGTCTCCTATTACACAGTTTCAGCAGATCAGAAATCTCTTTTGGGGTAAGTATCTGTTAGTGGATGTTTGGGCTTCCTGGTGTCCCGATTGCATTGCAGAATTTGAGCATAAAGAGAAGGTTGATGCCTGGTTAAGTTCACAACAGATTAGTTCTTTGTATATCGCATTAGAGCGTTCTCCCGACCGGGAGCGTTGGAAAAAGTATATTTCACACTACGGATTGAAAGGATATCATGTTTTAGCCGACAAGACACTCAAACAAGATTTGTACACCCTATTAGGGAGTAGTTCCCTATGGATTCCCCGCTACTTTTTGATCAATCCTTTGGGTGAAGTTGTTGTTGCAGACCTAGCCACTCCAACCGATTGGGAAGAGTTTAAAAAACAGATACAAGCTGCTATGGTAGTGGTTCAGGAATAAAAAAAGTGAGGGTACATTGCCCTCACTTTTAGTGTGGAGTCGGCGGGAGTCGAACCCGCGTCCAAACTTGCTGCAAAGATGCTTTCTACACGTTTATCCTAAGAGAAACTTGTCGGCACAACACCATGCTTAGGCACACTATGCTGCACTTATCTTCTGTTATTTCGCGCATACCGCGAAGCCGGTACTTGCTATCCAATCTTTTACGATGCTTCGATCCGGACGCAGATTGGCAATGCTTCCGGGGAAACATCCGATGCTCTAAACCTGGTTTAGGCTTCGGAACCGCCACAATTAAGCAGCGATTGCATAAGAGTTGCCATTTATTGGCTACGAGAGTTAGTTTTTAACGGAACCGTCTCACAACCTCCGACGTGCTTACAAATCTACAAACTAGCTGTCAAAACCAAACGACCCCTAGTTATATAGTGTTCGCTTATTAATTCGAAAGAACCTTTCCTTTTGTTTTTAATACCACCCTATAAGACTCTGCATTGGAGAAAACGGTAATCCATTTGTTGATCTGTCCCGGATCCTCCGCAGTGTAAGTTACCTTTATTTTTCCGGTTTTACCGGGCATGACAGGAGCTTTGGGATATTCGATAGTTGTACAATCGCAAGATGTTTTCACATCATCCAAAATTAAGGGTTTATTACCAATATTCGTAAATGTATAATAACCCACCTTTACTTCACCCACCTTTAACGTTCCAAAATCACAGGTCATAGATTCAAATTTAATCTCCGCACCATTGACTTTAGTAGCCGTTTGCCCAATCGCAAAGGATGTAGTTAAAACTGCAATCAATATCAAAACTATTCTTTTCATAAAAATTTAAGCTTATTTAGTGAATTAAATATCTTATCTTGTTTGTATCATGTTATTATTTGAATTTTCAGGTACTGCTTCAGTAGGCTTTTTACTAACATTACCGGTAATGGTCAATATTACTCTTTGACCAGTATTAGAGTCCACATACACTTGTTTGTTAATCGCTCCTTGTCTGTTGGTATTATATTTCACCTTAATCTCAGCAGTTCCACCGGGAGGAATTGGTTCTTTAGGCCATTCAGGTACTGTACACCCACAAGATGAACTACAATTAGTCAAAATCAGATCTGCATTACCAGTATTTTTAAATTTAAAATAAGACTCTCCATTATCGCCAACATAGATCTGACCATAATCATAAACCTTTTTCTCAAAAGTTATTTCCGGTTTTTTCTCTACAGATTCCTCTGTTGTTACGGTATTTCTATCCGCTTTCTTTTTTGTTGCCTGAGCATTCAAAGTGATTACGCCAAGAAGTAACAGACTGATTAATAGTACCTTTTTCATAATTTTTGATTTTATATCAGCAAACTTGTTGATTGATTAATTTATTTATTATTTTTCATCTATTTGACTACAGAAAATGGGTTAAGTTTAATGAATACAAAAAAAATCAAGTGCCAATCGATAACTTTTCAATCCAAACCCGGTAATTGTTCCTATCACTGCAGCAGAGATAAAAGATTCTCGACGCAATTTTTCCCGTTTTGCCACATTGGAGATATGCACCTCCACCACCGGAACGGAAATCGCTTTAATCGCATCTGCCAATACGATAGAAGTATGTGTAAAGGCTCCCGGATTAAGGATTATTCCATCATAGTGCCTGGAAGATAAAATCCGATCCACCAATTGATCCAAACTATCCGACTGAAAGTAATCAATCTCCAATTGAGGAAAATCGGTTCTCAATTTCTCCAAATACTCTTCAAGCGAACTAAATCCGTACCATTCAGGCTCTCTATTCCCCAATTCACCAAGATTAACGCCGTTAATGATAATGATCTTTTTCATGCTCAATTACTCGTACACAAAAATAAAAACATCCTCATCCTCCTTCTGCCAATTCAACTGTTCGCGGGTATATTTTTCCAACAAAAAGCTATCTGTTCTCAGTTCTTGAAAAGTATAAGAATTATTGACCTGATTTTTTGCTTTGGTAATATTGTTTTGAAGATACTTAGTCTTTTTGTTCAGTTCTGCGTGTACCTTATAGTTGTTATTTGAAACAACAAAAATAAGGAGCAGTCCTATAATTAGGACTAAAATTGCACCCAAAATATTCCATTTTCTCTTCAATCTCACCGCTTTACAAATTATTATCTTGCGTAATTAACCGATCTGGTTTCTCTAATCACTGTAATTTTAATCTGTCCCGGATAAGTCATTTCATTTTGAATCTTTTTAGAAAGTTCAAATGATATTTCGCTAGCTTGTTCATCAGATATTTTATCAGCACCCACAATCACACGAAGTTCTCTACCTGCTTGAATTGCATAGGTTTTATTCACTCCCTGATAAGTTAGTGCGATATTTTCAAGATCATTCAATCTCTTGATATAAGCTTCTACCACTTCCCTTCTGGCACCGGGTCTGGCACCGGAAATAGCGTCACAAACCTGAACGATAGGAGCATACAAGCTATTCATCTTTTGCTCATCGTGGTGAGAACCGATCGCATTCACGATTTCTGCTCTCTCTTTATATTGCTCTGCCAGCTGCGCTCCAAACACGGCGTGTGGCAGATCCGGTTCTGTATCCGGCACTTTACCAATATCGTGCAATAATCCGGCTCTTTTTGCAATTTTAGGATTCAATCCCAACTCAGCCGCCATAGTTGCAGCCAAATTAGCCACCTCCTTAGAGTGTTGCAACAGATTTTGCCCATAAGAAGAACGATATCTCATCTTCCCAACCAAACGCATCAACTCGTTAGACATGTTAAAGATACCCAAGTCGATACAAGTTCTCTTACCAATCTCTAAAATCTCTTGTTCAATCTGCTTTTTGGTTTTTGCCACCACTTCTTCGATACGTGCCGGGTGAATTCTACCGTCAGTTACCAGTTTTTCCAGTGATAAACGTGCAATTTCACGACGCACAGGGTCAAAACTTGAAAGCAGGATCGCATCAGGAGTATCGTCAATGATTACATCCACTCCGGTCAGGTTCTCCAATGTACGGATATTTCTTCCTTCCCGACCGATAATTCTTCCTTTAATCTCTTCATTGTCAATATTAAAGACAGAAACTGAATTTTCGAGGGCAACTTCTACACCGGTACGTTGAATTGTTTTAATCACCACCTTTTTAGCTTCCATCATGGCCGATGCCTTCGCTTCTTCAATGATATCATTGGTTAGAACCATCGCTTGTGAGCGTGCTTCATCCTCCATTAAATTCATCAGCTGCTCTTTTGCTTGTTGTGATGTTAATCCTGCAATCGATTCCAGCTTTTCTTTTTGAATTGCAGTTTGTTTATCCAACTCAGCATTTTTCGCTTCTGCACTCGCCAACTGCTTATTTAAGTTATCTCTTAACTGATTGTTTTCGTTATTCTTACGATTGAGATCCTCCATTTTTTGATTCAGAGTATTCTCTTTTTGTTTGATTCTATTTTCGGCCGAAGCAATCTGTTGATTTTTCTCATTTACCAATGCTTCATGCTCACTTTTCAATTGCAAAAACTTCTCTTTGGCTTGTAAAATACGTTCTTTTTTCACTAATTCGGCATCTTCCACCGATTTTTTCATCAAAGCTTCCGCTTCTTTTTGAATGTTTAGACTATTTTTGGTAATCGCTTTTTTCAGAAATGTATATGACAGGGCAATTCCAACTCCCGTCCCAACGAGTACACCTACCAGCAGTCCAATAATAATTTGAGTAGTCATAAATGTTATAATATTATCTAATTTGTAAATAAAAAAATATAAAAAAAACCCGCATCGCTCCATAGGGTTTCGAAAAACTCCTAAAATTCAAGATAAAGGGGCCCCTATATCGCAAACGTCCCCGGGTATAACACCTTATTTTTCAATAATTGGGCCTGTTTTTGATATAAGCAAGCTTACCTTCTTAATTTGTTACTGTTGAGTTTAACAAACGTATCCGAGCAAATGCGGGGTATTTCTCTTTCAAAGAACCTAATCGATTATTATTTGATCTGCAAGTTGTTTTAAATCTCTCATTTTGGGAATCAAATTCTCTTCATAAGCATTTAATCTTTCTTCTGTTTCTACTCCCTCTACCACAAAATTTATTAATATTTTTGTTAATATATCTTGATGATCCGTAAAACTCCATTTTTTTGCAAAATCAAAAAAACTATCGTTAATTATTTTTTCAGCTTTTCTGTAGTACACTTCCCACTCCTTCTCAATCGTCAATTCTACAACTCTCTGAGCTATAGTTAATTTTATCTTTATTCTTGTGTCTTCCATTCAACTCTACTTAAAAGCTTGATAGATCTGTCAATCTCCCGCACTAAATTGTCTATCTTTTCTTCCGTTCCCTTCTTATCCTCTCTGTGTAAAACTGTTTTTGTTATTGTTAATATTTTATTCTTTTCCCGTAAATCCTCAACTTCAACACTCAATTCTTCCACAGCCAGTTGAAATTCACTTAATTTATTTTTTAGTTCAACATTTTCTTTTTTTAATCTATCCAATGCAGCAACAGCCACTTTCAATTTATATTCAACTTCATTATATAACGCCGTAAAAGAGCCCATTGCTAACAATATGATTCTGCAAAAATACAAAAATAAATGATTAATAACCTAATTTTTATTCTTTTTATTTTGATTTAATAAAAAAAGGGGGGAAGGAAGGGTATTACACTGCTGACTATCGCAAACAACGAACCTATTCAGTGGGTCGTTTCCTCTGTGGTGTGCCGGCGTAGAAAATATCATCCTCAGAAACAATTTTGGAGCCCAAACTACAAGAGAGGCACTGCTTGTGCTGACAATATCTCTTAGAGAGTTCCAATACCGCCTGCGATTCCATCCCATTGCTGATTTCGAAGTGATTCTCGCGATAAAACCGGATAATACGATTATCCTCCGCTTCCATTTGCGCAAGCAGATCTATTGCTCTGTCACTTAATTCTTCTTTTCCCGAGAAGATTCCATAAACGTACAACGCCGGAATAATCGTGTTGATAATCAGAAGTTGAAACGTATTTTCTCCAATCGTTGTGGCATGTTTTTTGCTCTCTTTTCCAAATTGATAGTGAGTTTCCCAGTAAGAGTTGGCAGGTATGGAGAAAATTTCTGCAAATTGAGCTATTTCGGTATGCTGTTCAATCTTAGTAAACAGGTTCGGATATCGATACAGAATAGCACTCAGCTGTGCCAAACGCATACAAGGAAAGTTTTGAGGTCTCAATCGCAATAAGTTCCAATTCTTGGAATGAATAGGATGCAATCTCTCTTTCCGCCGCAAATATTCATACTCCTCTTGCAATGTTACATAATAAGGATCATCCAACGGTTCTTCCAGTAAACCGGCTTGTCCGAACAGAATAGCTTCTATTTGCAGCTGATTGGTAGCATGTTTCTGGATTACTTTGTAGGGAATCGATTGCGCTAAAAGTACAAAAGCATCGCGGTTTGTTTTAAACCCGAAGTTGGCGGTCAGCAGTCTGAACAGAGTTTCATTCCAATCGCCGGATACCTGATTTAAGGTCGCAAAGATATCCTTACTCCGCTGTTCCAGTCTTTCCAGAATGAGACGCGCGTACAATGAGTGAAATATCAAGCGATAGTAGTCGGGCTGATGGGCTTTGAGGTTTTGAACGAACTGCGCACAAGGGAGAGGCGAAGTGGAGAGCATGAGTTGAGTATAGCGCTCTATCAGTTGAGAGGAGAGGTGATTCTTTAACTCAAAAGTGGGAATTGGACTCCCCCCTTTATAATTTATTTCATAATCATGCTCGTAAACAACATGCAAAATGACGGTTTCATACTTTGCATCCTCATGATGTCGGTGCTTCAACCAATCGGAACTTTTAACGTGAATCTCCACGTTGCCGGTCCACAGCAGATCTCCGATTTTAATCACAGCTTGCTTAAAATCGGGTCCGGCATCCTGGTGTGGCAATCCGGGATGAATAATTTGCAATGGCTGACCATCGCTGGTTTTGAAATCGAAATGGGAATAGATCGAGTGTTTCCATGCGTAGTGGAGGAGTGCTTCAGAGATCATGGCAGTAATATTTAGTTCCGCAAAGATATAAAAAATTTAGAATTTAGAAGGTAGAAATTAGAATTATAATGAAGGCGGAAATCGGAAGGCGGAAGGCGGAATTCAATTACGAAATCCGAAATGCGAAATATGAAATTACTTCTTACTTCTTACTTGATAAGATCGCGGATTACTTCTGCTGCCATAAAACAGCCAAACAAAGGGGGCATGTAGGAGATAGTGCCCACTACGGAGAGTTTATTTTGCTCGGGATTGGAGTCGATCTGAATGGCATGGTCGGGAACCGGTTCGGGAGAATAAACCGCTTTGAATCCGGAACGAACTCCCATGCGATGAAGCCGTTTTCGTACAAAATGAGCTAATTTACAGTGAGAGGTTTTCTCGATGGGTGCAACCCGAATTTGTGCAGGATCCATCTTGCCACCCGCACCCATGGCGGAGATCAACGGCAGCCCTTTTTGTAAGGTATGGTATATAAAAAACACCTTGGGCGACAAAGAATCGATAGCATCTACCACGTAATCGTACTGATGCTCTTCCAAAAGCGTCACCGCCCGGTCATCGCGAATAAATTCGTGTAATTTGTGGAGTTTCAGGTTGGGATTAATCTGGAGTAACCGCTCAGCTAAAAGATCGGTTTTAGCCTGTCCAACAGCATTGTGAAGCGCAATCAATTGGCGATTGATATTGGTCTCTTCAATCACATCCGCATCCACGATGGTCATCTCTCCCACTCCGGCACGACAAATCTGTTCGGCTGCATAAGCTCCCACTCCACCCAAACCTACTACCAACACATGTTTCGATTGCAGCTTAAGTAAATTTTCCGTTCCCAACAAAAGTTCCGTTCTGGATAACCAATCTGTCATACTACTTATATTTTTACTTCATGATAAGAAGAATCTCTTTTAAACCAGGTTAATTGTCGTTTGGCATAACGCCGGGTGTTAACCCTAATCTTTTCAACTGCCTGTTCCAGAGAATATTTTCCATCTAAATAGGTGAAAAGCTCTTTGTAACCTACAGTATTCAAGGCATTTAAATCTTTGTAAGAATAAAGTTGCTGAACCTCATCCAGTAATCCTGCCTGCATCATCTGATCCACTCTGAAATTAATCCTTTCAAAAAGTTCTGCTCTGGGTCTGTTGAGGTAAAACTTTTGGATATTAAAATTTCTCTCCTTTGCTTTTCCGGTAATCATCTGGGAATAGGGAATTCCTGTTTGGATTGTCACCTCCAGGGCACGCAACAATCTTTTATGGTTGGCAATATCACTGGTTTGATAATAATGCGGATCCAATTTTTTAATCCGTTGTCTCAATCCTTCCACTCCCTCCTTTTCAAAAACCCGGGTCAACTCTTCTCTTACCACCGGATCGGGATCCGGTAAAAGATCAATCCCGTAGCAAACCGCATCGATATAGAGTCCGCTGCCGCCGGTCATCACTACCACCGGATGTTGCTCAAACAGAGAGGGCAACAGTTCCAGAACATCCTGTTCATATTTTGAAACACTGTAATAATCCTGAATCGATTTATGACCTATGAAGTAATGCTTTACTTTACTCTGTTGCTCCTCCGTAGGAAACGCCGTCCCAATAGACATTTCCCGATAAAACTGTCTGGAGTCGGCAGAAATAATCACCGTATCAAAGTGGAGCGCCAGTTCGATAGCAAAGTCGGTTTTTCCTACTGCTGTAGGACCGGTAATAACACAAAGAGTAGGTTGATTAGAACTTGTCTGAAGGGTCAAACTGTTCAAAATCGGCGAAATCATCATCGTCAAAACTGTTATCCAAATCATCAAGATCATCAAGATCGTCAAGATCTCCCTTTTCATGAATCTCCAATCCTGCTAAATCTTCCAATAATTTTGAATGTACGATTTTCAGTTGCATCTCTTTTTCCTTCTTGGTACATCTTGGGTACTCAACACCCTCTGTAGCAGGTGCTGCCTTCAACAATTCAATGTAAAATATATAGGGATCCAGAAAATCATATTCATAAATAATCTGCTGATGTGGATCGGTAATAAAATCTTTCAACAGCGAATCTTTCATGATAAACTTCGGGATGTTAGATTTAGCCGAATAATCGTCATCATCCTCATATTCAGGCTCTTCCACATCCTGATCATCATGCATATCAATCAGTGTAATCTCCTTTTTCTTATTCCACTTAGCATCACAAATATAGAAGGATGCCAACTCATTTCCTACCAATCCTATTGATTCAAACAGGATATGATGGAAGGATTCAAAATGGTCTGAAGCGAGGATCTCAATATCTCTCACAAAATCCTCAACGTGATCATAAGTAACTCGAAACTTGTAGTAATACATGGTCAATTAAAATTAAAAGTTAGTGATTAATTATTTAGGCCATATTATGAAATACTTGTGTTACATCGTCATCCTCTTCAATCTTTTCCAATAATTTTTCAATTTCTGCTCTTTGTTCTTCATCTACCTCTTTAAAATCGTTCGGAATTCTTTCAAATTTAAACTCTTTGATATCAAACTCATTCTCTTCCAAATACTTTTGAATTGGTCCAAAGCTTTGAAAATCAGCATAGATATGAATATCTCCATCATCTTCAAAAACCTCTTCAACCTCAAAGTCGATCAATTCCAACTCCAGTTCTTCCAGATCCAGATTTTCTTTCATCGCAACCGTAAATCTACATTTACGATCAAAGATAAAATCAAGCATCCCGTGCGTTCCCAGAGAGCCGTTATGTTTATTGAAATAACTTCTCACATTGGCAACTGTTCTCTGGTTATTATCTGTTGCAGCTTCAATTAATATCGCCACACCGTAGGGTGCATAACCCTCATATACATGTTCTTTATAGTCTGAAGTATCCTTTTCAAATGCTCTTTTAATCGCTCTTTCGACATTATCTTTAGGCATATTTTCAGAACGTGCATTTTGCATCAACAATCTCAGCTTAGCATTTGACGCCGGGTCAGGACCGCCCGCTTTAGCTGCCATTGTAATTTCTCTACCTAAACGTGTGAAAACCTTTGCCATGTTTCCCCAACGTTTGAACTTTCTTTCTTTTCTAAATTCAAATGCTCTTCCCATAGTAAATATTGATAATGTTTTTTTCTATTTGCAAAAGTATAATTTTTTTTTCAATAAAAACAAAAAAGGTACGTTTATAATTTGAATCCGGTTTTACATAATAATAATCAGTAAAGATGAAGTACTGCAATTTGATTTCGGATGTCGGATTTCGGATTTCGATATTTTGACATTGGATTATTTTTAATATAACCCATTGAAATTTAATCATATATACTATTTTGAAATAAAAAAAATAGGGGGGCAGATCATATTTTACTTTTCTGTTATTTTATCACCCCACTCGGCAAAGGGCAGGGACAAGCCCTGCCCCTACAATCGCGTTTAATCAAATTTTGTGATTTGCAATTTCTTGATTATCAATTATTTAATGCCATTTTAATGGTCTTGCATAATAATATCATGGAGATAGGGCATGCCCTGTCTCTACGACCGTGACGTTATTTTTATTCATTATTCCCAGGACAGATCGCGACCTGTCCCTACAACAATCACGTTTAATTAAAATTTTGCGGTTCCGTAATTCGTAATTCGTAATTGAAAAAACTTTCGCCTTCCGACTTTCGACTTTCGACTTTCGACTTTCGACTTTTTTTAATATTTTTGTTGCGTAAAATATAGGTTGGCGGTAATATTTAAAAACGACTGTAACGGCATAGGAGTGGTTAATGACAGAGATTAAACTATATAAGACAACAACAAAAGGACTGAAAACTATCTGTATGTGCTTACCATTCGTGGCGGTTGGAATATGGATGATAACAGACAATCCTTATGGAAGCACCGAACACATTATAGGTTGGGTAAGCACTTGCTTTTTTGGACTTGGTTTACCCGTTGGACTTTTTCATACTTTCGACAGAAGACCACAGATTGTAATCACAGAAAATGGCATTTGGGACAGAACTACAAATCAAGACGAAGTAAAATGGGAGCAAATAATTGAAGCATATCTTCTCGATATTAGCGGACAAAAGTTTATCTCATTAGTAACTGACGACACTTTCGTTTTTAAGAAAAAACCATACAAGTGGGCTGCAAAAATTAATGAATTTGCAGAAGCACAAAATCTCAACCTGTATTTAGGACAAATAAATATTGACGAATTAGAACTGACCTATTTCATTAACCAACTTAGTCAACAAAGTATTGATGAACGGAAAAAGAGTATAAAGTCATTTAAAGTAAAGAGAACGACTTTTTGCTAATCAAATTGAATATAAATCTGATGGCAATGACTACGAATTAGAAGCAACAATGATATTTGGGAAACTAATGAAATACGACAAAAACAATTACGAATTACCAAATTACGTTATCAAAATTATAACACATTGATATACAAATAAATATAATACAAAATCAGTAGAGACGTTGCATGCAACGTCTCTATGCGTGCAACGTCTCTACTAATCGAACAGATAAATTAAATTATTCGCTATTTGCCATCTTTTTTAGGCTTACCGATAGAATCTCTCATTTGGGTGTCCGCTTTGATGTTTTCTAATCTGTAATAGTCCATAACGCCTAAATTGCCATTTCTAAAAGCTTCTGCCAATGCCAATGGAATTTCAGCTTCTGCCAAAATCACTTTCGCACGGGCTTCTTGCGCTTTAGCCAACATTTCTTGTTCAGTTGCAACTGCCATAGCACGTCTCTCTTCAGCTTTCGCTTGCGCAATATTTTTATCCGCATTGGCTTGGTCCATCTGAAGAATAGCACCGATGTTTTTACCTACGTCAACGTCAGCAATGTCAATAGATAGAATTTCAAATGCAGTTCCGGAGTCTAACCCTTTGGACAACACCAACTTAGAAATTGAGTCAGGATTTTCCAACACCGTTTTATGTGAAGCTGCAGATCCGATAGCAGATACAATCCCTTCACCTACACGGGCTACGATGGTTTCTTCTCCGGCACCTCCAACTAATTGTCTGATATTGGTTCTCACGGTTACTCTTGCCTTGGCAATCAACTGAATCCCATCCTTCGCAACAGCAGCAACAGGAGGAGTGTCAATCACTTTTGGATTAACAGAGGTTTGGATTGCTTCCAAAACATCTCTACCCGCCAAGTCAATAGCAGTAGCTGCTTTAAAATCCAAAGGGATATTGGCTTTATCCGCAGATATCAATGCATTAATAACGGCAGGAACACGACCACCCGCCAAATAGTGTGCTTCCAACTCATCTCTATTTAACTTGATTCCGGCTTTGGTTCCTGTAATTAATCCATTTACAATAATGCTTGGGGGTACTTTTCTCCATCTCATCAAAATCAATTGAAGGAGCGAGATTCTAACCCCATTAAGCAAGGCATTAAACCACAATCCCAGTGGTACAAGCCACAAAAATAAAAATACTAAAAAGATTACTGCAACAATAATCAAAATTGAAAAAGGATCCATAAATATTTATTTAAGTTTAACAATAATTTTATTTTCATCAATTTGAAATATGACAATCTCTTGATTTTGATCAATAAAGCCTAAGTTTGAGAACACCTCTACTTCCTGATCTCCGAAAAGGGCCTTTCCTCCGGGTGCCAAACGTGAAATAGTTACCCCCTCCATTCCTACTTCCAGTTCAGAAGGCAGTACATTCACTTTACTATCAATTTCAGTCGTTAGTGCCATCTTTTTCCACGTCTTGGAGCGTAAAAAGAGAATCACTGTACCAATAATAAAAACAGCTGTGATCAGCAAAGTAATATTCCCTGCCCACAAACCGAAATGGACATAAGAGAGTACTACTCCGGCAATAACAAAAAGTGCTCCAATAATTCCCACAATTCCTCCCGGCAACACCAACACCTCCAACATCAACGCCAGAACACCCAAAACGATTAAAAAAATGATAACAAACCAGCCCATAATCTATGAATTAACACGAATAATATAATAATTTTTCTTTCCTCTTTGTACCAAAATATATTTGTTATTCAGCAAACTATCTGCTGAAACCACAAAAGAGTCATCTATTTTACTCTTGTTGATTGAAAGTGCATTCTCTTTGAGAGTCCGTCTCACTTCACTCTTAGACTGAAAAACAGGCGCTTGTTCTGTTAAAAAGTCCACTATAGAGATTTGTGCATCGATCTGATCCCGAGAGACTTCAAACATTGGAACACCTTCAAAAACAGCCAGAAAGTTCTTCTCTGAAAGTGTAGCTAACGTTTCAGTGGTTCCTTTTCCAAACAGAATTTCCGAAGCACTTACCGCTGCTTCATACTCCTCCTCGGAGTGAACACGAATCGTCAACTCTTTAGCCAATGCTTTCTGCAATATTCTCAAATGAGGTGCTTCTTCATGTTGTTTCTCCATTTCAAGAATCTCCTCCTGAGTATAAAAAGTAAAGATCCGGATATACTTTTTGCTATCCTCATCTGAACAGTTAAGCCAGAATTGATAGAAACTGTAAGAAGAGGTCTTATCAGGATCTAACCAGACATTCCCTTGCTCCGTTTTCCCAAACTTCCCGCCATCCGCCTTAGTGATGAGTGGACAAGTGAGAGCAAACGCTTCTCCCCCAACCTTCCTTCTGATCAACTCTGTTCCGGTTGTGATATTACCCCACTGATCTGATCCCCCCATTTGTAATTTACATCCATAATTTTCATACAGATATAAAAAATCATAGCCCTGTACCAACTGATAGGTAAACTCAGTAAATGACATTCCTTCACCTTCTCCGGAAAGTCTCTTCTTTACGGAGTCTTTAGCCATCATATAGTTGACTGTCAGATGCTTTCCTACATCACGAATAAAATCCAGGAAGGAAAACTGACTCATCCAGTCATAATTGTTCACCATAATGGCTGCATTAGTGTCAGCGGCATCAAAATTGAGGAATTTAGAAAGCTGCTGCTTAATTTTTTCCTGATTATACCTTAAAGTCTCAATATCCAATAAATTACGCTCTTGTGATTTTCCTGAAGGATCTCCAATCATTCCTGTGGCTCCGCCCAATAAAGCGATCGGTGTATGTCCTGACCGTTGAAAATGACTCAACATCATCACACTTACCAAGTGTCCAATATGAAGTGAATCTGCAGTAGGGTCAATACCCACATAAGCTTTAGAAGGTTCTTTCATTAGCAACTCTTCAGTTCCCGGCATAATATCATGGATCATGCCTCTCCATCGTAATTCTTCTACAAAATTCTTCATCTCTATCTATTGTTTTTCCATTCGTTCTTGTTTCATCTTCTCTATCTTTTCATGTTGTTCCAAAAAGATAGGAATAGCGCTCATCTCTATTCTCTTATTTAAAATAATCTTACGAGTTTTGTTATCAAATATAAACATAGTCGGATTACCAATAATATTAAAAGCTGCAATATAATCAATATTTGCGGAATTTCCTCCAACATTAAGCCATGGATAGTTTTTTTCTTTTATATATTTCTTCAACCGCTCTGTATCCGAGTCACTTCCAATAGCATACACATCAAAATTACGTTGTCCAATTGCTTCCAATGAGTCATAAACAGCTCTCAAATGCTCTGATTCTGTTTTACAGGTATGACAAGCCGGGTCATAGAACCAGAGAATAACATAAGGCTTCTTCATATTGTAAGAAGAGTGCCATTGATTGAAATCGGTGGTGAAAGAAGTATCCGGCATAATAATTTCCGGAGCAATCTTCCCTATCAAAGTAGGCTCCAAACCTTTTACCCGGCGTTTATACCTTCCCAAAAGTTCTTCATCAATCCAATAACATTTCCCTTTCAACTGATTTTCATTGGCAATGTGGACAAATACCGCATCGTGTCCAATAATTTTACTGGTCTCAAAAATGTAAGAGAGCCTTTCAACAAAATAGCGATACATAACACTATCCCCTTCCGTCTTTTGGATTACCATATCTACATAGTGATTAATTGTATCCGGTTCATGCAGCCATAAAATCTGGTTAAAATACTCATTCATTGCTCTCTCAAGAGAGGGTAAATAAATAAAGCGATTATCCGTTAAATCAAAATTATCCCAGTAGTGGGTCCTATAGTAGGCAGCCTGATAATTGGAATCAATTGTTCCATCCGCTCTCACTGGAGGATCCGGAACTTCTATTTGTCGATAAGATTTTTGCAATTTAGAAAAAAGAAAAGTAGGATTCTTATCGATTAGTTCAGTAATAAACTGTTCCATCTCGTTATTGACATCCCGAACTTTTTGATTATAAAACTCAAGACTATCCTCATCGGTCTCCTTGTATTTATTGATCATCTCCTGATACTCCTTTATCTGCATCTGAGCATAAACCGTTTTCCTTTGAAAACGAAGCATCTCTTCATTTTGTGGAGAGTTTTTAACATTAAAATTTCTTACATCTCCCACCGTATCAATAAAATAGGTAAACTCCTGACTTCCATCAATAATGAAGTTAAGATAGGGTCTTCTATCTTGAGAGACTAAAGTATAAAGCCCCTCCTGATACGGTTCATCTCCCTTAAATAAAAAGGCATTCCTTCCGTCATTTCTGGCTGAGTCCCTTAACATAAGTTTTTCCCGATAATGGATTGCCAGATAAATAATGGAATCCTGAGCACCATCAATCTTAATAGCAATCTGATGTCCCTTAACCTTATTTTTATTCGCTCCTTTCCCTCTTTGAGCAAGTAAAGGATTGGAGGATAACAGTACAACAAAAAACAATAAAAGTATTCCTATTTTTCTCATTTTAGTTTGATTTTGACTTAATAATATTAGTCGCATATTCTTTAAAAAAGTTCTCAACCTTGTTTAACGGAATATGTCTTCCAATTATTTTATGATTTTGATCAATGATAAAAAGCCCGGGAGTAAACACCAAATCGAAGAAATCCAAGAGGTCATAATTGGGCTCTCCCATCGAATAACTTAAGTTAATCCAGTCAATTTTGTACTCCCGAGAGAACTGTTCCCATCGCTCCAAATCATCCGTCACAGAGACTGCATAAACCTCAAAGTTATATTTTGATTTGAAGTTTTTATAAAACTCATATAACATGGGGGTCTCCACAACACATTCATCACAATCGGGGTCCCAAAACCATAAAATTGTGTAATCTGCCTGAATATCAGAAGTACTCACCTGCTCACCCTCACTATTGTACGCCGTAATCGGCTCAATTACATGATTAACAAACGATTTACGTTTTCTTTCAGCCACCAGGGGATAAACCCGCTGATAAGATTCATCAAAAATTCCCCATTGGTCCTGTGTTGGATCAAAATAGTGATCGAAAAGATATACGAAAAGTGTATCTGTCCGCGGATGATTACTCATATAGATTCTCATCAACTGATTGGTGTAGTAAACCTGCGCTTCACGATCCGGTTCTTCCTGAGACGAATCAATCATGCCCTCCAAAAAATGGTCAATCACCTCTATCCAGTCACCTTCATGATCGTACGTTGCCATCAACAATTCAGTAAAATAAAATCTTAAATCAAGATGCAACGGTGTGTGCAGTAATCGGGTGTCTTTAAAGTTAACATCATCAAAATAATGCTTGATCATATAGTGATTCAACTCATATTCATGGGGCACACTATCCTTAAAAAGTGTCTGATACTCAATTGATTCAATCGGATTATACTCCTTAGCCCGGATATACTCTGTCAACAATGAATGAGGCGAAGTTTCCATGTAAAGCGACACCCCTTGCCCGTTTATACCACTCTTTTGATATTCAAAGAAGATTTTATTTTTTTCACTTTTTTTTATGAAATAAAAATTAAGGGGGCAGTCAAAGTGTGTCTCTATTCGCATTTTCGTACCCTCCTCTAGAATCAGTTGAAAAAGGGGAATGTACTCTTGTGTCAGCACGGTATAGATCCCCGGATGTAATTCCTGTTTTTTACTCTTAAAACGAAACAGATCTTTTCGTCCTGCAGCAGAATCTACAATAAAAGTGCTATTCCCATAGTAACCCTGCAAATAGAGCATCTCTGTTTTAGCATCTTTTAGTTTGATATCAATTTGATATCCGCCACCCTTTGAAAAGGCAAAAAAGGAAGATAACAGATTGATTCCAATAGCAAGTAGCAGTAGTAAATAGCCTCTTCTCATAGTTCAATTATTGCTTAATTAGTTTTTTTACTGAAATCAATTGATCCTGATTATAGAACTCGATAAAGTATAATCCTACAGACAATGAGCTTGCGGAATAGGAAGTAGAAGAACCATCCCAAATAACATAATCCAGCTGTTTGCCTGAAAGATCTCTGAGCACAAAGTGTGTTCCCTTCAAGTCATCTGAAACCGTGATTTGGAAGTCCGATTGGGTTGGATTAGGGAAGATAGCAATATCGAGATCCGATTCAAACTCATCAACTGAAACTGTCGATTGAATACTCAATGTTGCCGGAACAGATACCCCGCACTCATTCACCCCGTACACACTCAACGTTCCATATCCATTCGTATTAACTGTTAAATTAACAGAGGAAGAGGTAGATGGTGAAAGTGTCCAGGTAGGATTGCTAATAGACCATTCAAATGAATTGGCATATTGTGGATTATGTACAACATAAGTGTAATTACCGGGAGTATGAATAATCGCTGTACCTGATATTGATTGAGGAAGTACAGGTTTTGGATTAACCGTTAACGTTAATCGGATAATACTATCACATCCTGCCACAGTAGTTAGGTTTCTGTAGAAGAAAAACTCCCCGGCTTGATTTTGTTGTGGAATGGTAAAGCCGTAGCCATTATATGTTGCTCCCTGACAAATCTCGGCACTTTTGGTAATACTATAAACAGGATTTACAACAACAGTAAACAAAGAGCTTTGTGAACATCCAAACAGATTGGTTCCTGTAACACTGTAAGTAGATGTTGTGACCGGAGCCAACATGATTGTAGGTGAAGTTTCACCGGTACTCCACTCATATAGATCAGCACCTCCTCCGGAAATGTAGGTTGTATCCCCCGCACAAATAGTGAGATTTCCCGTCAACTGAAGATTTGGTGCCGGTAAAAGCGTCACAGTGGTGGAAGCTGTATTAGTACATCCCTGAGCATCCGTAACAGTAACAGAATAGAATCCACCATCTGTTACCTGAATTGTGGGATTATGCGAGTCATTACTCCATAGATAGGAAATACCGCCTGTAGCTTGTAATGTTGCGACACTACCTGAACAAATTGAAAGTGGATCAGTAATAGTCACTACAGGTAAAGGTGAACTATTTATATACCTGTGAGTTGTTGCTGAACATCCATCTAAGGAAACTGTTACGCTATATAAGCCCGAAGTTGAAACTTCAATTTGAGAAGTTGTATCACCGGTATTCCACTGATAACTATCACCACCCACAGCTATAAGTGTCATTTCCCCACCTTCACAAAAATAATCACTGCCATATAGTTGTGGTACGGGTAACGGATTGACATTCACGGGTTTATTCACCACTACACTGCATCCATGAGCATTGGATACCGTACAGGAGTAGGAAGTTGATGCAGTTGGATTAACGGTTATTATAGAAGTGGTCGCTTGATTACTCCATAGGTAAGAAGCGCCTCCTGTTGCTTCCAACGTTAAGACATTTCCTTCACAAACTGTACTCTCTCCATTGATAGAAGCGGTCGGATTGGGGTTTACAATAAGTGATACAGAGGTTGACACAGAACAACCTAATGAGTTGGTTACTGTAACAGTATAAGTTCCTGCATTAGATACAGTAATTGAATTACTATTGACACCTGTAGACCAAAGGTACTGATTTCCTCCTGTTGCCGTTAATACCGCACTACTCCCTTCACAAATAGGAGTTCCACCTGATATGGCAGCAGTTGGTAATGGTAAAGGATTTACAACCACGGATGTTGTTTTGACACAACCATTGGATCCGGTGGCTGTTAATGAATATTGGGTCGAAGCAGATGGAGTAACAGTAATAGTGCTGTTAGTACTTCCATTTGACCATACATATTGGGCTGCTCCAGCTGCAGTGAGGTTTGTACTGGTTCCTAAACAAGGAGATAGATTTCCTGTAATCTGAACAACTGGAATACTCTTTTGAACGACATTCTTGGTGACGATAGCAATACATCCATTCACATCGGTAGCCGTAACTGAATAGATGCCCGGTGTATTAATAGAAATAGAGCTTCCGGTAGTTCCATTATTCCAGGTATAGTTAACCTGATTTGTACTGGTAGCTGTTAAAATCAAATTTGAACCTTGACAAAAAGCAGAATCTCCAACAATGGTAACCTGAGGTGTTGGTCTTACTGAAAGTATCGTAGAAAGGGAGTCACTACACCCATGCTGATCGATAACGGTAACAGTATAAGTTCCTGCTGTTGTAGGGTTTATTGTAGCGGTTGAAACGCCATTACTCCAAAAATAGGTAGCCCCTCCAGAAGCAGTTAATACTCCGGTTTCTCCATCGCAAATCGAACTATTCCCGGTAATCATTGGAATTGGAAGAGGATGTTGATTTACAGTAACTTGAGCTGTGGAAACACAACCATATGCAGAGGTGCCCGATACAGAATAAGTTCCCCCACTATTCAATTCTAAAGAAGGAGTAGTAGCGCCTGTATTCCACTGGTAGGCAACAGCCCCTTGAGCTGTAATCTGAGTCTGCCCCCCTTCACAAAACGACAAATTACCTGTTACAGTAATAACGGGATAAGGACGAACATTGACCCTGATTGTTGCAGATTTTGTACATCCATTGGAATTGGTAACCACAACAGTGTAATTAGTTGATGTAGTCGGTGTTACATTAATAAAAGGAGTTGTTTGTCCATTGCTCCATACATAAGTGGATCCGGAAGCAGCGTTAACCATTAAAAAAGCTGATTCTCCGGTACAAATATTGGTATCTCCTGTAATGACAATATTAGGCAGAGGATGTGCAACCACGGTTTTGGAAACTTCTCCGGTACAACCTCTGGAATCTGTGGCTGTTACCGAATAGGTTCCTGTTTGACTGACAGTAATATAGGATCCGGTTGATCCATTACTCCAAACATAGCTTGAACCCCCGGATGCTATCAAATTGATAGATGAGCCGGAACAGAACTCAGTTCCTCCCGAAATGGATGGTGTGGGTACCGGATACACTGTCGTAGTGGCTGATATGGCCGCACTACACCCGGCATCATTGGTTACAGTTACAGTATAAATTCCTGCACTGGTGGCATTCATAACGGAATCTGTAGTCCCATCATTCCACTGATAAGTTGTTCCCCCTGATGCTGTTAAAATGGTTGATGCATTGGAACAGAAAGAACGGTTTCCGGTAATAACAGGTGTAGGTTTGGGATTCATCACCACAGGTACTGTTGCAACAGTAGTACACCCATTTGAAGCAGTAACAGTAACAGTATAAGTTCCTGGTATTGTTATAGAATTGGTCTGTGTTGCCACACCATTACTCCACATATAACTACTGCCACCGGTTGCGGTCAACTGTGTAGATCCCCCTTGACAAAATGAAGGAGTTCCCAAAATAGTTACCATAGGTTTTGCCTTCACCTCCACAGCTGTCATTTTAGTGGAGGTACAACCATATTGATTAGAAACAGTAACAACATAATGACCTGAAGTAGAAACCTCAATACCGGCAGTCTGCTCACCTGTAGACCATACATAACTATCACCCCCACCTGCTGTTAGCATGGTAGTTTCTCCTTGACAAATCGAAGTTTCTCCAATAACTGTAGCTGTAGGATTGGGATGAACATTAAGTGTAATCAACTTCACAGTAGTACAACCTAACGCATTGGTTACAGTAACATAATAAAAAGAGGTTTGTGCAGGTGCCAGGTAAACGGTTGGGGAGGTTTGATTATCAACACTCCACTTGTAAGAGGTTCCTCCACTGGCTGTCAATACAGTTGACTCTCCGGCACAGATATCTGTATCGCCGGTAATTACAACCTGAGGTTCACTTTGAACAAAATTAATCGATTTAACCGTTGTACATCCATTGGCAGCAGTTACTGTAACGGTATACAAACCTGCATCGGTAACTGTGATAGTGGCTGAAGTATCTCCGGTACTCCAAAAATAATCACCATCTCCATGAACTGTAAATTGAGTGCTCTGTCCAACACATTTTACAGAATCTCCAGAAATGGACACCTGTGCTGCCGGAATAGTTTGCACCTCTGTGGATAAAATGGTGCTACACCCTTTTTCATCAATTAGAATAAGACTATAAGTTGCAGCTTCACTCACTTCTATAGTATCCTGAGTTTCTCCTGTACTCCATAAAAGTGAGTAATTTGATATCTCCTCCCCTACAACTACAAGCATTGCTATTTCATTATCACAAAATGGATCAGGAGTAATCAACTCAGCCTCAGGAAGATCATTCACAATAACCAAAACAGAATCTTCAACTACACAATTGTATTCATTGGTTGCTGTAACACTATAATACGTAGTTACATCCGATCTCACAAAGATCGAATCTTGAGTATCTCCTGTAGACCAAAGCAGGGTAGCATCAGAAGAAACAATCAATTGTATACTATCTCCATTACAGATCTCATACTGATTTTCTACAACGGACAAAGTAGGAATAGGATGAATCACCACACTCACATTGGTAGAAGCGTAACATCCATATTGATCTGAAACCGTAACGGTATAAATCCCACTTTCCGTAACAAATAAACTATCTGACTCTAAACCATTACTCCATATGTAATTAGTTCCACCTGTGGCTACAATAGGATTATGATCTCCCTCACAACGTTCCGGATCTCCAACAATCTCAACTGTGGGTGGATAATGAACAAAAATAGTAACTGAGTCCACATAAGAACATCCATATGTTGAGGTAAGTGTCACCGTGTAGGTTGTTGTCTCCAATGGAGTTACACTAATCATTCCTTCTGTATCACCTGTTGACCACACATATTGGTAACCTGAAGAAACTTCAATCTGTGTTGATTCTCCAATGCAAATATCAAATATTGCATCAAACTCAATTTCCGGTGCGGGAATTACAGCAGGAACTATTGTTTCAAGACGATAGCATCCATTATTATTTTGAGCCTTAACAACAATTGTATCAGCATTATGAGCAACATAATTGGGTGAAATCAATCCATTGTTCCAAATCAAAAGATCGGCATTAGTACTTGGAGTAATCGTAATTGAATCATAATCACAAAATGGAGCAAGTGGTGGTATTTCAAGAGTTGGTGACTCTTTAATCAAAATTGTAGATGTCGCTACACTCTGATAACAACTCAGTTGATCAGTGACTGTCACGCTATATATTCCGGTGCTCTGTGGGACTATAGACTCCGTTTCCTCTCCTGTATTCCATAAAAACTGTTCACCACCTGTTGCAGTAAGACTATACGACTCATTATCACACACTTGACCTCCACCAATAATTTCGGCTTGAAAAGGAGTATAGATGGTTAAATCTATCACTACAATACTATCACACCCTTCCACAGAACTGTATTCAATATTGTAAATACCGGTTTCATTATAGATATGTTGTTCATCAAAAACATAGGGTGCATCGGTATCACACATCACCACTCTAACCGTATCTGAAAAGGTTGGAAATACTTCTAAAATAAGTAAACGATAACTACTACATGCAGATTCAAAAAGATATTCACCCGATTGAGTCAGAACTGTATTCCGATAAGTAAGCGGAAGCTCAGAATCACAAATTCTAAGCTGAACCGTATCGATAACTGTAGGAATAAGTGTAACATGATAAGTGAGCACACTATCACATCCATCCTCTCTTAAATATGTAAAAGTGTATGTCCCGGATTCTGATATAAAGGTGTTTTCAAGTCTGTACGGCGTTTCATTAGCACATATACTCAAATTGATCTCTTCAAAAAATGGCCTAATATCAACCTCTATTTCCACTATACTGTCACATCCACCAGGGGTTGCAAAGCGATGTATAAAGGTAGTTGACTGTGTAAATAGCGTATCTAAAGGCTCAAAATAATACTGTTCACATGTCCGCACATAATCTGTACCGGCTATACTATTCAAAATTAAACTTGTTCTACCAGTATTCAACTCAACATCAAATGTAGATGGCAGATCCTGAACCAGGAAACGATTTTTGATATAATTAATTTTCTCTGTAGAAGGATTTCCAAGGATTGCAACTACTTCAGAACATCTTTGATAACTCGCTTTTTGAATGTTAACCACCTCATCAGAGATAAAAAAAGGATTAACTGAGATATGAGCTTCTCCATTAAGAAAGACTGTTCCTCCGTTCAAATCTGTTTTATTGAGCATCAAAAAGGCTGCTGCTTCCATTTTAATGGCTGATCCCCGAGGAGCACTATTATTTAAAAAGTGAACTCCATCAATCATCCCATTCCCTTTATGAAGTATGATGGCACCTCCATCATTGGTTGAACTGTTATTACGGATTAACCCACCATACAAACTGATATTTCCCTCATTATAAATAGCTGCACTTTCCCCATGGTGTTCTTCTACAATAACTCCATTTTCAAACGCTAAAGATCCGTAGTTTTTAATCAGATGACTGGATGTTTGATATTGGTTATGGGTTCCACTGATCGTCAAAGTAAGAGTATCAGTTTCTATCACTCTCCCCTGTAATATCAAACCCGTCCCCACTTTAACTTCAATCAGGTGACTTATTGAACCGGCAGGAGCTATGATTCTTGTATTGGAGTCAGGAATCAATTTAAAGAAGCCACTTTGAACAACAATTGGCGAGGAGAGGAAAACATCTTGAGTAATGTAAATAGAATAGACTCCCCCCTGATATATTGAATAGCCAAAATCGGCTCCACCTATGGCCGTAATAAAGGTATTTCCATTAGTAACAGTACCGCCTGGTGCATTTTGGGAAAATAAAGATTTGGAATGAAATAAACTCAAAAAAAAGAGTATAAACAATCCCCATTTTATCTTTTTCATAACATAAGTTTTAAAACTGCAAATATACGTTAACTTTTGAGATTGAGTAAAAAATGGCCAAAAAAAAGAGCTTTTTTTTTAGAAAAAGCTCTTTTTGGGAAAAATCATATTCTATCTCATATAGGGGAAACGGTTTCCTGGGAACTGAGCATTCATTCCCAACATCTCCTCAATACGGAGCAATTGATTATATTTTGCAATTCTGTCAGTTCTGCTTGCAGATCCTGTTTTAATCTGTCCTGTATTCAATGCCACAGCCAAATCAGCAATAGTTGTATCCTCAGTTTCACCTGATCTATGAGAAATCACAGCAGTGTAACCACTTCTATGAGCCAAATTAACTGCATCAATCGTTTCTGTTAAAGTACCTATTTGGTTTACTTTTATCAAGATTGAGTTAGCAACTCCCTTTCTGATTCCTTCAGCCAAACGATTCACGTTAGTCACAAAAAGGTCATCTCCTACCAATTGAACGCGATCGCCCATTTTTTCAGTCATCAAAGCCCATCCGTCCCAATCATCTTCAGCCATACCATCTTCGATAGAAACGATCGGATATTTTCTTACCCACTCAGCCCAGTAGTCCACCATTTGTGCCGGTGTCAACTTTTCGCCTGTAGATTTAAATAGGTGATACACATTCTCTTCAGGAAGATAGTACTCGGTAGAAGCCGGATCTAATGCAATACAAATATCAATACCGGGTTTATATCCTGCTTTTTCGATAGCTTCTAAAATTACTTCGATGGCCTCTTCGTTAGATTTTAGATTTGGAGCAAAACCACCCTCATCTCCAACGTTGGTAGCATGTCCTTTTGATTTCAATACAGATTTCAGATTGTGGAAGGTTTCTGCTCCCATTCTCAACGCTTGTGAGAAGGTAGTTGCGCCTACCGGCATAATCATAAACTCTTGGAAATCAATGCTATTATCAGCATGTGAGCCTCCGTTAATGATGTTCATCATCGGAACAGGCAATGTATTGGCATTCACACCACCAATATATCTGTACAACTCCTGGTTGCTTTCCATAGCTGCCGCTTTTGCTACTGCCAAAGAAACTCCTAGCGTTGCATTGGCACCCATATTCGCTTTGTTAGGGGTTCCGTCAATCTCGATCAATTTAGCATCAATCTCATTTTGACTATTAACAAACATTCCTTTAAGTTCCTCAGCAATTACCTTATTCACATTTTGAACTGCTTTAAGTACTCCTTTTCCTAAATATTGTGATTTATCATTATCTCTCAATTCAACTGCCTCATGTGCTCCGGTTGAAGCTCCCGATGGAACAGCAGCACGTCCCATAGCTCCAGCAGCGGTATAAACATCTACTTCAACGGTTGGATTTCCTCTTGAATCCAAAATCTGACGTCCAAAAATTCCAATTATTTCACTCATTTTCTTTAGTTTAGTTATTAATTAATATTTCGATTTTCAACTTGCAAAGATACGAAAATAAATTCAATTTATGACCTTTGAATCCAGATCATAACGCCAATTAACAAAAGTGCCATGGGAGGTAACATCATTAATCCATTATTCATATAGCCTGCCTCGTAAAAAGAAGTGGGAATTACTTGCACATTCCATAAAGTTCCTGAACCCAACAATTCACGAATAAACCCCACAACAATCAGTACCAATCCAAAACCCAACCCATTAAAAATCCCATCGAGGAAAGAAGGAAGTGGAGGATTACCCATAGCAAACGCTTCCAAACGCCCCATTACAATACAGTTTGTAATAATCAAACCGACAAATACGGAGAGCATTTTACTCATATCGTAGAAAAACGCCTGTAAGATTTGATCTACAAGAATCACCATTGTGGCAATTACTACTAACTGTATAACGATTCTGATTCTCGGTGGAATCATTTTTCGTATAGAGGAGATAACCAGATTTGAGAAACCGGTCACGACAGTCACAGAGAGCGCCATAACAAAAGCGGGCTTCAACTGAGCGGTCACAGCCAAGGCAGAACAAACGCCCAAAATCTGAACTAAAACAGGATTATTCTTACTTAGTGGTCCAAAATACTTTTTAATACTCATAATCCTCTATTTCTCCTTTAATCTTTTTTATTAATTTGTTTTAAAAGGGGGATGTAAGGTTCCAGCCCCTTCGCAATCATCGTTTCCAATCCTTGACTTGTGATTGTCCCACCGGAAACAGCGTCAACTCCATGGTTAGGATCTATGTTACTGTTAGCAACTCCCCCCTTAACCACTTTAATTGACTGAAAAACACCCAGCTGATCAAAAAGCAGCTTCCCTTCAAATTGAGCAGCATAACGTTCTGTACTGATCTCATCTCCCAACCCCGGTGTTTCCCCTTTGTGATCAAAAACTGCACCTTGAATGGTATTTCCATCATCTTTAACGGCAATATAACCCCAAATAGGACCCCACAACCCTTTCCCTTTAAGAGGAAAAACATAGCAATAGGAGCTATCCCGGAGTTTCACCTGAATCATTTGACGTTGCTCTTTTTTCCCGTCAACCAAAACCTCAACTTCTCTCTCTTCTGCAACAGAATTATAAAATTGGATTGGATCTCCGATAGATTTATACCCCGATGCTGTCAAAATTTGAGTCATTCTCTCTTTTTGTCTATTGGCCTGTTGGAAGGGTTGCAAGCCGACTGAAGCCAGAGTCAAAATTATCGCACAAATCAGAACAACAACCGTAGTAAAAATAAATATGTAGGTATTTGAAAACTTCATCTTAATCAAATTTTAAGATTATTGATTTTAATGATCTCTTTTTTCCTATTTCTGATATGTATCTGCACCACGATATAATCAATCAATGGAGCAAAAATATTCATCAACAGAATAGCCAGCATCATCCCTTCGGGATACCCTTTATTGACCACTCTAATCAAGATGGCCATAACTCCTATGAGAAAACCATAGACAATTTTGCCTACCGGAGTGTGTGCTGCACTAACAGGATCTGTTGCCATAAAAACGGCACCAAACAGAAAGCCACCTAAGAAAAGATGTTGCCAGGCAGGAAATTCAAAGTAGGGATTCCCCCCAATTAAGTTCAAGAATCCTCCCATAGCCAATCCGCCCACTACAACTGAAAGCATAATCCTCAAGCTAGCCACTCGGGTAACGACCAAAAAAATAGCACCCAACAATATGGCGATTTTGGAGGTTTCCCCAACAGAACCCGGAATCGTCCCAATGAGCATCTCCATCATACTAGGTAATTGACTCACTTCTCCCAAGGACAAATGAGCTAAGGGTGTCGCCCCTGAAAAAGCGTCAGTTTGACCTGCAATCCAAATAAAATCACCAGTAATTACTTTGGGATAAGAGAAGAAAATAAATGCACGAGCCACTAAAGCAGGATTGAGGAAGTTGTATCCGTTCCCCCCAAATACTTCTTTACAAAAAAGAACAGAAAACGCGGTAGCCAAAGCTACAATCCACAATGGAATTTCAGGAGGGAGAATCATCGGTATTAACAATCCCGTAACAAAAAAACCTTCAGCCACTTGATGATTTCTAATTTTGGCAAAGATAATCTCTACGGTCAATCCCGAAACATAAGTGACTATAATAATAGGCAATATTTTAATCAGTCCATAACCAAACATACGAAGGTAGGAAACTGTTTCACCTGTGGATAAGAAATGCTGATAGCCTACATTCCAAATTCCAAACAAAAGTGCAGGCATCATTGCAATCATCACCGTGATCATGCTTCTTTTCATATCTACTGCGTCACGGATGTGCGCTCCTGTCCCGGTTCGCGTCTTAGGAGTGAGGAAAAAAGTATCCATCGCATCATAGAAGGGATACAAAGGATGAAGTGGCTTCCCTTTTTGAAACCATTTTCCTACTTTTTCCGATATCTTTTCTAGTTTTTTCATAAATCAAAACGCTATCTATTTAACCAACTCCCATAAGGCATCATGAACAATCTGTTGACAATTGGTCTTGGAGGGACAAACAAATTCACACAGTGCAAAATCCTCCTCTATCACCTCATAAATTCCAAGTGCCTCCATCAAATCCAAATCTTTTGTGATGCACGCCTTCAGCAACTGATCCGGCAAGAGACGAAATGGAAAGACTCTCGAATAGACATCTGAAAACATCAAAGCACGTTCTCCACCATGCAGACGGGTATCCATAACATACTCTTTTTTAGGCATCAAAAAGGATAAAAAAGTTCTCGAAAGTGAAAATTTATTTAACCCGGGAGTCATCCACCCCAAAAATTCCCTTTGTACATCATCACTAATCACCGAAATTTGATGATCATAAAACCCGATAAACCCATCTTTACTCACACTTCTTCCTGTCAACAGATTTCCGCTCACTACTCTTGGAAATTCTATATCCACTTGTTCTTCAATTAACTCTGACAAAGCAGCACCAATCATAGTATCGTAATATTGAGGATTTTTCACCTCTGATCCGGTCAAAGCTACCGTTCTGGAAAAATCAAGTTGTTTCTGTAGGAAAAGGGTTCCTATATTAGCAGTATGTTGCGGATCAACATACCATACCACTTCCCCTTTCTGAATTGGAGTAACTAAATGGATCTGTGTCCCCACATTTCCTGCGGGATGTTTCCCCTTAAAGGAGATGACTTTAATATTAGAGGTATCAATCTTTTCTAGTACCTCTTTTTGCAGCCAATCTTCCAAAGGTTTATGGTCGGCAGGAATAGTAAGGTACAGATTACCCTTTGTCAGTTGGGACAATATTTTAACTCCCTGAGCAAACTGCGCTCCTTTATCTTGCAAAATATAGTGCAAATCGGGTGCCAAAGGAGCGGTATCAAAACAGCTGATATAGATTGCTTTAGGTTGTTGGTCCGGATTGGCAATCGTTCCAAAAGGACGTTGTCTGATCATAGACCACACCCCAGTGACTAACATCGTATCAACAATCTTCTCAGGTGACTCCTCTTTGATCATTTCCGGAGTAATCGAAGTGCTGTTTTTATTATCTTTTTCAATAATTATAGCTGTAATTCTTCTTTTTTCACCCCGAACTATTTCAGTAACTGTTCCGCTTACAGGAGCGACAAAACTAATTTTGGGATTCTCTTTCGCAATAAAAAGGGAGTCTCCAACCCGGACAGTAGCACCTTCTTCTATTATTAGTTGAGGAGTAATCCACTTGAAATCTGGTGGGGTTATCGCAACTTTTGGGGAAGTATATGCTGTTCTGATTAGTTGGGGCGAACCCTTCAACTTAATATCCAATCCTTTAGTTATCCTAATAAATCGATCCACTCTCATGCGCATCCCTTTGATAAATAAAACAAGCTACAAATTTACACTATTTTTCGGATATAGGAAAGGGTGAACTATTAAAAATAAAAAAAGATGCCAAAAAAAAAGCGAGACCCTATGGATCTCGCTTTTTTTGTTAGTTTTATCAAAGATTAACGAAGAACGTTAAATTTCTTTGTAGATACACCACTGTTAGTGTAAACTTTAGCAACGTAAACGCCGTTTGAGAAATCAGCAACATTTACCATTACTTGATTGTTACCTTCTTCATTAGCATAAACTAATTGTCCAAGAACATTATAAACCTCAACTTTATTGATATTTTCTTGAGTTGAAATAGTAACAAAATCAGAAGCTGGGTTAGGATAAATTGAAGAAGTAATTACTGCTTCTTCAACAGCAACTGTACCACTGAAAGTAATATCATCTAGTAATAGGATGAAAGCATCACTAGAAACACAGTTGAAAGCAAAATATTTTGCAGTAGCTGGAATTTCAAAAGTGTATTCTGTCCAATCAGCATCAGGAACTGAAATATAGTTTCCATCATTAATTTTTGTAAATGAAGATGGACTGTTGTCTGTTGAAGATGTTAAAACTTTCAATCTTTCCAAACCATAATCTCCTGTAAAAGATTTAGCCCAGAATTTCAATGTTCCTGCCGAAGTTAATTTTGGAGAGATCATCCAATCATCATTTGGAGCAGTTGTAGCTGCAAAGATTGCAAAAAGTTTATCCCCACCATGAGGAGTAATAGTTTCCATTGGAGGATTAGTTGCACCTGGTTCAAAAACGATAGCTGCCATCGGTTGATAAGCGTTCTCAAAAGAGATTCCATTAAATCCATAAGTACCTGATGCATCTTGGTCAACCCAAGTCCAGATTCCTGCTGGGTTAATAGTAAAAGAAGTGTAATTCTCTACTGTTTCGTTAATCTGTGCATTAACAGAAAAAGCAAAACAAACTGCCATTAAAAATGTAAAAATTCTTTTCATAGTAATAAATTTAATTAATAATTGGTTACTGAATAATTAATATGCAAAGATATATAAAAAAAGATCATATAGAACAAATTATTCGTTTTTTTTTCAGCATTGTCAAGTTAAAAACTTTTAAAAGCTCAAAATAAACTTATAACAACTTCAATATCAGCTCCCCAGCTCCAATGCGATACCCTTCTGACTTAAAAATAATTACTCCATCTTGATTTAAAATCAACAACAATGGATATTCTCCTTTAAAATCTCCCTGCATATTTTTGATGATCCGTTTCATCATTTCCGCATCTTTATCTACTAAAAAGTGAGACTGAGCGGGCAAGTTCCAGGTTTCAGGGTTAAAGTCTTCAGTATTTTTATCCGAAGGAACTACAAAAACAAGTGCTCCCCCCCACTCTTCGTACTGTTTTTTAAACAAACCGATATCTTTCAACAGGTGACGAGTCGGTTCACGGGTCGGATCAATAAAGCAGAATACCGCTTTTTCATCACCCATCAGTTTTTCAATGGAGGTATCCTCCAATGATCCGCATAATTCTTGCTCTAAGTCAACAGTGCCATAGTTGGATTCTCTGGGAATTAGCTTTCTAACCTCTACCTCCTTCTCAACTTTCTCACCTGCCACAATGTTGAAGAACTCTACTCTTGACAACACCGTACCATCATCATAACGGTTTCCGGTTGAAAGCATGTAATATCCGGGATCCAGAGTGATGGTAGTTGGAAATGAATTCATTCTGGAATCTCCTCTAAAACTGAATGTAACAAAGTCACCATCCACAAACTGTGCTAAAGTAAAGTGAGTTCCGTATGTTAACTGAATCTGAGGCATCTCAGGATCAGGATTGAAACTCAATACCAATTCACCCTTTTCAACAATTTCTTTTTCTTTTTTAGATTCAAAAGTGATCTCTTTCCACATTTTATTTTCATAAACATAGATTTTCCCATCAGCCCCATCCAAATAAGCAGGAATATCCATCGAGCGACAAGCCGCTACAAAAAAGATATCTCTCGATTGTTCATCACTCACTTTCAACTCAAACACACCTCGTGGAGAAATAGGGCAACGATAATAATTATCCTCATTGCTGATTTTAACATTCTCTTTTATCCACTGATAGATCTCGTCTGAATTAACTTTTTCTCCAAAAAGAGCTTTCAACTCCTTGTTCAGGAATGGTCTCCAGGGTCTGATCAACTCATTGGCAATACGGGCAGGCAAGATCCCTTTAAGATAAACATCCTCTCCATAGTTTACATTTCCTCTTGCTTTATAATAGGTCACATGAGCTTCCAAAATATCGGCGGGTGTGTCTCGTAAATCTTTATCAGCTAAAGATTCCAGGAATGAATTTAAATAGAGACCCGATTCATATTCTGCATGATTTTTGATAAACTTTGCAATCTCAGCATGGTTTCCTTCACTTCTTTTAATAGCACTTACAATCTGCTCCTCTGTTAAATTTGCAGATTTAATTTTGCGAGCCTCCTCTTCCTTCATGAATGTCGCCATATAAGCATTTCTTACAGAATCTTCATATTGGAGACGTGCATTATGTTTTTTCATCACCTCATCACTAATCTCTTTGGCTGCCTTTTTCTCAAAGGGTGGAACCATGTCAAACTGCTCCACATACTCCTCTCCGACAACTCTATTCAATATAATAGTAATTTCATCCTGTTCCCTGACATCTATTTTTTGATAGTTATATTTTCCGTCGTGTGAAATCCAAACAAGCAAATCACCTTGACCCGTAGTCAGCTGTGCTATCCCCTCAGAATTGGTTGAAATTGATGCTAAAGGATAATATTCTGCATAGTTATACAATTTAAACTTCACAGTTGCACCCTCTACCGGTTTTTCATTTTGATCCAATACATGAACGGTTACTTTTTTTACATCTGCATAGTTGTCAAGCATATTGGAAACAGAATAAAGAGGAGTTTCTACATTCTTTTCTCCTTGGATATTATTTTTCCCAAAGATCGTAGTATGTACCATCATAGCCCGAGTCGAAGGATTGGCAAACCATCCCATATTTAGCTCAGGATCAGGTTCACAAGCTCCCAAAAAGTACCATTTTCCATTGATCCACACTTCCACCCAGGCGTGATTACTATCTGTATGCGCCCAACGAGGGGTATAACATTGTCTTGCGGGAATTCCCACAGCACGCAGTGCTGTAACGGTAAAAGTAGACTGCTCTCCACATCTGCCCAAAGAGGTTCTTACGGTTGCCAAAGGTGCTGAAGTTCGAATATCTGCCGGACGATAAGTTACTTTTTCATGACACCAATGGTTTACTTCCAATGCAGCATCATACATCGAGAGATCATTAATCCGATCTTTTAACTCATGAAAAAAGACCATTCTCGCTGTATCCAAATTCTCATTGTTTACCCGATAAACCAGCACAAAATGCCTGAATATATCCTCCGGAACCGATTTTCCCCACGAAAACTCTTCCCTGGCTTTAAAAGCGTATCGCACCTGCTGCAGGAAAAACTCCCCGTCATAATCTGCCAAATCACTCAAAGGCATATAAGCATAGAGAAACTGCAATGCCTCTTTTTCACCTCTGGTTAATTTTTGATCAAATACTGAGAAGAGCTCTGCTTCCCTGCCTTTGGCCAGCTCTTTACGAGCTTCAAAGTCTTTAATTACTTGTTCTCTATACTCTGAATCGGAAATAAAATGACGTCCACACCCCATAAAAGAAAGCGTAAACACAAACAACAGAGCAAAATAGATAATTTTTTTCATCATAACGGTTCTATTATTATTTATGACCTACTTGGAAAGATATTACAAAAAGCAAAGATACAATAATAAATTCGGATTTCGGATTTCGGATTTTAATTTTTAAGAGATAGCATCTTGATAATCTATCATTTAACATTTCTATTTTTCTTTTTTTTTTGAAATAAAAATAAATGGGGGGCAGGACATCCGCCCCTTTTTTGATATCTTACTTCCCCACTCTAGAATATTGTACCTTTTATGATATGATGTGAACCAATTACGAATTACGAATTACAAAAGAAAAATTAAATTCAGAAAGTTA
>DIRT01000006.1:1074-12984 GCA_002427605.1 Bacteroidales bacterium UBA5429 | reverse complement strand
CTAAAAAAGGGGACCATTATACATATTGTATCGGTCATCATGTCACCCCTACGGGGTTATTTTGAAGGCGGAAGGCGGAATGAATTCAATTACGAATTACGATTTTACAAGGTAGAAGGTAGGAGGTAGATAAATTTGTATTTATTAGAATATCAGCAAGATATGATAAATAATTTTCAATTTTCAATACTTTCGTCTTCCGACTTTCGACTTTCGACTTTTTTGGGATTCGTAATTAACTTTAACCTTCAAGTTTTTCTATTTCAACTTGTAGTTTTTTAGGTAGATCGTCAACGTGACAGTGGCATTTCATATCCAGCGTGTACATTCGTCCGATGCAATAGTTTGAGTGTTTACAACCGTTTCTGTCTTCGCCGGCTTTCATTTTATTGACAAAGGCGGGGTCGTTAATCAGAGCGCGAGCCATTTGCACTGCCACGAAGCCCTCTCCCAACACCTCTTCAATTTTCTTTTTATCTATCAACCCTCCCACATATATTAATGGCAGGGAGAGTTCTTTTCTAAATTTTTTGGCATCTTCAAGAAAGAACGCTTCTTCAAAAGGGAGTGACGGAATCATCCATTTACCGACTAATTTCAAGCCCAGACGCAGCCACCAAAACTTAGCCCAACTCATGTAGTGTGCTAATGTTTTAAGGGGCATTGCTCCACGCATTACCGCCATAGGTGCTTTGCTCACAAACCCGGCGCTGAGTACTAAAGCATGAGCTCCCAGTCGTTCCAATTCTTTCGCAACCTCGATACACTCGTCAATTTGCATACCGGATTTGAACCCGTCATACATATTCACTTTAACCATGACCGCTATATCATCACCTGCCGCTTCCATAACTTCTTTCATCACCATGCGCATAAATCGCATTCTATTTTCCAAACTCCCGCCATATTTATCTTTTCGTTTGTTGGTATAGGGAGAAAGAAATTGACTAATCAGGTAGCCGTGTCCTGCATGAATTTCCACACCGTCAAAGCCGGCTTTTCGAGACAAAGTAACCGCATGTCCAAAATCCTTGGCAAACTGCTCGATCTCTTTTTCTTTTAATGCACGTACAATGGTGGGAGAGTACAAATTAAAGCCTGTGGATGCGCCCACCGGGATTTGTCCGCAGGTAGAAATATGTGTCATGTTGCCGCAGTGCCCCAGCTGAATTGATGCTTTCGCACCCTCAGCATGTATCGCATCGGTTAATTTTTTTAATTCCGGAACAATCTCTTCCCGCATCCATAACTGTCCATTGAAAGATAAACCGCTTTTGTTGACTGCTGCATAAGCAATGTTAGTCATTCCGATTCCACCTTTTGCAACCGAAAGGTGATAATCGAACAACTCTTGGGAAGGTTCATTATTGACACACATATTTTCAAAAGCCGAAGCTCTAATAGTGCGATTACGTAGTGTTACAGGACCGATTTGACAAGGGGTAAAGATGGGTGATTCTGTCATTATTTTTGTATTTTTAAACGGATGCAAAGGTAATAAAGATTTCGGATTTCGGATTTCGGATTTCGGATTTTTTTTTGTTTTTATTTTGAAAAAGAAAAAATAGGGGGGCAGAACATTCTTTCCTCTGTTGTTATGTCATTACCCCACTCTCAAAAAATTTCGGACTCGGATTTATAGGATTTGAGGATTTGAGGATAAAGTCGAAAGTCGAAAGTCGAAATGAATCAATTACGAATATTCAAAAAGGTATGATTTAGAGAGTGGGGAAATAATAATGCCTAAAGGGGGACATTTATGCTGCCCCCCTTTTTTATTAAATCCCAAATAAGAAATAAGAAGTAAGAAGTGAGAAAGAAAAATTACAGACTAAACCCCACTTTTATTTCCATGCCTGTACAGTGTCGCATACCGTCAATAACTTGATCAGGTGATACTTTAACTTCGGGTCTTGCGCGGTAATAGATTGAGGTAGTAAACGAAAACGCTTTCAAGGTAAAACCAACTCCAAAGGTGGAATAGATCCCTAATCCTTCGCGTTTATACCTACAAAAGGGTTCAGTATAGTAATGTCCATCTTCATCCCTAAACACCTGGTATTCTTTCCATGATGCCCATCGAGTACCTAAAGCCATATTCATAAAGGGTTTCATTTTGTAGCCTTTGTCAAAGAAGTAGCGATAGTTAAGGAAGAGTGGAATTCCCTGTCCCTCCAGCAAACCAACATCATAACCGGTCCCAATTCCAACAAAATGAGTTTGATCGATTTCCACTCCATTCACAAAAATACCTGCAATGCCAAAACTTGCACGACCTGCAAAAAGACCATACTCATTAAAGAAACGGTAAGCAGGTTTTGAAGTCGGATCTTCCTGCGCATTCAACCCATGTATGGAAAGCAATAAGAGACTGATAGTTAAGACAATGAACTTTTTCATGATGTAACGATTTTAAATTTATAATCTAAATCCGCATTTCACTTCCAGTCCCGGGAACAATTTTGCAGTTCCAATCGACTTTAAGAAGACACCACCGGTTAAAGAAAAAATGCCGGCATGAAACCCTGATGCCATGGTGGCATATAATCCAAAATTATCCACAGGATCGGAAAGATTCAATCTAACACCCATAGCCATATTCACAATGGGCGTGAATTTGCGTTCGGGATGAAAAGAGTGACGAAAATTAACAAACAGAGGAATTCCATCAGCAAGATTTTCCCCCACATCATAAGCCACTCCTAAGCCAAACATATCCTTATCTGAAGGTGTTGCATAGCCTACAACAAAAACGCCGGTAAAACCAACGGTATTGTGCCCAATAAAAGTTCCATACTCATTAATCACAGATAATCTTCCAACATTATTGTCGCCAGACTGTGCTTGCGAATTAATTGAAAAGATAGAAATCATTCCAATTAAAATTAGTGTAATAAAAATTTGCTTTTTCATAATGAGAACTATTTATGATTTATAATGAGAAGCCCACTTTCACTTCAATACCGGTAAAACTTCGAACACCGTTTAAATTTTCTCCGGGTCTGGAACGATAAAAAATGGAGGATGTAAAAGAGAAGGCATGAGAGGTAAAACCGACTCCAAGAGTAGAATAGAATCCCAATCCATTTCGAGAAATGGGTGGATCCATAAAAGTAGTATAACCAAATTCATCTATATAATATCGTTCTTCTTCCCAAAATGCAAAGCGGGTACCTACAGCCACATTCATAAAAGGTTTAATTTTATAGCCTTTATCAAAGAAATGGCGATAATTGATAAAAAATGGAATTCCTTGTCCAATTTCAAGACCGGATTCATAGCCCAACCCGAACCCAACAAAGTGAGTTTTATCAACTTGCACTCCATTTACGAATATACCCGAAATCCCTATATCTCCCCCATTTTCGGTTTTGGTCCAAGTTGAACCTGTAAAGAAACCATACTCATTAAAAAAACGATACTTAGGTTCTGAATTTTGATTTTCTTGTGCATTCAAACCATATATGGTAAGAATAAATAAACCTATACTTAAAATAATGATCTTTTTCATGACTTATTATTTTTTAAATTTATAATCTAAATCCACATTTTACTTCCAAACCCGGATACAACTCTCTGGTTCCGAGCGATTTCAAAAAGATGCCACCGGTTAAAGAAAAGATTCCTGATTGAAATCCCGATGCCATAGTTGAATACAATCCAAAAGCATCAACAGGATCGGAAAGATTCAATCTAACACCCATAGCCATATTCACGATAGGAGAGACTTTACGATCCGGATAAAAAGAGTGACGATAGTTTACAAATAGAGGAATTCCATCAGTAAGGTTGGTTCCCACATCATAGGCAATTCCTAAACCAAACATATCTTTGTCAGAAGGGGTTGAGTAGCCTACAACAAAAACGCCGGTAAAACCAACGGTATTGTGGCCAAAAAAAGGTCCATACTCATTAATAACAGATAATCTTCCCGCATTATTATCGGTAGATTGTGCCTGTGCATTAATTGAAAAAATAAAAATAATTCCAATTAAAATCAATGTGATAAAATTTTGCTTTTTCATAATGAATGATTTTTATACTGCAAATATAATATGAAATTTTCAAATAACCAAATAAATTAGAGGAAATTGTTAACAAAAGTTAATATTTTTATTTTTAAGAAATTTAATTTTATTATTCTTTAAATGTATTCATTTGATAATAAGCATATTATAAAAATTATAGAGAAATATTAAAAATATGGAAAATTTTAGAAAAACTCATAATTTAGGATTTAAAACTGTTAAAATTACTTAATTTTAAACATTTCGGGAACAATTTTCATTCATTTTTGGAAGAATTTTGAAGAATTTCACGCATTTATTAACTTTTATTAACAAATCGAACTGAAATTATTACCCTTTTAAATAAATTGTACTAAATAGAGGGTGCTGAAGGTTGACCGGAGTCTCCATCAGAGCCTGATTTTAGTTTTTTGTTTCGAATTTCAAAGTATTTCCCGAAATTATAGGAGACTCTCAAAGAGTAGGATCTGGTATTCCAAATGGAGTATCCTTCATAAGTAGAATGATCGGGATATTGATAATTCCAGGAGTAACTTCCATTATTGAGTATATTCCCAACGGAAAATCCTATGGTTAACTTTTTATTCAGTAACCTGGCTCTTAATCCGGCATTGAGAGATAATGTCCCTTTGCTCTTACCCCATTCTCCTTGTGATGGTAGTGAATAGTAGCCACTCATCTCCAAGGTGTAATTTTTTAAAACCGTAAAGTTTTGAGAAAAGAAGAGTCCCTGATGATAAACATTACGAGTTTCTATCTTATTCTGATAAGTAAAGACGCTCTTTCCGTACGAAGAATAGGTATATAAATTCAGATTCCACCATTTTCTAAGCGGTATATTGAATGAAATATTACCGTTCACTCCTTGTCTTTTTCCAATATTCTGAGGATATCGGGTTGTGATTCCGGTTTGAGGATCCAAGTCACGAGCATAGTTAATGGCGTTTATAGTATAGTCGTATCCAACATTAAAAAACAGCATATAGTTCCATGAGTATCCCAATGAGAAGTTGTAAGTGTATTCGGGTTTAAGGTAAGGATTTCCTGTCGAGATATTCAATTGTTCCGATATATCAACAAAAGGGTTCAATTGCCGGTATCTGGGACGAGCGATCCGGGAGTAATAACTGACATTAACGCGATTCTTTTTGGGTAGAGTAACATTAATTTGCGCAGTAGGAAACAGATCGAAGTAGAGGTTACTATTATATAGTGAAGCTGTTACTTGCTCCCCCCCAATATAAGAAAGTTCACCACGAATACCTGCCCTAAAATGAGTCATCTTATCCAGTTGAGTACTGATAGAAAAATAGCCTGCCGTAATATTTTCAAAATAAATGAAATGATCTGTCATACTCTCAATCAAGTGATTGTTGATATAGTTCATACTTTTGGAATTATTTTGGCTCAGAGAATTTTTGATTCCTGCTTCAAAATTATACTCTTCTTCATTTTTTCCATAGTAAGCCTCCAAAATATAGCTATTAGACAGTTGTGGATAACGATAAGATTGACGGGAAAAATGGGAATAGTGGTCTCCAAAATCCCGATAGTAGTAGTCAAAAAGATTCAGATACTCACTTTTACTACCATTTTGTGAGTAATCAAAGTTCAATTCCAGATAGTGCGATTGTACAGTGTCAAAATCATGACGATAGAAAAGGGATAGAAAGTTTCTTTGACTGTTGTTTAATCCCTCACCTACTCTACTCATTGAAGAATCGACATGGTCATTAACATAAAATCGCGTATAGTTAGCAGACTCCGAGTTTCCCTTATTGAATCCTCCATAAAATTGAACTCCAAAAGAATTTTTCCGGTTCATCTGATATTCAGTATAAAGGCTATAATTATGTGAGTTTCCTTTAGACATTGAGTTCCAAAACTCCTCTTCCAGATCATTTTGAGCAATCAAAATGTGATTCCCTTCGGTATCAACATAGCCTGTTTTACTTCTGGAACCATTTTTAAATCGCCGCAATCCAAAGTTATAACTGGTTGAGATTATCCATTTCCCGGCTCTAAAATTCAAAGAAACGCCATTATTATTGAAGAAATTTTGACTCATAGAAACACTACTTCTGACACTTCCGTTAAAACCTAACCGATGATCTCTTTTAAGTTGAATATTGATCATACCTGCTCCCCCTTCGGCATCATATTTTGCTGATGGAGAATTGATTATTTCAATCTTGTCAACCATATCGGCAGGTGTTGTTTTGAGGTAATTGATCAACTCCTCTCCTGAAAGTTGCGAAGGACGGTTATTAATTAACAGATTGACTCCGCTTTTACCATTGACCAAGATATTTTCATCATTATCAATCGTTACTGAAGGCGTTTTTCTCAACAATTCGAACAGGTTATCTCCGGCTGCTGTAGGATGCGACTCCACGTTCATAATCAACTTCCCGGGCTGTTCCTCGTATAGCGGTTTCATATACACCACCTCAACACCCCCCAGAAGATTCGTCTTCTGCTTAATGTATATAACTCCTAAATCATAGTTTCTTTGTTTACTGTTTAAAATCAGCGTCTCGGAATACCAATTTTCATACATTGAATAAAAGAGTTGTACATAGTATTGACCGTCATAGAGTAAATCAAATTTAAAAAAGCCTGTCCCATCCGTCAGTTCAGCTTTTATAAAAGAACTATCTTTTGCGTCAAAAAGAAAAGCGCTCACATAGACCAGTTTCTGCTTTTCGGCTTCGTCCATTACAGTTCCGGAAATACTTCCTCTTTGAGCTGCTAAGTTGATACTAATTAAAATAAATAGGGATAAAAATAATCTTTTTTTGGAAAAGATGGATTCTGTTTTATTTGTATCCATGTTCAGAGTTCTTGGTTATTACTCTTAGTTAGTATTAAAACTTTAAAAATGTTTCATTATATAACATCTATTTTCATTTGTTTATTGTATTTTTGCGGGTATAAACTGATTTTTACTCAATGAAAACAATTGCATTAATCGGTGCTACCGGATTGGTAGGACAAAAAATGATTCAGGTATTGGAAGAGAGAGGATTTGGTTCTTTCGAGCTGATTCCTGCTGCTTCCTCAAAATCAATCGGTAAATTGATCCTTTTTGGAGGAAAAGAGTACAAAGTCTGCTCCATTGAAGAGGCGATCTCTCGCAAACCTGATTTTGCCATATTTTCTGCAGGAGGCTCTGTTTCTTTACAATATGCTCCCCTATTTGCGATCCAAGGGACTGTAGTAATCGACAACTCTTCTGCCTGGAGGATGGATCCCAACATTCCACTCATTGTTCCTCAAATCAATGGCAGTCAGATTAAGGATACAGATTTAATCATTGCCAATCCAAACTGTTCTACGATCCAGCTTGTGATGGCATTGGCTCCTCTGCATCAAAAATATCGAATTAAAAGGGTTGTTGTTTCAACTTATCAATCGGTGACCGGTACCGGAACTGCCGGTATTGCGCAATTGGAAGGTGAGAGAGCCGGAAACTCTGTCAGCAAGGTATACCCCCACCCTATCGACTTGAACCTCATCCCTCATGGTGGCGACTTTGATGAGGAGGGGTACACTACTGAAGAGATGAAGTTAGTTAATGAAACCCGGAAGATATTGAATGATGCTACTATTCAACTCACTGCTACGGTGGTTAGGGTTCCTGTAAAAGGAGGACACTCAGAAGCGGTTAATGTTGAGTTTTATAACGATTATACCATTTCGGAGATCCACTCCTTATTATCTCAAATCAGTGGTATAACTATTCTCGATGATCCGGGTAGTTTCCTATATCCTATGCCTCTCTATGCAGAAGGGAAAGACGATGTATTTGTGGGCAGAATCAGACGCGATCAATCTCAACCTAACTCACTCAATATGTGGATTGTAGCTGACAATCTGCGCAAAGGAGCGGCAACCAATGCAGTAGAGATTCTTGAATTTATACTTCAATACAAAATCCGATGAAAAGAACCTTTAGAATACTACTTTATGTTGCTCTCTTTTGGATTGCAACTATTCCGCAAACTTATGGTCAAACGGAAAGTAAAGGTATACAATTCAAGTATGAATACCAATCCATTTTGCTTGACAGCACGTACAATATTGTTGATTTAACAGTTCAAAACTATATTGAGCAGCTTAGGGAGCGAATGAACAAAGAATTGAGCGTAGTGATTGGAGAAGCGGAGCAAGAGATGAGATCTTTTAAGCCCCAGAGTCCTCTTTCCAACTTTTTAACCGATATATTGTTTGATTTTGGGAATCAATTTCTTGCAAAAACCCATTCCGGAACCCATGCAAATCTTTCTGTTCTCAACTTTGGCGGCATTAGAAGTTCCCTTTTGGCGGGTCCCATAACGATCGAAGATATCTACAAGGTTGCTCCTTTTGATAATAAAGTTGTTATTATTGATATTAAGGGTGAGCAACTCATCGAGTTTTTCAACAGATTCACGGAAAAAGATCATGCTGCCTTTTCGCAAGCCCAAACCATCTATCGCAATGGGAGAATGACGCAGGCAACAGTTCAAGGAGAGAAAATTCAAAGTGAAAAGGTATATAAAGTAGTCACAATCGACTTCCTGGCAACCGGTGGAGATGGATTTTTCAAAGATATCCAATTTGAGAACATAATCTATACCGACATTTTATTAAGGGACGCCTTTATTGCTCAAATTCAGCAACTTACCCAATCCGGAATAAAAATATCAGGACAAAGTGATCAACGGGTCATTATTCAGCCTACTCCATAAAGGGATCCTCCGATTCTTTTAAGTTTCAGTTAAAAAAATGAGATTTCACTACATAATCGGGTACTATAATAGCAAAAAATTGTACCTTCGCGGATTATAACTTTCAGCATGAAAATCACTTTTTTAGGTACCGGCACATCACAAGGGGTTCCCGTCATTGGGTGTCCTTGTGCTGTATGCAACTCTCAAGACCCTCGCGATATCCGTTTACGAACCTCTGCACTCATCACTGTTGGTTCAAAAAACATCTTAATTGATGCCGGACCGGACCTCAGACAGCAGTTGTTGAATAACAAGATCACTCAAGTGGATGCCATTCTCATGACACATGAACATAAGGATCATACCGGGGGATTGGATGATGTCAGACCGTTGAATTTTATGACTCAAAAAGTAATGCAAATTTACGGATTACAGCGAGTTTTGAATGTGATTCGTAAAGATTATGACTACGCTTTTAAGAAAAACAAATATCCCGGCAGTCCTGAGTTTCAGTTGAATATAATTAAAGATGAGGCATTTACAATTGATAATCTGCTCATTGAACCGATTTCCATCAGACATCTCACTCTTCCCATTTTAGGGTACAAAATCAACAATATGGCCTATATTACGGATGCGAGTTTTATTGCGCCTTCCGAGATCAGCAAATTAAAAGATATAGACCTTTTGGTAATCAACGCATTGAGACACAAGGAGCACTATTCGCATTTCAACCTTACTCAGGCTTTACAGGTTATCAATGAGATCAATCCCAAACGTGCCTATTTAACCCACATAAGCCATGAAATGGGTCAATATATCGACATTGCACCCACACTTCCCGACCATATATTTATGGCTTACGATGGCTTGGAAGTAGAAATCTGATGAGATATTTATTATTTTCTTTTTGAAATAAATAAAATTGGGGGGCAGAATGTCCAATACGCTATAGATATCCTTTTACCCCACTCGGAAACAGATCGCCCTACGAGAAAAAGGCGGAAGGCGGAAGGCGGAGGGCGGAATGATTTCGGATTTCGGATTTTTTCCAGAGTGGGGTGATAAGAGATCAAAAAGGGGGCGAATATCCTGCCCCCTTATATTTTTATTTCCAAAATTAAGACACAAAAATCAACTCTAAACGCTATTGTTTTACAAATCGTTTAGATACCTGACCTTGTTCGGTAGCCAAGCGTATAAAGTACACTCCTACTGCAAAATCGCTTACATCAATTGGCGTAATTTCTTCCTCAACAGGTATAATACGCATTAACTCAACTTTTAAGTTAATGAATGATAGAGTTGGGTTAGGATAGAGTGTTACATATTGTGATAATTCATTCTCAGCAATACCTTCTGTAAAATCGACATGGATAGTGTGATTTGCTTGAACATTGGTAAACGTATAGGATGTTGGGATCGGTGTTTGTGGTTGATTATCTACCAATACGGAACTAATTTGATAACCATCAACCGGAGTGAAGGTAAAGGTTTGAGATTCACCCTCATTCACTACAACTGTACCTGAAGGTGTTATTGTACCGTTAGGTCCTGCTGTAGCAGTAATAGTGTATGTTCCACTACCACCTGTTGTGAAAGGTACAAGGTTAGTAAATGCACTCTCTCCATCTGCACAGATTGCTTTTACTCTCACATGATAGTTAGAGTTACTTTGTAATCCTGTCATTGCAAATGAAGTTGTAGTAGCTGTACCTGTTGTCCAGTTAGCTGAAGATACCAACTTGTAATCCACTTGCCATGAAGTTTCTGATCCTCCTGCTGTCCAGGTAGCTAATGCAGACTGGTCTGTTATATTAGTCACCTGTAAGTTAGTTGGAGTAACGCAAGGTGTAGCCGTAGTAGTGAAAGAAACAACAGCAGAATATGCACTTTCTTCTCCTGCACCACAGATTGCTTTAACCCTTGTTTGATAGTCAGTAGAAGGTTGTAAACCGGTCATGGTATAAGTCGCAGTAGTCACATTTTGAGTTGTCCAGGTTGTAGCTGCTGCTGTTTTATACTCAAACACCCAAGAAGTTGCAGTACCACCCCAGGTAGCTGTAGCGCCGTTAGCGTTGATATTGGAAATAGCCAGGTTAGTTGGTGGCAAGCAATCACTGATACCTGTACTGGTAACTTCAACGTTATCAATCGCTGCAGGAGGTTGGTTAGATACAGAAACATCGTCTCTCCAACCAAAATAGAGTCTCATAGTTTGACCTGAGTAAGTAGCTGACGATAGGGTATAAGTTTGTGTCTGCCATGTAGACTGCTGATTAAGATTAGTACCCAACACAGTAGCACCGGTAGGTGCTGTAATCGTACCGGTATTATTAGCAACAGGCATAACAGGTGCACCAATATACACATTAAAGTAATCGTATGGATATGAACCGCTACCTTCACCTTGACACTTCCAGTCAAAGGTTAGCGTATAATCAGTAGTAGAAGGAGTGAAATAGATATCTCTAAATGCCCAAACTACTGTACTATTACTAGTATATGAGTTAGTAACACCATTATCGTTGGAAATATACATTCCATTACTACCACCGGTTGTATTATTCACTCCCGCAGCACTACCGATATGCCAATTATTTCCGGTAGGATTATTGGCAAAAGTAAATCTTGATGCAGTTTCAAAGTCAATCATAAACGGTACATTCACAGGCTGTTGAGAAGTACAGAATGTTGCTTTATGAGACCAGTAACTTTCGTCTCCGGGAGCACAAACGGATCTTACGTAGAAATCATAACATGTAGATACAGTCAATCCGGTAATTGGAGTAGGATTAGTAGTAACCGTAATAATAGTTCCGTTACCTTGAGTGAAACCTGTTTCTCCATATTCCACTTCCCAAGTGGTAGCTGTACCATTTTCAATCCAACCCAAATCTAAGGAAGTTTGTGTTACGTTTGTAGTAATTATATCTGTTGGTTTTGGACACGTAGGAATTGGGAATACTTCGACATCATCCAACCAATAATAATAAATATCCGAAACTGTAATATGTCTGAAAGCAATATAGTTTCCGGTTCCGCTTAGAGTTGTATTTGAAAACATCACTTCATACTCTTCGAAATTTGAATGGGTAGGAGTAATAGTGTGAACTAATTCAAAAGTAGTGAGATCTGTCGGATCAGACATTACACCCACCTCCATA
>DIRT01000006.1:0-851 GCA_002427605.1 Bacteroidales bacterium UBA5429 | reverse complement strand
GTATTGATATCAGCATTAAATTGTGGTGTAATAGCATAAGTTGGTGCTGATGCAGAAGCGGAACTAAACATTAAACTTCCGGGAGAACTAGTTGTTGTATATGAACCATTAATATAAGGGTATGAACCATAAATAACCGGTCTAAACCAGCATGGTGGGAATATTCCCGATCCTGAACCATAGGTATCAAAATTCTCTATCCAGGGGAATGTAGAAATAGCATCACATGCTGTACGGAAGAAGGAGATATATGTCCATTCACTCGTACTTCCATCAAAACATACGGAGCGAACATAAACCTCATATAAAGTGTTAGAGGTTAATCCGGTAAGTTCTATGAAAGTATCGTTCACTATCTGAGGAGTTTCAGTATCTGGATCAACTCCTGTTAAACCATACACAAATTCATAACTTGATGCTGTTGGGCTTGAAATCCAGGATACAGTTGCTTCTGTCAGTGTAATATCAGAGTAGCTGATATAGTTTGGTCTGATACAATCCGGTGCTTCTTGTAATACAAAGTCATCCATATAAATAGTGTTGCCACCGTTGACACGAAGAGCAATATATCGTCCTGTACCGGTATAGTTATAGAAATTAACTTCAAACTCTTGATATGAATTGGGCAATGTAGGTGTAGCTGTTCCCACTAAAGTAAAGGTATTAATATTCGTAGGATCGGTCATCACTCCTACTTCTAATTGTTGTCCCAAAGTAGCAGTTCTTGCCCAGAAGCGTGCTTGTAGAGTAGTAACATCTATAATTTCACTCAGTTGAGGCAAAATCAAGGTAGAATGATTAGTTCCGGAAGCGTAGAAATAAGCACTTCGTGGATTGGATATTGGATAGCT
>DIRT01000028.1 GCA_002427605.1 Bacteroidales bacterium UBA5429 | reverse complement strand
AAATTGACATTGACCCGGATTGGGTGATGGTGGAGTTGGGCAGTGTAACTAAATTCTCTCAGGGCACACAAGTTGACGTTGGTTTTCAAAGTAAGGAATTTGTTGATGGTTATGATAGATTTCTAAGAATTGAGAATTACACTCAAAATTCAACTGACTTTAGATTTATTCCTAAAGATATGGGGAAAGGTAAGTATGTTTCAAAAGATGATGTTGTAGTAGTCAGATACGGAGCAACTGCAGGTTTTATTGGAAGGGGTTTTGAAGGCATTCTTGCTAACAATCTTTTTAAAGTAGAACCAAATGAAATCCTTACAAAAGATTATCTTTTTTACTATTTATCATCTGAAGCTATTCAAAATCAATTTAAAAGAATTACTGCTGGTGGTGCAATGCCTGCGTTAAGTTTTAAAACAGTTGAAGTAATTCCAATTTCTATTCCTGATATCGAAACTCAACGCCTAATAGTAGCTCAAATCGAGAGAGAGCAAGAATTGGTAAATTCCAACAAGGAACTGATTGAAATTTTTGAGCAGAAGATAAAGGATAAGATTGCTAAAGTTTGGGTTGAGTAATGGAAAATGTGTATGAGCTTTTAGACTACTTGCCATTGGAAGACATAGAAGTAAACGACTATGTTCGTCCACTCATTAACTCGGCACAAGTGACTTATGAGAAAGGAGAATATCAATTCTCATATTTTGCTGTGCATTTGATATTCATGACAAATATTTATACTACAGTTTGGCAAGTAAGTCAGTTTTATAAAGAAAGATATAATCATTCATTATTATTCGCCAGACCATACAACGGTAAAGAAGTCAAACTTGACGAAATTACTTCTGTTTTTGAGTTCAGTAAATTGCCAGAGAAAGACATATTCGAATTTTTTAGATTAATTGGTTTAGATGATTCCTATGTGAAGAGTACAAAAAAGCTGATTGATTATCGAAATGAGATGGCTCATGCGACAGGTAAAATTCAAATTTACTCACAAGAAGCATTTGATAATGCAATAGATGAAATTCTTAGTGTGACGAAAAAAATTCATGATTGTTTGAGTTTAACAATAAGAGAATTCTATAAGGATATTTTGATTAATTACGCAAAAGAAAACCCAGAATACACAAATGACAATCCAAAAGATTTCATTCAAATCGAATTTATAAAAAACCTAAGTTTTTCAAAAAAAGACTTAGAAGTCTGTAGAGATTTTGGATTAAACAAATTAAAAGACTGGAAAGTTTCAGGTCTTTCAAAAGAAGAAATTTCAAGAGTAGTTGAATTTCATACTGTAATGAAAGAATATTATAATGACTTATTTGGAGAATAATAAACAGACATCAAATGCCAACGCTAAACAGCCACACACATTGCCAAGCCGCACAAGCCAACCGCACCAGCCAAAGCTTGTCAAAGAGTGTGTCTTTCCCTACGCACGGACGAAAGAAAAGAAAGCACGCTTGCACAACATTGTATAAGAGCAATAGCGGGTGAAGTGGTAAAATCAAGGTCTGTGCATTTAATTAACTTTTGTGGTGGCGGACAGGTAATCGAATTGAAATCCGCTACTGCTCTTATACTTGACCGTTATAATTGCGAAAGGAAACACCAATCACTTGATTATCAAACACCTGAAAAATTATTTAAAAAAATTGTGTAAAACACTTGAAAGTTTCAAAAAAATCTTTAACTTTGCAAAGTTAAAGATTTAAGTTCTTTGAAAAATAAAATATTAACAAATTAAAAAAACTATCCTAATAAAAGGGGACACTTAATTGATATGAAATCTCGTGGTTTAGAATGGATTGTTTTGGGGTTGCTTTCAGCACTCCTTATTTTGTTTATTTACAAGCAAATAGAAATTAATTCTTCCGAAAAAGAGGGAACGTTTGTGCTGACGGAAGTGAATCAACCCGGTTGTGGAGGTTGCCCTTCCGCGTCCGAATGTGGTGGAAAGTCCGATTCAGATAAGACTTGTGCCGAGACAACAGATGACACTGATGAAGAATGGAGCGATTGGGATGATTCGGGCGATGAATGGGAAGAGTGGAGCGACTGGGAAGATTCAGGTGAAGTTGATGAAGTGAGCGCCAACCCTGCGGAGGTGAACGATGAAATCGAAGAGAGGGGCGATGAATGGGAAGAGGAAAATGACTCTGCTGCCCCCCAATCTTTTTTATTCCTAATAGAAAAACATTATTCAACCCTGATTCGCTTCACCATTTTGATGATGATATGGGTGCTGATTTCAATCTTTTATCATACCCGTTGGATCCATTATTTGCGTTATCCGATTCTGTTGGGGTCCCTTATTTATTTTGGTTTTATATTAGGGGGGTGCCCATGTATCTCTCTTCTTTTCAATGATACCATCCTTCTGCTATCGGGTAACTCCACGCTACTGATCTACCCCACCCTGCTGATCGTGCTGATTATCATGACCTTCCTCTTCGGAAAGATCTGGTGCGGCTGGCTCTGTCATATCGGTGCGTTGCAAGAATTTTTGTACAAAGGAGAACGTTTGCAGTGGCTCAAATCAAAGAAAAGTCAGAAAATATTGCATATCATTCAAAGTTCGGCAGTGGTGATCCTGATTATCGCTATTTTGATTACCAAAACCAATTTAGTATGCCAATATTTCCCCTTTGTGAATATCTTTATGCTGCAAATTTTTAATCCGATAACTTACTTTTTAGTGGGATTGGTCATCATTTCTTCACTGTTGATTTACCGTCCCTTCTGTCGTACGGTTTGTCCTGTCGGATTGATACTCAACTGGGTGTCGCGAATTCCTTTTGCCAAACGGGTCCGCATTTCAGAATGTAAAGAGTGTAAAAGATGTCACCGTCATTGCAAAATGGGCAGCATACAAGGAGGTGCAATAGATATGAGTTGTATCGCTTGTGGAGAGTGTTCCCAAGCCAACTGCGAAACCATACAATTAACCAGAAAAAAAGATCAAAAAATATGAGTCAGGAGAAGCAAATTATTATTTTGGGAGATGCCTGTGCGCATTGTAAAGTGATGGAAAATCGGGTCAGAGAAGTTGTTAAAGAGGAACAGTGGGAAGTGCCCATAACGGTGATTGGTGATATAGGACAAATCTTGAAATATGGAGTTTTAAGCACACCTGCCCTGATTTTAGGAAACGATATCGTGATGGTGGGACATATCGGTAGCAAAGCTGAAATAAAAGAACTAATCGAAAATTACTTGAACTCTAATTAATCTCAAATGGAATACTTACAAAACTTAATAGAAAACTCCGATTTTCCTATTTTTTCTGCCTTTCTAATTGGACTGATGGTAACATTAAGTCCTTGTCAATTAATGAGTAACATTACTGCTATTGCATTCATTGGACGGGATATTGAACAGAAAAGAAGAGTGATTTGGAACAGTCTGATCTTCGTTTTGGGAAGAATGGTAACCTATCTGGTTTTGGTCATCATTCTTTATTATGGCGCCAAACAACTGCATATCGAGAAGCTATTTCAATACGTAGAACACTATTTGGGATTTATTTTTGTCATTTTGGGCGTATTGATGCTGGACTTGATTCCGCTACAGATTCCCGGCTTAGGCAAAATTACCAACCGGATTCAACAGCAAGGGAGCAGCAAAGGGTATATTACTGCCTTTCTGCTGGGAGTACTGCTGGCATTATCTTTTTGTCCCCACTGTATTGTCCTCTTTTTCGGGATGTTGGTTCCCCTCACGATTGCTTCTCCGGAAGGATTATTGCTCCCGGTCATATTTGCTATCACCACCGGACTTCCCGTTCTGATTTTTTCCTTTTTAATGGCATATAGCCTTGCCGGTATCAGCAAGTGGTACAACAAAATCAAGAATGTTGAGTTCTGGGTCAGACGAGGGGTTGCGTTGCTCTTTATCCTGATTGGACTTTACTTTATTATTTCTCACTTTTTCGGACACCACCATTAGGAAGGCGGAAGGTTGAAGGCGGAAGGCGGAATCCAATTACGAATTACGAATTACGATTGGGACTATCACTCAAAATTTAATTCTAAATTCTTATTCCTAAATTTACAATAATGTCACCCCTTCGGGGTTTACATATGTTCATGGGAACAAAACTTTGCTATAATAATGCCACCCCTTCGGGGTTATTTTGAAGTAAGAAGTATGAAATTAGAAATAGATACATTTATAAGTGTAAATATATGATGTTCAAATAATTCTGAATTCTAAATTTAAAACTTTAGACTTTTTATAGATTCGTAATTCGTAATTCGTAATTCGTAATTAAAAAAAGAGAATTCGGATGAATTTAGAAACTGTCTATGGATAAAAAATCGTCGAAGAAAGTAAAATCTATCTCAAACTTTTTTTATATCTTTGTTGACTATTTTATAAAAAATTATAACGACATGAAACATCTTGCTATCGGCGTTGATATTGGGGGCACTCACGTTAGTTGTGCTGCTTGTGACATTCAAAAACAGATATACTTAGCTGATACATTTCAGAGTTCGCAGCTGAATAATCAGGGAAGTGTTCAAGAGATTATTACAATTTGGGCTGACACGATTCAGAGAACACTTGCGCAGATTGGCACGGAAAACTGCCTGGGCATCGGTTTTGCTATGCCCGGTCCTTTTGATTATGTGAACGGCATTGCCCTATTTCAAGGCAACAACAAGAAATATGAAGCTTTATACGGAGTGAGTATTCCGCATATGATTCGTCAAAAGTTAGGATTACCGGACACATTCCCCATTCGCTTTATTAATGACGCTACGGCATTTGCATTGGGCGAAGACTGCCTTGGAGAGTTAAAAGGAAGCGAACGTTCTTTGGCAATCACATTAGGAACCGGTTTTGGATCTGCCTTTTTATCAGATCACCTTCCCGTAGTTGCCGGAGAGGAAGTACCGGAGTTTGGTTGCGTATGGCACCTTCCTTTTAAAGATGGGAATGCAGACGATTACTTCTCTACCCGTGGCTTGGTGGGACGGTATGAACAATTGAGTGGCGAAAAACTACCGGGAGTGAAAGAGATCGCCATGAGAGTAGATCAAGATCCTAAAGTTCAGGAACTATTTGACGATTTTGGAGAACAATTGGCACTCTTTCTGCACACCTGGATAACACGCTTTAGAGCAGAAAAGCTGGTAGTAGGTGGAAGTATTGCCCGGAATTTTCATCTATTCGAAAAAAAGATGAATGAAACACTGCAATCGGTTGGATCTCTTATACAGGTCGAGTCATCCAAGCTACTAGAATCTGCTGCCATGATCGGTAGTGCTACGCTGGTTGATCCTTCCTATTATAAAAAAGTTGAGCACCAGCTCCCATTAATGTAAAAAATAAAAATTAATAACAATTTATAAATGAAACAGAATAAGATCTCTCTAAAAATTATCTTTCCTGTATTGCTCTCCTTTTTTGTGATGAGCTTTTGTGACTTGGTTGGTATTGGTGTGGACAGAGTTAAAGAGGATTTTGAATTGAGTAATACCATTGCCGGTCTGATTCCATCAGCCGTATTTCTATGGTTTTTTATTTTGTCGGTACCGGTTGGCGTTTTACAAGATCGGATAGGAAAACGAAACATGCTAAATATCGGGATGAGTGTTACTGCATTGGGTCTCTTTTTCCCTTTAATCAATTACTCCGTCACTATGGTTCTCATAGGATTTGCCCTGTTGGGAATTGGGAACACCATTGTTCAGGTATCTGCTAATCCGCTTTTGGTAGATGTAGTACCTTCCAACCGCAGATCCAGTTTCCTCAGCTTTTCACAATTTATTAAAGCCTTAGGCTCCATGATTGCCCCTCCTCTGGCGGGAATTTTGGCTGCCCAATATGGCGACTGGAAGCTGATCTTTTTGATCTTTGGTATTGTTTCCCTACTCTCTGTGATATGGTTGTATTCTGTTAAAACTGAAGAGAGTGTTAACCTGGAAAAAAGAGCTACTTTTGCTTCTTCTTTCAAGCTATTAGGTAATCGATATATCGCATTAATGGTGTTGGGAATCTTCTTAGTAGTGGGAATTGATGTAGGTGTCAACGCCATCTCCGGATCCTTTTTGAAAGAGCGGTTTGGAACAGAACAAATTCTGGCAGAATCGGGACGAAGTATCTACTTTTTTGGAAAAATGCTGGGTACTTTCTTGGGAGCGATGCTCTTAACCCGCATCTCAACACGCCGCTTCTTTATCGGCAGTTCCATCTTAGGATTGATATCTCTCCTCGTTTTTGCATTTATTCCTTCTGAAATGGGAGCTTTAGTGCTACTATTTATCATCGGATTGGGTTTTGCCAATATCTTCCCATTGATCTTTTCCATCACTGTTGGAAGATATCCCGATCGAGCCAATGAGATCTCCGGATTGATGGTGATGGCCATCAGTGGTGGAGCGGTAATTCCTCCATTAATGGGCTTCATCTCCGACCGTTCAGGTATTGTCGCTGCTATCGGAGTACTGATCATCTCTGCAGTATATCTGTTGGGACTCTCATTTACTGCAAAGGAAAAGTAAAAAAGTTTTTCCTATCGATTCTATCAATAGACACAATCACTATAATTAGATAGTGATTGTCAAATAAATAGTATATTTTTGCAATCTAATTTATCAACTTTTTAAAACTTGACGAATATGAAATCAGACATTGAAATAGCAAAAGCCGCCAATATGTTACCCATTAGGGCTATTGCTGCCAATTTAAATATTGACCAGGATTTAGTTGAAAAATTTGGAAGATATAAGGCTAAATTACCTCTCAGCTTAATTGATGAAGAGAAAGTTAAAAAAAGTAAGTTGATCCTGGTAACTGCCATCACCCCAACACCTGCCGGTGAAGGAAAAACAACCACATCCATCGGATTGGCTCAGGGAATGAACAAGTTGGGACACAAAACCATGGTGGTTCTTCGTGAGCCTTCATTAGGACCCGTTTTTGGAGTAAAAGGAGGAGCTGCAGGAGGTGGTTATGCACAAGTAATCCCGATGGAAGATATTAACCTGCACTTTACCGGTGACCTGGCAGCTATTGAAAGAGCACATAACTTGTTAGCTGCATTGATTGACAATAACTTGCAAAGCAAAACCAGAAAACTTAACCTGGACCCCAGAACCGTGAAATGGAAAAGAGTAATGGACATGAATGAGCGTGCATTGCGTGACATCGTTATTGGTTTGGGTGGAACATCACAGGGAGTACCCCGTGAAACAGGATTCGATATTACAGCCGCATCTGAGATTATGGCTATCCTCTGCTTATCTGAAAGCATTGAAGATCTTAAAAAGAAATTAGGCAATATCTTTATCGGGTATACCTATGATAAAAAACCAATCTTTGCCAGAGACTTGAATGCACAAGGCGCCATGGCAGCATTATTACGAGATGCCATTAAACCTAACTTAGTACAAACTTTAGAGAATACACCTGCTTTGATTCACGGTGGACCTTTTGCGAATATTGCTCAAGGTACAAACTCCATTATTGCCACTAAAATGGGACTTTCCCTGTCAGACTATGTAGTTACTGAAGCAGGGTTTGCTTCTGAATTGGGAGCAGAGAAATTCTTTGATATCAAATCACAATATGGTAAGCTAACACCTCATGCAACCGTAATCGTAGCCACTATCAGAGCATTGAAATATCATGGTGGAGTAGATTTAAAAAGCTTAAGTACACCCAATCCGGAAGCAGTTAGAGAAGGATTACAAAACTTGGATAAACATATTGAGAATATTCTTCACTTCAATATCAAACCGGTAGTGGCTTTGAATAAATTTGCTACCGATTCCAAAGAGGAGATCGCTGTCTTAACAAATCACCTTAATGATTTAGGAATTCAGTTTGCTGTTAATGACTCCTGGGCTAAAGGAGGAGAAGGTGCACTCGACTTAGCCAAAGTAGTGGTTGAAGCAGCTCAAAGTTGCTCAACTTGCTTCAGACCATTATATGAATTTGACTGGACTATTGAAAAGAAAATCCATAAAATTGCAACTGAGTTATATGGCGCGGTAGATGTAGAGTATTCTCTTAAAGCCAGAAAAGACCTCAAAACCATTGCTGATTTGAATCTGGAAAATCTACCCGTATGTATTGCTAAAACTCAAAAATCACTTTCTGACAACCCCAGACTACTAAACAGACCGCATGGTTTCGTTGTCAATATCCGTGAAATTGAGATTGCATCGGGTGCAGGTTTTGTAATTCCTATCGCTAGCGATATTATGAGAATGCCCGGACTACCAGAAGTGCCATCAGCAGAAAATATCGACATCGATAATGATGGGAATATTACAGGACTATTCTAGGGGTAGAAGGTAGAAGGTAGAAGGCAGAAGGAGTTTGCGAATTACAAGATTGCGGGGTTTGAGAGAGCTCCGCAATTTTTATCTCAAATATCTACTTCACTCCAGGGTAGCACTCGTGCTACGCTGCGTTCTTGACGTTCACTGCCCCCATAAACTAACATAATACACTGGTTTTAATCTATTTCTGCCGCAAAGATAATACATTTTTTTAAATTTACAGGGAAATTATTTTAAATTTGCAGGAAATATATTTTAAATTTACAGGGAAATTATTTTAAATTTGCAGGAATTTCTATAGTACAGCTAACATGAGATGATGAGCTTTTTGTCGGAAGGCTTTCTTTGTCACTTATTGAATTTTCTTCTTATCTAATCTTCAATATTGTGATTCACTTGTCGCAATGAGAGTAACCCATCTTCATTTCATATTATCTGTTGTTTTTGATTCCTTTTTGCAAATATATTCTATATTTTTCAAGAATTATGCATCGATCTATTTCGTTAAACCTGTATTCGGTTAACAGAAGATGCATACCTAATCGAGAGATATAATCAAAGTTTACATCTCTATTAATCCATTCACAGAATCCGATTGAAAATATATTTTCACCTTTCATCTCACCATTCTTCAATGCTTGAATATCTTTTACAGAAACAAACTTGTCAAGATGGTAAAAACAATCTTCTAAATCTTTGGGGACATATTTCCCATTAATTGTATCTGCTTGCCATGGGTCATAATTTTCACTTTTTGGGATCCATTTTTCTTCAGTTTGAACCCTTTTTGTTCTGTCCGATATGATTTTTTTTATAATCTTATTTTCTTTTACTTTTTCATTTCTCAGGTTTTTATAGTAGGAATCAGTAATTGCCAAACTCATTTCATCTACACTTTCCAATCCTTTCCCCCTAAAATAAACACTTAATCTCGTATTGGATCCTTTTCCAGGACTGGTAAGCCAATTGTCTTTAATCCAAACTAATAATCCCCTATATCGAAAATCAAATTCCGGACTATATTCAAGGTTTATAATTGATTCTCTATCTCTCGGGGTAATGAGTTTATCCAACTGTTGAAAACAATCATACAAATCAAAGGGGATATAGTTCCCATTCAAAGAATCTGCACTGATCCAAATGTTTATAGAATCCTCCATCCTTTTTATCTTTTCTTCTTCGTATCTTATTCTATCAATTCGAGCTAGTTCCAGATCTTTGGAAATCAAATCTACATTTTTTTCAATCAAATAATAATCAACCCCTTTGGGAAGGCTGGGAGGTATGAACCGAATAGAATCAATAAAGCTGACTATTTTATTAGTGTCTGAAAGTCTAATATAACCTAACTTCCCAATGATAGCTTTTCCATTCGAATCAACAAGTAAACCATAGTTTATTGAGTATGTTTGGTAATAGTGAGGATAATTCTCTTTATCTACATCCATACCAAAGTAGTTGGCGCAAGTTTGCTCAAAATCAATATCCCCAACCAATTTTAAATCATCTTTTTCTTTTTTTACCTCAAAAAAGAGATTTATACACGTAGACCTATTATCGGATGGAACACTATACAAACAACAATCATCCCCTGATAAATACCAACGAACAAAAATACACAATTTTTGTAATTATTAGCAGAATTTAATTTTCGGTGAGAATTTTCGCAATATTTAGACAATACATAAAAAATTATTGCCTTTTGAGTTGTGAATTAACCAAAAAGAGAGTATCTTTGTCAAAACTTTCAAAAATTAAAAGTTTTGACAAAGTGAAATGTAATTCAATAATTATCAGATAGATATGAAAGATCTTATCAGTCGTAAAAACTACATTCAGCAATTAGAAAAGCTGAAAAACAAGCATATCATTAAAGTCGTTACCGGTTTAAGACGTTCAGGTAAGTCTACTTTGTTGGCTATGTTTGCCAAACAGATCGTTGCTTCGGGAGTGCCTTCAAATAGAGTGCAGCAGTACAACTTTGAAAGACCGATTTTCCCGGAAGAATATACTTGGCGCGATATGTACAAAGATATTCTTTCAAAAACCGACAAAGATAATATGAACTATATTTTTCTTGATGAACCTCAACAAATTCCTGAATTTGAGCGACTTATTGATGCACTTTATGTTGAAACTAATATCGATTTGTATGTTACGGGATCGAATGCCTATTTTTTATCGGGTGAAATTGCCACTTTGCTTTCGGGTCGTTACATAACCATTCATATTTTACCATTTTCTTTTTCTGAATTTGTTGAAAGCCAGCAAGATAGTACACTTGACAAACAGGATCTCTTTAATTATTATCTTTATGAAACTTCGCTACCACAAGGTGTTTTATTGCGCGATCAGGGGGCAGACATTCAAAACCGCTACATTCAGGACGTTTACAACACTATTGTAGAAAAAGATATCCGACAACGGTATAACATTCAGAATATGAGAAGTTTTGACAATCTTTCAAAGTTTTTAATGGGAAATATCGGTAGTGCGGTGTCACCCAACAGCATATCAAAAGCAATGAAGCAAGATAACCAAAACATTCATCACAATACCGTTGAAAAGTATATTGAATATTTGGTAAACTCTTATGTTTTTTATCAGGTAAATCGCTTTGATATAAAGGGAAAACAGCAACTTGCGACAAAAGAAAAATACTACTTGGTAGATATTGGTTTTCGTAATTTAAAACTGGGCAAGTTCCATTATCAGGATGTTGGACATATTTTGGAAAACATTGTATATCTCGAATTAAACAGAAGAGGCTACCAGATTTGGATAGGAAAAATAGGTGAATACGAGGTCGACTTTATAGTAAGAAACATGTTGAATAAATTTGAGTATTATCAAGTTACTTGGTCAATATCAGATCCACGTACGGCAGAGCGGGAAATCCGTCCACTAAAAGCAATAGACGACAATTATCCTAAATATCTTATCTCAACCGATTTGATAACGACTGAAATAGATGGGATTGAACATATCAATATTATAGATTGGTTGTTGAAAAAATAGTAAAGTAAAAGATCTTTAAACTTCTCCTTTGTCAAAACTTTCAAAAATCGGAAGTTTTGATAAAGCGAGATGTAATTCAATAATTGTCAGATAGATATGAAATATATTGGGTTTCTTTATTGTAAACAATAGGGAAGCATTTCCAAAAACCCTAAGCATTTGTCATAATTCAATTCGTAATAATTAACTCCCAAGTTGATGGTCTCATAGTACCTTGCTTGATTTGTCTTATAGTATTCTTCCGATGGTATTTGCCAAAAATGATGCCCCAACTTCTCTGTGATAAACCACTTTTCAATCAGTCGTGCAGCTCTTCCGTTTCCATCTCGAAATGGGTGAATATGTGCCAATTTTAAATGAATCAGTGAAGCAAAATAAAAAACCTCTTTTTCGTTTAGATCTGAAGAGATCAACTCTTCAATATCCTGAAAATAAATTTTCATTTCCTGTTCAACAAATTCAGGTTCAACTGCCATATAAGCTAATCCCGATTTACCGAAAACCCCCACTTGTTCAATCCTATATTTCCCTCTTTTGCTCCTAATCAGCAAAGTTTCAGAAAACATTTTATGACAATTCTTAAAATTAGTTTCATTCAATTTATTTTGTTGAGCAAACTCGTACGCTTTAATTAAATTCTCGATTTCTTCTATCTCCTTGCCACCCTTGAACTTCTCTTTATTCAACTCGTAGTTCATATAAGAGTTCAAATCAATACTATTTCCCTCTATATTAGAAGAATAAACCGCTGACGATTTGGTCAAATAATCAAAACTCCTTTTATTTTCAGTAAAGTTAAAGTCCCGGATTAATCTTGGAATTTCATCTCCAACGATCTGATTATAGGTCTCAAAATATTTTCTGTCAGTTATTCTCATTGGATGTCAAATTCTTACAATAACATTGATCCCATGCACAAAACACAACATCTGATTTCATCAAACAAAGATACAACAAAAATAATTACGAATTGCAGATTAAAATTCTGTTTATTAAAATTTCTAATTTCTTTCTTCTTTTTGAAATAAAAATAAAAGGGGGGCAGAGGGTTCAACACGCTACAGAAATCCTTTTACCCCACTCGAAAATATATCACCCAATGAGAAAAAGTCGAAAGGCGAAAGTCGGAAGGCGAAATAAAACTACGAATTCTGAATAATCTAATCTTTAACAAATTTTGTTGTACCTGTCTTTCCGTCAGATTGAACGATTAAAAGATAAATACCTGATGGAATTCCCTTTACATCAATTGAAACTTGACTACCTACAAAACGCTCTGCCATAATCAACTTCCCTTGCATATCCACTACTGAAATTGTTGTTTCAGACTCTCTTTCAAGAGAGATATTGATATTGTCTGTACCTGGATTTGGAAATACTGTAAATTGTACTTCATCTGTTTCACAAACATCGACAGTATTGGTGTAAATGTAAGTTCCTCTATCAAGATTATTCCAGGAATTGGTAGAATTGATCCAAATTTGACTAATCCGTTGATGTAGCGTTCCGTCAGCATTATTTGTATAGTTGATCTGTGTAAAATTTTGGTAAGAGTTTGTTGAATTCACCCAACTCTGGTGCAAACTGTTCGTTAAGTAGCCATTAGCATCTAGGTATTAGTCTGCTTATTATAATTTTCCCAATTTCCATTTGTCAGTAATGATAGTTAAAGGTTTATCAAAAACATTGTATGTATATGTTTTCCGTTCGAGGTTATTCCAGGAACTTGTTCCATTATCCCAAATTTGAAAAATGGATTGTTGAATTGTTCCGTTGCTATTGTTTGTGTAGTTGACCTGCGAATAAATTTTATAAGAATTGGTTTGGGCGTCCCAACGTTGGATTTGTGTTTTTATCAAGTAGTCGTTAACATCATACGTAAAAATATGCTTACTTGAATTTGCCCAACTCCCACTTGTCCATGAATCATAAATAATGGTGTAAACATTTTGCCCATATACAGTTATTGACAAAATAACTGCAAGAATAAGTGTAATCGTTTTTTTCATAATAACAGGTATTTAATTTGGGTAATATATTTTATTGCATCCTAACAACTTTGTATATCATCAAAATTTCAATGATATTTGATATAATCATAAATATAGACAACATTTTTGATACAAACGTTACCTGAGGATAACAATTTTTTTATTCCAAAATCAAAAACCGAAGGGAACAGGATTTTTCTATAACTTTGCAGTTTGTTCCAACAATGAAACAACACACTTTCTTCTTTGCGGTGCTTTTACTTTTTGCGGTTTGCGGTTTAGGCTGTAAATCGGGACAAAATCAATCAGATAAGAAGATCTTTAAATACAATGAGTCGGTGGGGATTACCTCGCTGGATCCGGCGTTTTCTTCCGGACAAGCCACGCTCTGGCCCTGCAATCTGCTGTACAACGGATTGGTGGATCTGGATGAGCAACTGCAAGTAGTTCCGATGATCGCCAAACGGTGGGAAATCTCGGAAGATGGAACATTGTATACTTTTTATCTAAGGGATGATGTCTATTTCCACGATGGAGGAGAGTTTCAGTTCCCGGAACCCAGACTTGTAGTCGCGGAGGATTTTGTGTACAGCTTAAGTCGTATTTTGGATCCGGAAGTAGCCTCTCCCGGTGCGTGGATCTTCCGGCAAGTGGCACTGGATGAAAATGGAAAACCCCAATTTATCGCAGTGGATGATACGACCTTTCAAATTCGGTTAAGTGCTCCATTTCCCCCTTTTATCAATATTTTATCGATGAAATATTGCTCTGTCGTTCCGAAAGAGGTAGTAGAAAAGTATGGTAAAGAGTTTCGGAAACATCCTGTGGGAACCGGTCCTTTCCGGTTTCAGCTGTGGGAAGAGGGAATCAAACTGGTGTTGCGGAAAAATGAACACTACTTTGAAAAAGATGAACAAGGCAATGCTCTCCCCTATTTAGATGGAGTTGCCATCACATTTATCTCCGACAAACAAGCGATGTTCATGGAGTTTATGAAAGGTAACCTGGATCTGATTTCAGGATTGGATGCTTGTTACAAAGATGCTCTGCTCACCCGGGATGGCAATCTGAAAGAGGAGTTCCACCAACAGATCAGAGTGCAGAAAGCACCTTATCTCAATACGGAGTATCTGGGATTTCTACACAAAGAAAATAAAAGCGGAGAGCTCAATCCGCTGCTGATTAAAGAGGTACGTGAGGCGATCAATTACGGAATTGACCGCGAAAAGATGATTCGCTATTTACGTAATGGAATTGGCAATCCTCACACCCACGGATTTGTTCCTGCCGGATTACCCTCTTTTGATACCGCCAGAGTCAAAGGCTATCAATATGATCCCCGAAAGAGTGCAGTTCTGCTTGCCAAAGCGGGATTCCCCGGTGGTAAAGGATTACCCCCCATTCCCCTCTCCGTTTCATCTGAATATTTGGATCTGATCCAATATATTCAGCACGAACTGGGAAAATTGGGCATTCAAATTAAGATTGATGTCCAGCAGGCAGCCCAACAGCGCGAGATGATGCGCAAATACCAACTCCCCTTCTTCAGAGGGTCCTGGATTGCGGATTATCCCGATGCAGAAAATTACCTGGCGCTCTTTTATTCCAAAAACCTCCAACCTGTCGGCTCCAACTATACTCACTACGTGAATCCACAGTTTGACGCACTATTTGAAAAATCGCAGCAGATTATCGATCCCGTTGAGCGAAACAAAGCTTATACCCAATTGGATTCACTCCTAATGGCAGATGCTCCTGTCGTGATCCTCTTTTACGATCAGGTGATCCGATTTGTACAGCAGAACATCAGTGAAATGGAGATTCCGGCGAGCAATATGCTGGAATTGAGGAGAGTCAAAAAGGAGTAAAATGAGTAAAAAGGAAAAATTTTTAGATTGCAAGCTTTTTATTTAAAAAAAAGTTGTACTTTTGCACCCCCTTAAATAATTCATTTTAAAAACAATTAAAAAACTAAAAACAAGGCAATTATGTTAAAACAGTACGAAACCGTTTTCATTATGACTCCCGTTTTGTCTGATGAACAGATGAAGGAAACGGTGCAAAAGTTTGAGAATTTTCTCGTTGAGAAAGGTGCCGAGATTATTCATCAAGAAAACTGGGGTTTGCGTAAATTAGAGTACCAAATCCAAAAGAAATCAACCGGTTTTTATCACCTTTTTGAATTTAAAGCTGACCCATCATTGGTTGCTGAATTAGAACTTCAGTACCGTCGTGATGAGAAAGTGATTCGTTATCTCACCGTTTCATTAGACAAACACGCTATTGCATACAGTGAAAAAAGACGTAATTTAAGAAAAGCAAAAGAAGAAGAAAATAATTAAAAATCGGAAATTATGGCACAACAATCAGATATTAAATATTTAACCCCTATTGCGGTAGAAATCAGACAAAAGAAATATTGTCGTTTCAAAAAAAGTGGTATCAAATATATCGACTACAAAGATGGTGAATTTTTGAAAAGATTTGTAAATGAGCAAGGAAGAATTCTTCCTCGTCGTTTAACCGGTACTTCTTTAAAATATCAAAAGAAAGTAGCACAGGCAGTAAAACGTGCAAGACACCTTGCGCTTCTACCTTTTGTTACTGACAATTTAAAAAGCAATCAATAAGGAGGAATTACAATGGATATAATTTTAAAACAAGACGTATATAAGTTGGGTTATGCTGATGATATCGTAAGAGTGAAAGATGGTTATGCAAGAAACTATTTAATTCCTCAAGGATATGCGATTCCTGCAACAGAAACCAACAAAAAGATTTTAGCTGAAACTTTGAAACAACGCGCTTTCAAATTAGAGAAAATCAGAAAAGAGGCTGAATTTTTAGCCGGTAAGATCGAAGGTTTGACACTTCAAATTGGTGTAAAAGCATCTGAAAAAGGAACTATTTTCGGATCTGTTACCAATATTGCAGTTGCTCAGGCATTGAAAGAACAACATGATATTGAAATCGACCGTAAGAAAATTATCTTATCCAGTGAGCACATTAAAGAGTTAGGTAACTACACTGCTCAGGTTAACGTTCACAAAGATTTCAAAGTAACCGTGAATTTAGAGGTTATAGCTGAATAATCCGAAGGCGGAAGGCGGAAGGCGGAATAAAAGGAAAAGAAGAGCTCATGAGGGTTCTTCTTTTTTTATTGGGACAATCAATTACGAATTATAATTTAGGACATGATATTATTGCTGATTTAACACTTTGTTCACATACTCTGTCCATTCATATTTAGGGATACTCTTATCTAAATAAAAGTCCGGCTGTATGCCTTTATCGTCAATTGTAAAATAAGGTATCCGTAAACTTTTAGAAATCGAATATCCCAATTGAAAGTCATCGCATGGAGAATCAAGAAAATACATATTTGTAATATCCAACACACCCGCAGTAGATACACCAAAAAGTTTTACCTTTTTAGATTGCTTACTTGCTAAAAGAAACTGTTCGGACGTACTCCCATTAAATTGATTAATAATAATTCCTATATTTTGAGGAAATGGGTAAACCGTATCCATTTTATATTCCGAAACTGGTTCATCATGTATATTTACAAACATCCCTAACTGACTTTCTAATTTTTCATACACTTCCCTTGCCCATTTTTTTCGTTTTTTATCAAAGCCATGTTCTTTTTTATTAAAAAAGTCCAACATTATTTGATTATTGAGCTTTGTAGAAAGAAATTCAACTCCAACAGTTCTAATCGGATTTGTGTATAAATAGGGTATTATTGCACTATAAAACGCATTGCTTCCACCTCCATTATCTCGAATATCAATGATAAGATTTTTTGTTGTAAGTATTATCTCATGATTGACATTGAGCACACTATCTATTTTTGTTTTGTAATTACTCGCAAACGATGGGATTCTTAAATATAGCGTTGTTTCATTTAATCTCTCTAAATAAGGAAGATCCGCATTTTGTGACCTAATATATTGAGCATATTGTGATTCCTCTTCAAATTCCGGATACAGACGTGAAAGATTAAAGTCTCCTATTTCCATATAATTTTTACCTATCATTGTCACATTCTCAGATTGTAATGCAGAACGGTCACGCATATAAAAAACTGAATTTATTCCATGATCTGTGATAGTGAATTTAAGCTTTACTTCTCCTTTTAACCATGTTTCCACTCCTGATTCGATAATAAAACCAATATACTCATTACCCTCTTTTATAATTCCAATTTTGTATGGTTCTGTCCACCATATTCCTTCATAATCAGAGATTTTCCGAGTATCTAGGTAATTTTTAAAATCATTCGTTTCTATTGCATAAGTTTCCCAATCAGAGAGTTGTTTTACCGATTTTGCAGAATTAGACTGCATCTTCTTCTCGTTGGGGATAATACCAATATGCCCGGAACGTATGAGAGCAAGCCATTCTTGTAAAACAGGTATACATTCATTTAGCGTATTAGCATTTTTAACTTTAATTAAAATTCTTTCACAATGTTCTTCATACGCTTGCTCGCCCTTAGTTTGTAGGACATATTGAAACCCTGCATCATTTTCTTCAATAGTTTTCTTTACCCATTCGTAGTTTGTTTCACAATCGCAGTTTTGAGCAAATAAAAACAATGTCTGAAATAATAAAATAATGAGTAAAAAATTGTTTTAGTAATTTGGTATTATATTTTTATACTTATCGACAACTTTTAATTTACGCAACAAAAATACTATAAAAAATGGCATTTATAATTCAAAATAAAAATTTTAATCTCAACTTATTTTCTGATTTTATAATGCCACCTCTTTTCATTTTTTTGAAGATCGTTTTAACTCATAAGAGGCAACCCCCAAAGGTTTTGTCATACCACGCATAGCATATTCTACTTTTGTGCAAGTGAGACTTGCACAAATTGATTCTAAATTCTAAATTTATTACCCCGTAATTCGTAATTCGTAATTCGTAATTGAGATAGGGAAAATGGGTACAAAAAAAGCCACTTGTTGTTGTGGCTTGGAGCGGAAGACGGGTCTCGAACCCGCTACCTACAGCTTGGAAGGCTGTCGCTCTACCAAATGAGCTACTTCCGCTGATAAAAAAATTGTGGGAGAGGAAGGATTCGAACCTCCGAAGACTTCGTCAACAGATTTACAGTCTGCCCCATTTGGCCACTCTGGAACTCTCCCAACAAAAAAAAGAGCCGGTGGACGGATTCGAACCGCCGACCGGCTGATTACAAATCAGCTGCTCTGGCCAACTGAGCTACACCGGCTTTTTTGTTTTGAGTTATGTAAAGAACTTTACCTCGTAAGAGGAATGCAAAAGTATCATTTTTTTCGTTACCATCGGAACTTTTTTCATTTTTTTTATTACTTTTTTATTCGACTGAAATTCAGATGTTTAGAAATATATGAGAGGGTTTTTAATCAAAATTAGAAAAAATCACTCATCTCAAAACCTTCAATTTTGGGAAAATTTTGAACGATTTATGAAAAAATAGACCTCTTTGTAACCTCTACTTAACAAATATTTCATCAATAAATAGGTGTGAAGGATTCCCTTCACCCAAGTGCCAGGCGGGAATAGTTCCAAAATTGATCGCTTTAATTTTTAGATAACGGGTCTTTACAGTTTTCTTAATGATAAAGTCGTCAGTCATCACGGTATAATCCTTAACATCGTGAGGATTTTTATATGAACCGTAAGGAGTAAAGTTTTCTCCATCGCTGGACATTTCCACTATTAATTGGGTTGGGAACCAGATCCAGGATCTGACATCTTGCAAGAAGCCGGCACCCACTTCATGAATCTCCTTCTCTTCCAGCAGATCAATGATCACTTCACAATCTACACCGTAAAAACTTTGCCATCCGCCCAAGCGGTAATTTTCTGTTCCCCGGATATGGTCAATTAACCCTTCATCTCCATCTGCGGTATATTGCGGATTATAGCGGGTAATATATTGGATCTTTTTATCCCGTTTTATGATAAAATAAACCGCCTCGATAGGCTTACTCCATCCCGTTTTGGGATTCCAGGATGCAGCTTTGACTTTTGTATCACTTTTCAACTTAAAAGGAACTGTATAGCGATTCGACATGAAGTTCGGATCTGTGCCGTCTGTAGTATAAAAGATATGATCTGTCTGCGCGGGATAGTGAAACCCCTTTTGTTCACTCACTCGCGGTTGATGAGCAGTTAGAGTAACAATCACACTATCCTTAAAGGAGCGCTGCATGGGAGAGATCACCGGAGCCACAGTCAGAGTAGGTTTGATTTCGCTAATCGGTCTATATTTAGGACTAGCACCCCATTTTTTATTGGGTTCCGGTCCCATTTCAAACTCAATTACAGCGCCATTTTTAATGTCGTCGTAAGTGATATAAGAACGTTGATAGTTTTTACCATTCAACTTCACCGATTGGATATAGATATTCTCTTTGGATTGGTTATGTGCAATAATCTCGATCTGTTTTCCATTTTCCAATGCAACGGTCAACTTGTCAAACAAGGGCGATCCGAACAGATATTGGTTATCTCCGGGTGCTACAGGATAGAAACCCATCGCTGAGAAGACCAGCCACGCCGACATCTGTCCGCAATCCTCATTACCAATCAAACCATCCGGCTGAGAGGTATAGAACTCATCCATGATGTAGCGTACCAATTCCTGCGTTTTCCAGGGTTGCCCTACAAAAGAGTACAAGTACGCAGCATGGTGACTCGGTTCATTGCCGTGAGCATATTGTCCGATCAAGCCGGTCACATCCACCTGCTCTCTTCCGGAGAGTTGGGAAGAGGTATGAAAGAGCGAATCCAAGAAGCGGGCAGCCACTGCATCCCCCCCAATTAATTTAATATAATTATTAAAATCATGAGGAACATAGGTAGAATATTGCCATGAATTACCCTCTGTGTAGTTGTTATTCACCTCGGCGGGATTGAAAGGCTCCCACCAGGCACCATTGTACTTGGGTCTCATAAAGCCATCCGGATCGATTAGATTCTTGTAAAATTGCGCCCGTTCAATAAATTCACGATAGATCTCATCTTTTCCTATCTCCTTGGCAAACAGAGCGATACACCAATCGTCAAAAGCATACTCCAATGTTTTGGAAACGCTTTCATGCTCCGATTCAGCCGGGATAAATCCATGTTTTGCGTACTCAACCCTGCCCAGTTTAGGCAGTTTCGCACTGTGAATCATCGCTTCAAGCACCTGTTCAGTATCCCCAACCGGAATTCCCTTTTTATAGGCATCCCAAATCACGGGTACGGAGTGGTATCCGATCATACACCAGGTTTCGTATGCGGAAAGTTCCCATACCGGCAACATGCCGCCCTGTTCATAATGCTTCATAAAAGTGTAAATGAACTGTTCCGATCTTTTTTTGTCAATTAAATTAAGGAGGGGATGCAGAGCTCTGTAGGTATCCCAAAGTGAGAAAACGGTATAGATTTGATGCTCTTTGTCAACTCTCACTTTGCCGTCCATTCCCAGATAGGAACCATCTACGTCATTGAAGAGATAAGGAGCTGTAAAAGCGTGATATAAAGCTGTATAGAACACGATCAGGTCCTCTTTATGCTCTGTTTCGGCCTTAAATTTTGACAACTCCTGATTCCAAATCCTATCCGCCTCTTGACGTACACGGTCAAAGTCAAAATCTGCAATTTCGATATGATTTTTATGCGCATTATCCATAAATCCGGTTCCTGAAACCGCCACTTTAAGCACTACCTCCTCCACTTCCGGATAGAAGTAAACAATCGCTTTACAGTTTTGTCCGGTGATCCCCTCGGGAGACTTAACCAATTGGTCATCAATGTAGTACTCAATCTTTTGAATCGGTTGAGAAGAGAGCAATGAGAAAGCATACTTCTGATTTTGACTCCATGCTCTGGAATCTCTGAATCCCATGATTTCCTTATCCTCTTTGGAATATTTCAATGCACTTTTGATCACTATATCACGATGTTTTAAATCGATAATAAATCCTTTCGGTTGATCAGTTTTAGGAAATGTGTAACGGTGCATCGCTACTCTCAATGAGGTCGTCAGCTCCACCTGAACTTTGTTTTTATCCAGAATCACACTGTAATAGCCCGGTTTTGCAATCTCATTTTGGTGTGAGAACTGAGAGCGGTACTCCGTATTGATTACTGAAGCTTTCCCCACAAAGGGCATCAAGAGGACGTCTGCATAATCGGCAACGCCGGTACCACTCAGGTGAGAGTGGGAAAATCCGTAGAGATATTCCTCATCGTAGTGATATCCTGAACAGCCTTCCCAGCCGTCCAGTTTGGTATCCGGACTCACCTGAACTGCCCCAAAAGGAAGGATGGCACCCGGGAAGGTATGCCCTGTAAAGGCAGTCCCAATCATCGGATTTACATATTGTGTGAAATTGGTTTGTGCACTCAATCTTCCAATCAGGAAGAGAAACAATACAAAGGTAATTTTATTTTTCATGGCACCGAAAAGATTAACTCACAAAAATACTAAAAAAATACTAGGATTTTTAGGATTAAAGGATTAATAGGATTAAAGAAGGCGGAATGCGGAATGAATTACGAATTACGAATTACGGAACCGAAAATTTTAATTGATCGCGTTTATTGTAGGGACAGGTCGCGACCTGTCCGGAGAAAAATAAAAACAATGAAAATGGTCATAAAAATGGCTGTAGAGACAGGGCATGCCCTGTCTCCATGATGTTATTATGCAACAGATTAAATTACATCAAATATTTGATAATCACGAAATTACAAATCATAAAATTGGATTAACCGCGATTGTAGGGGCAGGGCTTGTCCCTGCCCTTTGCCGAGTGGGGTGATAAAATTAAAAAAAGAGGAAGACTGATGCTGCCCCCCATTTATTTTTATTTCAAAATAATATATATAATTAAATATCAATGGATTATATTAAAAAAACTCAATATCAAACTTCAGAAATCCGAAATCCGAAATCTTTTAATCCTATAAATCCTAATCCGAAATGTTTCATTATTTTTGCCAAAAAAACGATGAAACAGCTCAATGGAATGATTTTTGCCGCCGGGTTGGGAACGCGGCTCTACCCTCTCACTGCCGATAAACCCAAAGCCCTGGTTGTGTATAAAGGTAAAACCTTGTTACAATGGGCGATAGAGAAGCTGCAAACAACACCTGTCTCTCAAATTGTAGTCAACACACACCACTTTAGTGATCAAATTGTTGATTTTATAGACAGTCGCGATTGGGGAATCCCCGTTCATATCTCCGATGAAAGCGATTTGTTGCTGGATACCGCCGGTGGATTCAAAAAAGCTGAAGAATATTTTCAAGAAAGTTCCGACATTTTACTTTACAACGTGGATATTATCAGCAGTATAGATTTAAATTCACTGATTCAACAACACTACAAAAGCGACAGTTACGCAACATTGGTCGTGAAAGATCGGGAAACCAGTCGGAAGTTGATTTTTGATAAACAGCAGATGCAATTATCCGGCTGGATTAACTATCGAAGTGGCGAAAAGATCATCTGCCGGGACGCAGCAGAGAGCTTAGAACTGGGTTTTAGCGGGATTCATGTAGTAAAAAGAGAGATCTTAGGTTTGATCCCCCCTAATAAAAAGGTTTCATTCACACCATTCTACCTGGAAATAGCGAAAGAGTACCCTGTTATTGGGTACTTAGACGAAAAAAGTAAGTGGAAAGATATGGGTAAAATCGAGGATTTTACTGAATAATTGTCATCTCTTCAAACAGATAGGAAGCGCCGGCATACTTGTCGATCAAAAACATGATATAGCGCATATCGATGCAGATCGTCCGATGAATCCTTTTGTTGTAAAAATAGTCACCCCCAAGCGCTTCTTTATTCACGTCAATTGCAATTCCTATCATATTTCCTGATGCATCCAGCACGGCTGCTCCCGGAGCCTGATGAGCATAATCGGCATTGGTAATAAAGGAGATAGGAAGTTCTCCGTCATACTCATAGCTGGAGAAATCCTGTTCATAGAGTAACGTTTTGAGTTCCTCGGGAAAAGGATATTGTCTCGCATCAAGTTCTCCTTTCAGTCTGTATAGCAATCCTATGTGATTTGTTGAACAGTGGTAAGTTACCGCATCAGCCGGTTTATATCCCTCAATGTTTCCGTAAGAAACCCGTAAAGATTGATTGGCATCACTGTAAAAGCGATCAATAGTTCCCCTTGTACTTTGTTGCTGTACCCAGGCATAATCCCTGTGAAGCGGGATCAATGCCTGCTCGAGAAAATCTATATGAGGTTTACTCATGATGATCATTTTTGTTAACTCTTCGTAGTAGCGAATTAATGGATCCCGAAGATAAATAGCCATTTTAGGACGCTTAAGAAAGTTTTTCAGATTCTCCTCGCTGGAAAAAATGGAACTTTCCACTATTGCTTTAGCAAAGGCAGCATTATTATTACTGTAATATTTGGCGATAAAAGGTTTGATTTTAGGTCTGTACTGTTCAGGTAGCTGATCAAAAAGGGAGAACATCGCCTGAATCAACTTTACCTCAATTTCCTTATTTATGTAGGGAAGCCGTTTTCTATATTGTTGCAAAATTTCCTCAATCTCATCATCGGTTCTGTTGCCCGGAGTACAATCGGGAATATAGTAAGGCATCATCAGCATGGATGAACTTTGGAGTATAATATTCGCATACCAATATGTTTTGACCAAATCAGAATTTTGTTTTTTAAAAAGAGTATCCAAATCCGACATTAGGGTATGATAAGAATCATAACGATCATCATCAGAAAAGATCCATCTTTTCATATTTTCTTCCCGCTCCAGAACCTCATCAACAATATCAAGTGCAGTCAAATTGGATAGTTCCTGTTTTATCTCAAAGTATTGATTATACAAATTTTGGAAAAACCGAACCTGATTGTACGGCTCGTTGATCTTTTGTGCAACATCTTTCTTTATAACAGGAATAATCTGTTCTATAGCCTCCATTTTGGCTTTCCCTTCAACCTTCACCCGATACAACATCTCGAAGGAGCTGACAGACCTCTGAGTTTGTTTTGGATATCCCCATATCATAGTAAATGCCTCCTCGCCTGCTCCCTGAATGGAGATGGGAACTGCATATTGAGGTGTGTATGGAACATTCTCCTCATCATAATGATTGGGTTCACCATCAGGATCGACATAAATTCTAAACAACGCAAAATTAGCATTATAACGTGGCCAGGAGTGAGGCTCTAACACTGCACCCTGAGTAGAAACCGATGTATTCAATACACCCACCAAACGAATATCCGTAAATCGTTTGTAGCATGTTAAATGATACTGATTCCCGTAGTTAACAGGCTTGATTTCAATAGAATCCGAATAAACAGAGCGATATTTCTCATATAATCTCTGAATTTTTTTCTCAATCAATTCAGTCCGTTTATACTCAGGAATTTTCTCCGGAATAGCTCCCAACACCTCATCGGTAATATCGATTTCTTCCACCAATAGTGTTGCATACAAATGGGGACAGGGAATCTCATCTTCTTTTCGAGAAGCAAAATAGCCCTCTTTAAGATAGTTTTTTTCTCCTTGTGATAAGAATGTCAGGTAGGGATATGCTGTTTGATATGAGATTAAAAGAAGTCCCTGATCAGAAATAATAGTTCCCGTACCCTCTCCATTCCCAATCTTCACGATAGCATCCTTGATAGAGTGTTGTTCTGATGAATAGAGCTGATCTAATGAGAGTCCCAGTCCTGCCCGTCTCATCTCATTGTAAATAATCTCCTTGATTTTCCAGGGATACCAAAGTCCCTCATGTGGATCCGCTGCTGAGCAAACGAATATAGAAGAACTAAATAAAAGGAGAAACAAGATTTTTTTTCTCATTATCTTTTAATCAACTTGATTATTTCAGTATGATTTCCGATGGTCACTCTTGCTAAGTAAATTCCTGATGGAAAATCCGCCAAGGATAAAGAAAGAGAAGGATCCTGAGAATTCCAGCTTCCCAAATTTCTTCCGGTAAAATCAAATAGCGTGATACTCATTTCTTCCTCAAGAGATGAATAAAAAGTGATCTGATCTGCAACGGGATTAGGGTATGCTGATACAAAAGTTTGTTGCGGATAGGTAAAAATAGAGACACTATTGTCCAAATAAGCTTGATAGAAATCGGGAATTCCATATCCAAAGTTAATATTCGGATTGTTATATAGGTGACTTGCTTCACGAACTACCTGCATCAACTCCGTAGAGCTCAGGTGTGGTAGTGCTTGCCACAAACAGGCTGATAATCCGGCAATTACCGGACCGGAAAAGCTGGTTCCATTTCCTTGCATAATATCTCCATACTCAGTCACATGCCAGGTGTCCCACCCCACAGAAGTAATATCCGGTTTTACTCTTCCATCAGCACTCGGACCATAAGAGGAGAAAGGTGCAATCACAGAATCTTTACTCATTGCTCCTACCGAAAGCACATCTATCGCATCAGCCGGACGGCTAATAAATCCCCATTCAGACCATCCCTCATTACCTGCACTGATTACCACAACAATTCCTTTTTGTCCTGCAATCGTTGCAGCCTGAGAGGATACTCCTGTTACTCCATCATTATCTTGCGAAGTTAAATCCCCTTGTGGAAAATCAGGAAAAGTAGTATAACCTAACGAAGAATTGATCACATCTGCTCCTATACTATCAGCCATTTCAGCTGCCGCAACCCAAAAATCCTCTTCAATCAACTGTTCAGCATAAGGAATCTCTGAACGAATAAAGAAATAATTGGCTTCAGGTGCTGTTCCTATCAGTTCTCCATCTATTTGGGATGCCATAATAGAGGTTACAGAGGTTCCATGTGAATGCCCGGTATAAACAGAGGGCAGATTGGGTACAAAGTCATAAGTTCCCCATATTTGTCCATTATTAAACAACGGCTGAAAGTGGGGAATAACATCGAAATTATTCCAGCCGGCATCAAATACCGCAATCAACATTCCTTCTCCACGAAAACCCTCTTCATGGAGTAAATCTCCTCTGTGAACAGCAAACTGGTCAATACTATTTCCATAATCAACATCATCCCATAAATTAACGTTATTTTGTTCGGGTGTTTCGTCTTGTGGTTGATTCTCTTTTGCCGGAGCATTCAAGTCCCAATTTGCAACAGGTACCAAATATTGCACTCCCCCTAAATTTTGAATCCCGGGAAGATGCGCAGGATTAGGGCAATAGATTACCACAGTATTCAACCATTTTGAGGTTGCCAATACCCGAATATTAGGATCAAAAGCCTTAATCTGATTAATATAAGACTGGTTAACCGGCAAATCCTGAATTGTTATCGGAATATTAAAACGTGTCCGTTTAGCAATAGCTCGTTGAGAAAGAAACTCTTCAGGACGATCTGTAGAGAAAGGAGAATTATTTTTATTGCTTAAATAAACCCGATAGCAGTTGGCATCTTGTGCCCAACCCCATCCTATTGCACTCAGAATGAGTCCTAAAATGAATAACTTTTTCATTCTTAAACAGATTATACATTAAATCGAATATGGAGAATATCTCCATCTTTCACTTCATAATTTTTTCCTTCTACAGATAGTTTTCCTGCTTCTTTACACTTCAATTCCGATCCCAAACTCACCAAATCATCATACTTGATCACTTCAGCACGAATAAAACCTCTTTCCAGGTCTGAGTGAATCACTCCTGCAGCTTGTGGTGTCAACATCCCTTTTCGGATTGTCCAGGCACGATTCTCTTTTCCACCTACCGTAAAGAAGGAGATCAAATTGAGCAGTTTGTACGCAGCACGGATCACTTTTCTTACACCTGCTTCTTTCAATCCAACATCTTCCAAAAACAGTGCTCTCTCCTCTTCATCGTCCAGTTCGGCAATTTCCGATTCAATTTTACCTGCAATCACCAACATATCAGAAGCATGATCCTTTAAATATTCCTTCACTTGTTCAACATATTGATTTCCTTCCACTGCATCCTCATCATTCACATTACAAACGAACAGTTGCGGTTTTTCAGTCAAAAGCAAAAGGTCCGCCACGACTTCCCGTTCTTCCGGGGTTACTTCCAAAGTACGCACATTTTGAAAGTCTGCAATATGCGCTCTATACTTTTGTAACACTTCATAATCCCTTTTGGCATTGCGCTCTCCTGCTTTCATTGCCTTTTCCACTTTGAGCATCTTTCTTTCAATCTGCTCCAAATCCTTCACCTGCAATTCAAAATCAATAATTTCGATATCTCTGACCGGATCAATAGAACCCTCTACGTGGGGTAATCCGGGATTTTCAAAACAGCGAAGAACATGAATCAGTGCATCACAGAGTCTCACATCAGCCAAAAAACTGTTTCCGATACCCTCCCCATGAGAAGCACCTTTTGCTAAGCCGGGGATATCCACAATATCCATAGTAGCATACACCAACTTTTCCGCTTTGATAAACGTATTGATGTGCTCCAGTCTGGGATCCGGAACATTACACACTCCAATATTTGATTTCGCTGTACTAAACGCAAAATCAGTTACTGCTGCTTTGGTATTGGATATACAATTAAACAACGTGGTCTTACCACTATTGGTTAATCCAATAATTCCACATTTTAAACCCATACTTCTTTTTTAAATTAGAATCCTAAACTATCATCCTCAACGCGAACGATCTCAGGAATAGATTTTTTTATTGTTGCCTCAACCCCACTTTTGAGTGTTACTTTAGCATGAGGACAAGTTCCGCAAGCCCCTTGAAGTCTTACTTTTACAACATTGTCAGGAGTTAAATCAACAAAAGCAATATCGCCCCCATCTTGTTGTAAAAAAGGACGAAGTTGATCTATAATATCGATAACGCGATCTCTTAAAGTTACATTTTCCATTTTTCTACCTTAAATATTTAATAAACCAATCGGCAAAAGTAATAAAATTATTCCGATTTCAGATTACGGATTTAATTATCACGTTTTATTTTAGAGACGCAAAGCATTGCGTCTTTACGGCATATCTTACTTCTTATTTATTATTTCTTCTTCTTTTTGAAATAAAAATAAAAGGGGGGCAGACAAGGCTTTCCTCTTTTTTAATTTTATCACCCCACTCGGCAAAGGGCAGGGACAAGCCCTGCCCCTACAATCGCGGTTAATCAAATTTTGTGATTTGTAATTCTGTGATTATCAATTGTTTGTTATGATTTTATGTGTTGCATAATAACATCATGGAGACAGGGCATGCCCTGTCTCTACAGCCATTTTTATGACCATTTTCATTGTTTTTATTTTTCTCCGGACAGGTCGCGACCTGTCCCTACAATAAACGCGATCAATTAAAATTGGTGGTTCCGTAATTCGTAATTGAATTCCATCCGAAATCCGAAATCCGAAATCCGAAATTTTCTATATTTTTGTAGTTTGAATTCAAAACAGCACGGTTATGTATATTATTGGTATTGCCGGTGGATCCGGATCGGGAAAGACATCTGTAGTGAAACAAGTCGTTCAGGCACTCCCTTCTGAGCGGGTTAGAGTAATTTCTCAAGACTCCTACTATTGCGACAATGGACACCTGACCCAAGAGGAGCGGGAGCAGATCAACTTTGACCATCCCTCCTCCATTGAGTTCTCCCTTTTGGTGGAACATATCAAGCAACTCAAAGATAATAAGCCGATTGAGATGCCAACTTATTCCTACATCACCTGTGCAAGAGGCAAAGAGACCATTCACATAGAGCCCGGAGAAGTAATTATCGTAGAAGGAATCCTCATCTTTACCTGTCCTGAGTTATGCGAACTGCTGGATCTCAAAGTGTTTGTTGACACCGAAGCTGATGATCGCATTATCCGCATCATACAGAGAGATGTCAATGAACGGGGACGCGGTCTGGATAAATCGATCCGTCATTATGAAACTTACGTTAAACCGATGCATGAGATGTTTATCGAACCAACTAAACGGTTGGCGGACATCATCATCCCTGTTGGAGGACACAATCTGAAAGGAATCGATATCCTGACCTCCAAAATCAAACAAACCTTAAATATAACCGATTAGGGTAACTTGTAAAAAACTGCTTTCGCATTCTTTCTCGTGATCCGTGCTACCTCTTCGAGAGTCAGACCGGAAATTTCTGCTATTTTTTCTGCAATCAGTGGAATATAGGCACTCTCATTCCTCTTTCCCCGATACGGCATCGGTGCCAAAAAAGGAGCATCCGTTTCCAGCACAATATGTTCTACTCCAATCTCTTTGACAATCTCCTGTAACCTGCTATTCTTAAAAGTAACGGGACCGGCTATTCCCAGCAGAAAACCGTGATCTATAGCCCAGCGCGCTTCCTGAATCCCCCCTGAAAAGCAATGTAAAACTCCGGAAAAAGAGTCCCAACGATATTTTTTTAAGATAGCGATAGCCTCATTATACGCATCTCTGATATGAATCGAAAAGGGTAAATTCAAATCACGACCCCACTCAAGCTGTTGTTGAAATGCAATCTTTTGCTCCTCAATTAAGGTTGTATCGTGATACAAATCCAGACCAATCTCCCCAACGGCAATCATCCGGGGATCCTCCAGATAGCGCTCCATCACTTCCAGTTGCTCCCGATAATCCTTTTTCACCTCTGTCGGATGCAGTCCAATCATGGGAAACAGGTTATCCGGATACTTTTCTACTGCATCAAGTAAGTGAGGTATTGTATCCGCTGCCACACAAGGTAACAAAATTGTATCGACATGGGCTGCAATAGCGCGTTGAACCACCTGATCAAACTGCTCAGGATAATATTCAGCGTATAAGTGACTATGAGTATCTATGAATTTCATTTTGATATAAATAAAATTGGGGGGTGCAAAGATAGAGCCTTTTTTTCAATTCTACCCTCTCATTCTATCATTTTTTCCTTTTAGAAAATGACAATAAATGCAGAAAATCTATCATTTTATGCTTTTTTTCAAATAATTTGTGCTGGTTAGGCAACTTATTTCGTATTTTTGCATCTTACTAAATGATAAAAATTACATTTATTAATCAGGAAATTACATTTATTAATCGAAATATTACAAATATTACAAATATTATGGAGTTTATAAAGTCATTTTACAGCAAACTATTCATACTTTTTACTGCTCTTTTATTCTCCACCTTCACTCTTTCATCTCAAATCACAGTTCAAAGTCCCAATGGTTGGACACCCATGCAGTTATTGGATAATATGTTGGTTCCGCCTCCTCACATTTCCGGTGTTTATATCTCCAATGGAAAGTTTTGTAACTCAACCAACGCCCTTCCCAACAGCACAACATCCAGAATTGGAAGGTTTCTAAATGGGGGCAATTTCACCGATTTTCCTTTCAATAGTGGGATCATTATGACTACAGGAAACATTAGCGTTGCGCCAGGTCCTAACAATAATGGAAGTTCCAGTAGTCAAAATTCACAAGGTATTCCTGATGCTCAGCTAAGTGCTATTGCAAATTCCAATCTTGGAAGTAATGGTGCCTCCGTGCTGGAATTTGACTTTGTTTCAATCTCAGGAACAGTTTCTTTTGAGTATGTTTTTGCTTCCGAAGAATACCCTGAGTATGCTTGCTCCAGCTTTAATGACGTTTTTGCTTTCTTTGTTACCGGACCCGACCCCGTAACAGGAGGTGAAGTGACCAGAAATATTGCATTGGTTCCGGGTACCAACCTGCCGGTAACCATTAATAATTTGAATGCAGGAGCTGTGGGTAGTTCAGGTTCCATTGGAAACTGTACTCCACCCAACGGATCATTAGCATACTCCAGCTACTACTGCAGCGTTCCAAGTGGGTCTCAGGGAATGCAATTTGATGCATTTACTTTCATTCCTGCCGACTCCTCTGAAACCGGTCAACGTTCAGGCTTATTGGCACGAGGCTACGTTTTGCCCTGTTATGAATACCATATGAAGTTAGCTATTGCTAATGTGGGCGATAATGGTTATGATTCCGGTGTATTTTTAAAAGAGGGAAGCTTCCAGGCTCCTAAAATATTCAGAACTCATAACTACACCATGACTTATGGAGACACATTGCTCAAAGCTTGTAATATGGATACACTCACCTTCAGTCTGGAAAGAAGAGACCCCACCAGAGCCTACTCCTATACCGTCTATACCGACCAATTTCCCAATGTAGGTGTAGAGCTAAATGAAGACTATGAAATTTACTACTACCACCCTGTTGACGATACCCTTACACGATTAACTTCTCCATCTGCTTCTTTCCGTATTCCTGCAGATTCTTTAAGTACCTACATGATTATTAAAGTAGCTGATGATGCTGAATTTGCACCCGGAGAAATCAAAACATTAACCCTGCTCCTGGAATTGGAAACTTGTAGTTTTGAGGATCCCAGAAAAGATACCTTAATCTACTATCTCAAAGACAACTTCCCTATTATCCTGAGTGATACCATCAATATTGTTGGGTGTGAATTGGTCAATGAAATCACTATTGAAGAGTTGGGAGGGGGAGATGTTCAAAATATAAGTTGGACCCCCACTACCAATATTAACGATCCGACCAGTTTAACAACTACTTGCAACATATCTGATACCACCACTTATACCGTTATTGCGTGGGATAATATCAACTGCAGAAGAGACACATCCATCGTCAATGTATATGTGACTGCACCACCAACTCCCTCATTTACAGTGAGTGAAAAATCCGGCTGTATTCCTTTCACCCCCCGCTTTACTTCTACAACAACACCTCCTGGCGCTGAGTTTTTCTTTGTAATCAGTAATGAAGATGGCACCGTTCAAGATACTATTTCTGACCAAACTTTTACCTATACTTTTACAACTCCGGGCTACTACTCTGTAGATTATTATACTTCTACAGCAGATGCCTAAGCGTGTCAGAAATCACTGTTGAATCCCAACTATATTTTCGCTGCAGATTTCCCTGATGCCGACTTCACCTGGAGTCCTGACGAGCCTACCAATGGCAGACCGGTACAATTTACCAACCTCTCAACCGGAGAAGATATCACACAGTTTTATTGGAATTTTGGTGATGGAGGAACTTCCATTAATGAGAATCCCGTTCACGCATACCATGTTCTGTCAGATGAGTCTTTTAATGTGTATTTCAGAGCTACCAATCGTTATGGCTGTAGTGATGACACCCTGAAAACAATCTCTATCATTGACAAGTATGCTTTCTATGTTCCCAACTCATTTACTCCTAATAATGATGGGGTTAATGATTTGTTCTTACCTCGCGTTACAGATGTTTTGAAGTATCACCTGGTTATTTACAACCGCAATGGAGAAGCTGTTTTCCAATCCATAGATACCGAAGAAGCCTGGGATGGAACATACAAAGGAGTACCTTGTCCGAAAGGAGTCTACACCTGGGTCATCACATACATCAGATATTCTGCTCAGGAAACGGAATTGAGACAAACCGGTTCGGTTACATTGATCCGTTAACCATTATTTTTATATTTTTGCATCTTCATTAAGATGTAACAATAAAACTGAGATCCATGCAAAAAAAAGTTGTCATTATCATGGGATCCAAATCGGATCTGGAGTGGGCAAAAAAAATTGAAACAGTATTACACTCTTTTGATATTCAGGTTGTTATACGTATTGCTTCCGCACACAAAGTGCCACTTAAATGTTACGAAATAATCAAGGAATATGAAAAAGAGAATCTCATATTTATCACTATTGCCGGAATGAGCAATGCGCTAAGTGGTTTTGCAGATGCACAAACGCACTGTCCCGTGATTGCTTCTCCGCCTTACAGTGACAAATATGGTGGTGCCGATATCTACTCCTCCCTCCGTATGCCTTCGGGAGTAGCCCCCATGACCGTGATCTCTCCTGAAAACACAGCCCTGGCAGCAGCCAAAATAATCGGGCTGGTTTATCCTGATGTACAGCAAAAGATTATCGCGTTCCAGGAAAAGAAACGCGCCGAAATTGAAGCCGCTGACAGCGAACTGCGATAACAATTACGAATTACGGAACCAAAAATTTTAATTGAATGCAATTATTGTAGGGATAGGTCGCGACCTGTCCGAGGAAAAATAAAAACAATGAACATGGCTGTAGAGACAGGGCTGTTTGGATAATTATCCCAACCAATCAACGTAATTCGTAATTCGTAATTGATCACACATATCCTAAATGGTATAATTTTTCGAGCGGGGAAATGGTATGACTGAGATGGAATACTTTTTCTGCCCCCCTTTTATTTTTATTTCAAAAAGAATTACAAAAAAAATACGAAATACGAAATACGAAATCAAAAAGTTAGTGTATCTTTGCAGGTTAAATTTTAATATAAGACCATATCATGTTAAAAATACAAAATTTACATGTGTCGATCCACGGGAAAGAGATCTTAAAAGGGGTTAACCTGGAGGTGAAAAGAGGTGAGGTTCACGCGATTATGGGACCTAACGGAACCGGAAAAAGTACTCTCGCTTCTGTGATTGCCGGGAAAGAGATTTTCGACGTAACCGAAGGAACGATTACATACAAGGATAAAAATATTTTCGATCTTTCCATTGAAGATCGTGCGAGAGAGGGCATTTTTATCGGATTTCAATATCCGGTGGAGATTCCCGGGGTGAGCATTACTAACTTTATGAGAACCGCTCTGAATGAAATCAGAACCTATCGGGGACTGGAACCGCTGGGTGCTGCTCAGTTTTTAAGACTGATGGAAGAGAAGAAGAAAATTGTTGAACTACACTCCAAATTAAGTGAACGTTCTGTGAATGAAGGGTTTTCAGGTGGAGAAAAAAAGAAAAATGAGATCTTCCAAATGGCTGTGCTGGAACCTGAATTAGCGATTCTGGATGAAACCGACTCCGGCTTGGATATCGACGCTTTGAGAGTGGTTGCCAATGGGGTCAATCAACTGAGAAGTCCTGAAAATGCGACGGTTGTGATTACACACTACCAAAGATTATTGGATTATATTGTTCCTGACGTAGTTCACATTCTTTTCGATGGCAAAATTGTTAAATCGGGACCCAAAGAGCTCGCCATGGAACTGGAAGAAAAGGGATACGATTGGATTAAGAGCGAATATGAACAATCAAAATTGAGTGGAAAATAATGGAGCGTTTTAACCAAACTATTGAAGAACTGTATCAAGAGATGATCCAAACCGGTTCTCAACAAATTCCTTGTAGAGAACTCCGCGATCAAGGCATGGCGCTCTTCAGAGAAAAAGGGATTCCTCACGGGAAAATGGAAAAATGGAGACACAAAGCGATTGACACATTGCTCGTGAAACCGGATCAGCCATTCAGACCCTACAGAATCCAAACAGAACCATCACCCTATCAGCCTATAGATCAGGTTTTTAAATGCGAAATCAAAAACATTGGAACGATCAGTTACCACTTACTGAACGGTTGGTATGTACATCAAAATAAACCGTTGGATGTTTGGGAAAATGGAGTGATTGTCGGATCTATCAATGCTGCATATCAACAGTTTCCCGAATTGGTAAAAAAACATTTCAATCAACTGGATCCTGAAAAGCAGGATGGACTCATTGCACTCAATCAGGCACTTTTTACCGATGGTGTCTTTATCTATGTACCTGATAATGTGGTGGTTGAAACTCCAATTCAGATTGTATCTTTAGTGGATACATTGCAAAAACTGATGATTCAGCACCACCATTTAGTGATTGTCGGAAAAAATAGTCAACTCTCACTGGTGCATTGCAATGACTCTGTTCACGAAGAAAACAGCTTCATCAATAACATTTTGGAGATCAATCTGGAAGCCAATGCGCAACTGCACTACTACAAAATGGAAAATAAGGATGCGCAATCGATCCTGGTGAACAACACTTTTGTCAATCAGGCTGCGGATTCCCGATTTACTTCCAATATGATCACCTTCAACTGTGGTTACGTGAGAAACAGTCTGGAAGTTCACCTCAACGAAGAGGGAGCAGACGCTAATCTTTACGGTTTATATCTGGTTGATAGAAAGCAATATATTGATAATCAGGTAAATATAGTTCATCATGTGCCTCACTGTACCAGTAATCAAATCTACAAAGGGATTGCTGATGACGAGGCGGGTGCGAACTTCAGCGGACATATTTACGTTGCGAAAGATGCTCAGCAAACTGCTGCATATCAAATCAATAGAAATATTGCACTCACTGACGAGGCTAAAATTACAACGCGCCCCTTCCTGGAAATTTATGCTGACGATGTAAAATGTAGTCACGGGGCTACCATTGGTCAGCTGGACGAGAATGCGATGTTTTACTTACGTACTCGCGGAATTTGTCTCAGAAATGCGCGCATGCTCCTGATGTTTGCTTTTGCTAATGAAATCGCCAATCTGGTGCTGATCGAAAAGTTGCGTGAACGTCTTAACGACATGATCAAGAGAAGGTTAAGCGGCGAACTGACCATCTGTGATCAATGTATGATGAATTGTGCTGACAAAGAAAATCTGATTTACGATATTGATACCACACGATTAAGATCTTAATTCTCTTTTTGAAAAAAAGAAAAAAAGGGGGGAAGGATATTCATCGCTGTTCGGAAACTATATAGCTCATGAATAAAATTCGAATACACGAAGGTAAAGAAGAGATCTGGGACTCCATCCGTAAAAAGTGGGTTCTGCTTACCGAAGAGGAAAAAGTGAGGCAATATTGTATCCACCGATTGGTTGAAGTACATCAGTTTCCCGTTTCCAGAATAGCCGTGGAACGCCAAATCAAGTTACATTCCACTACAAAAAGGTTTGACATTGTCGTTTTTGACCCCTCCGGAAATCCGCAAATCGTGATTGAGTGTAAAGCTCCTCATATCAAACTGGATCAGGAAGTGCTGGAGCAAGTGGGTCGTTACAACAAAGTGTTGCAAGCCGGTTTGATTGGTGTCACCAACGGTGCAGAATCAATTTTCTTTAATATTGATTTTGAGCAAAATCTGATTCAATGTTCTGAATTTCAATTATAAACTCCCTTTCTCAACTCATGATATGAAAATACTTAAAGTCAACAACCTGCACCTGGATCTCAAAAATGAAGAGGTATGGAAACCGATCCTGCATGGGATCTCTTTTGAGCTATCCAATGGGGAAACTTTAGGTATTGTGGGCGAGTCCGGTTCAGGAAAGTCGGTTACTGCGCTTTCTATCATGCGGTTGATCAATCCGAAAATCTCCAAAATTGACGAAGGTACGATCCACTATTTTGACGCTACCAATGAGAAGGAGTACTCCTTAACCGAATGTTCTGAGAAAGAGCTACGCCAAATCAGGGGGAGAAAAATCGCTATGATATTTCAGGAACCGATGAGTTCTTTGAATCCTGTGATTCGCTGCGGAAAACAGATCACAGAAGCAATCTTGCTGCATACTGACCTCTCCAAAAAAGAGGCAAAAAAGAGAGTAATTCAGTTGTTTGAAGAGGTCAAATTACCCAGACCGGAGTATATTTTCAACTCCTACCCTCACGAACTGTCGGGAGGACAAAAGCAGCGTGTCATGATTGCGATGGCGCTGAGTTGTGATCCGGACATCTTGATTGCGGATGAACCCACTACTGCGTTGGATGTTACGGTTCAGAAAGCGATTCTGGAGTTGATCCGTGAGGTACAACAGAAGCGAGGAATGGGGGTTATCTTTATCACCCATGATTTGGGGGTGATTTCGGAAATTGCGGATCGCGTGCTGGTGCTATACAAGGGTACAGTGGTCGAGGAAGGATCCATAAGCGACCTGTTTGAGAACGCAAGCCACCCCTATACCCAAGGACTACTGGCTTGTCGCCCCCCCTTAATTTTAAGATTCAAAAAACTCCCAACAGTAGAAAATTACATCAAACAAGAACATCTTAGCGATACATTTAAAGAGCAAATTGGGGTTGTTTCTAAAGAAGAAAGGCAGATTTACCACCAAAAACTGTATGGGGAAAAGCCGATTATTGAGATCCGAAACCTTTGTAAAGAGTATCCGTTGCGAAGGGGATCACTGTTTGAAAAACGGGAATATATTCAAGCGATATCGGATATCAATCTGGAGATTTATGAAGGTGAAACTTTGGGTTTAGTCGGTGAATCGGGATGTGGAAAAACGACGTTGGGGCGTGCCATGATCCGGCTTGTGGAACCCACTTCCGGGTCCATTTTGTATCGAAATCAGGAGTTGCGCAACCTTTCATTGTCTGAAATGAGAAAAGTAAGAAAAGAGTTGCAGATTATTTTGCAAGATCCCTATTCCTCTCTGAATCAACACTTAACAATTGGTGCTATGCTGGTGGAACCGATGAAAGTACACAGGATTGGGAGTAACAGCAAAGAGCGGAAACGGAGAGCAATTGAGTTGCTGGAGAGAGTCGGGCTGGAGGAGCAACACTTGTATCGTTATCCGCATCAATTTTCGGGCGGACAACGGCAGCGGATCTCCATTGCGCGTGCTTTAGCTGTCAATCCCCGCTTTATTATTTGCGATGAATCGGTTTCTGCCCTGGATGTGTCGGTACAGGCTCAGGTACTCAACTTGCTCAACGAACTAAAAAACGATTTCGGATTCACCTACCTTTTTATCTCTCATGACCTGTCAGTAGTTAAATTTATGTCAGATCGTATGGCTGTGATGGAAAAGGGAAAAATTGTAGAATTGGATGATGCAGACCGGATTTACGAAGCTCCTCAAACGGAATATACACAGAAATTAATCAATGCCATTCCCAATCCTCCTGTCAATAAATTGTTGAGTTTTTTCTAAGAAAAAAAAATCTTTAAAAAAAATATAGTAAAGTCAAAAAAATAATGTACATTTGCACTTTGCAAATTATGTAGACAGTTATGAATAAATCCAAGCTCATTTTAACCTTTTTTCTCAGTATCATTCTGAGTTTTTCGTTACAAGCCCAAACCATTCGTGATGCTGATTACGACTTTCAACACTCACGATACCAGAAAGCTTTGGATGGTTATCAAAAAGGGATTAAGAAGATTAAGAAAAATCCGGTTGAGGTTCGAAGAGTTAACTTTCAAATTGCTGAATGTTATAGAATTATGGGTAATCTTAAAAGAGCCGAACAAGCTTATTTAAGATTGGAAAAAAGAAATTATCAAAAGGATAACCCCATGCTGTTATTCCAATTGGGAAGTTTGTATCAATTGCGTGGAGAGTACGATTTAGCTTTGAAATACTATGAGCAGTATAAGAAAAGGGTTCCTGATGATGCCCGAATTGACGCTCGCATTGAAGGATCAAAGAAGGCTAAGTATTGGAATGAAAATCCGACACGTTATGAAGTAGAAAATCTGAAGAAGCTCAACAGCAAACAAGATGATTGGGCTCCCAGATGGGGTAATCCCGAAAGAGAAACGATGTTGGTTTTCTCATCTAACAGAGATGGCTCAGTTGGAAAAGGGAATGATGAGTGGACCGGTGGTGACTTTTCTGACCTCTATTTTACAGAAAAGCCTAAAAGCAGAAATACTGAATGGCCTCCTGCAGAATGGAGTCCTGTTAAACCTTTTGATACTGAAGGAAATGTGAATACAGAAGTCAATGAAGGAGAGTTAACTGCCAACAGAAAAGGATCACAAGTTTACTTTACGCGTTGTCCTCATGATAAAAAGCAGGTTAAGTACTGCTATATCTACACTGCACCCAGAAGAGGTAATGGGTTTGGACCTGCCGAGATGGTTGAATTGGGACCCGATTCTTTCAACTATGTACACCCTTATATCTCCATGGATGAATTGACACTCTATTTTGCATCCAATAAACCGGGTGGTAAAGGTGGATATGATATTTATAAAGCTACTCGTGCCAGAAGGACCGGTAAGTTTACCAATATTGAAAATTTGGGTAGCACCATTAACACTGAAGGACAAGAGGTTTTCCCTGCATTGCGAGGTGATTCTACGCTCTATTTCTCATCTGACGGACACCCCGGATTGGGTGGATTAGACATTTTTGTTTCTTCTTATAGAGACAATAAGTGGAGTGAACCTGAAAACCTGGGCATTCCTATCAATTCCTGCTGGGATGAAATTGGAATCGTTTTTGATAATCAGGAAGTTTTGGATCCTAAATCGAAAGTTCCGTACCTGGCTAAAGGATTTTTCTCATCCAACCGACCCGGTGGAAGAGGAGGTGACGATATCTACTATTTCTTATTGAGACCTATTGTGTATACTCTTTCCGGTTATGTGAGAGACGAGGCAACATTGCAATATATTGATGGAGCAAAGGTTGAGATTCTTGGAACTGATGGTAATTCATATACCACTACTACCGATGTAAAAGGATACTACCATTTCGATAAAAACCAAATTCTCGCCAATACAACATACACCATGCATGTTACTAAAGACGGATATTGGGATGATGATAATAACAAAGGAACACAAACCACTATTGGATTATCGGAAAACACAGATCTAAAACAAGATTTTAGAATTGCTCCTATTCCAGAGGAACCTATTATTTTGCCTGAAATTTTATATGAATTGGCAAAATGGGATCTTAAACCACAATATAAGGACTCTCTGATGTATTTGTACAACATTTTGATTAAAAACCCAACTATTGTTATTGAGTTACGTTCTCACACTGACTCCAGAGATACAGATGAAAGAAATATGGTTCTTTCTCAAAACAGAGCTCAAACTTGCGTTGACTTTTTAGTTAACGAAAAAGGAATCGATCCTGATCGTATCATTCCTATGGGATATGGAGAAAGTACTCCCCGTAAGTTTGATAACCCTTTCACACAAATATATGAAGGAAGAAGATATACTTACGACAAGGGTGTAGTATTGACTGAAGAATATATCAACTCACTCCCAAGAGGTAGTCAAGAAGCAGCTCACGCTCTCAACAGACGTACAGAATTTACTGTATTGCACAGTAACTATGTTCCCAAAGGTGACTCTATCGGTGCACCAAGAAGTATTACTATTGCCCTTATTGAAGGGAAATCCCTTCCTATTACAATTCAAGATAACAGAGTTCAGGGAACCTGTTATGCTAATAGCCAAATCTCAGAATTTTCAATTGGCGATAACTCCGAAGAGATCTATATGGACTATATAGAAGCTACAAGATATCTGAAAGAGATGATTATTACTGTGGCGGATTTTGAATTAAAAGACCGTGCCATTAAACAAGAGGATGGTTCAATTATAGAAAATACTGCTTTCTTCTTGAGAGAGATTCGTGTTGGGGATGACTATGAAGAGAATGTAAAAGTGGTTGTTAAGAAAAATCTACCCACAAAATTTGTGATTGGAGACGAATATATTCGTGAAAACTGGGGAGATTTCACTATCGATACTGCAAAAAATAAATTGATTTATAAGAAATAAACAAACTCTATAATAATATAGTAGAGGCGGATGATTTAAATGTCCGCCTCTTTTTTATGACAAAATGTCAGCCTTTACATAGGGCACACAGTTTGCAGCAATAATGAATGTAAAATAGAAAATGAATTAATAGCTATAAATTTTTGGAGAATGAAGAAGACAAATCATAATGAAGAGGAATTAACAGATAACTTAAACAATCATAATGAGGATGAAAGTCCTGCAACTGAACCAAAGGAAGAATCTGTTAACAAGAAAATTGAAATCACTGAAGGTGAAGAAAAGGAAGAAAAGGAAGAAAAGAAAGCAGACTCTTTTTTCTCTAAAAGAGGTGGAAAAGAGAAGAAACTGAAAGAAGAGGTTGAAAAGTTAACTTTGGAAAAAGAGGAATTAAATGATAAATTTTTAAGGCTTTTTTCAGAATTTGATAACTATAAAAAAAGAACCAACAAGGAAAAAATAGATATCATCAATACTGCTTCTGAAAAAGTAATTTTGGGATTATTGCCTATTATTGATGATTTTGAAAGAGCCATCGAATACAATAAGGAAACTGGTGAAATCGAAGTAGTCAAAGAGGGCTTTGAATTGATATATAATAAGCTGAGCGCATTGATGAAAAGAATGGGTGTAGCTGAGATTGCAGCTCAGGATCAGGTTTTTGACACTGACTACCATGAGGCGGTAACCCATTTCCCTGCTACATCTGATGACCAAAAGGGGAAAGTGATGGATGTTGTTGAAAAAGGATACACTTTAAATGATAAAGTGATCCGATTTTCCAAAGTAGTTGTTGCAAACTAAAAAATGGAAGTTGAATGAAAAGAGATTATTATGAAGTGCTGGGTGTCTCAAGAGACGCTTCAGCAGATGAGATAAAAAAAGCATATAGGAAAAAAGCGATGGAGTACCATCCGGACAGGAATCCGGGGAATCATGAAGCTGAAGAGAAGTTCAAAGAGGCTGCTGAGGCTTATGATGTATTAAGTACTCCCGAAAAGAAGAGCAGATATGACCAGTTCGGGCATGCCGGTATGAGTGGTTCGGGAATGGGTGGCGGATACAGTGCCGATTTTGACCTGAGCTCTATATTTGAACGATTTGGTGATCTTTTTGGAGGAGGATTTGGAGGATTTAGCGGATTTGGTGGAGGCGGTAGCTCAAGACCTCGTGTGCGTAAAGGGTCCAATATCAGAGTGACTGTTAAGTTGACTCTGGAAGAGATTGCTAAAATAACAGAGAAAAAGCTGAAAATCAAAAAGATGGTTCCTTGCCGGACTTGTCATGGACAAGGTGCTGTTGATAAAAGTGATCTGCAAACGTGTCCCAAATGTAATGGTCAGGGACAAGTTATGCACCAACAGAGAAGTATGTTTGGAATCATCCAACAAGCTGTTGTCTGCGATCATTGTCAAGGTGAGGGAGTCGTTGTCAAAAAACCATGTTCTACATGTAGTGGTACAGGCGTTGTAAAAGGAGAAGAAGTGATCACCATCTCTATTCCTGCCGGAGTACATGATGGAATGCAACTTTCCATGAGAGAGAAAGGAAATGCAGCTCAAAGGGGTGGTATCAACGGAGATTTGATTATTCTGATTAAAGAGATTGAACATCCCCTCTTTGAAAGAGACGGGAATAATCTATTCCTTAACTTCTATATCTCCTTCCCACAAGCAGCGCTGGGTGGAAGTGTAGAGATTCCAACATTAGATGGATATGCAAGAGTGAAGATTGCTGCCGGAACTCAGGGAGGACAAATATTGAGATTACAAGGAAAAGGATTACCGGAACTGAATAGTAACAGAAAGGGTGATTTAATAGTTAATATCAATGTTTGGACACCTAAAAACCTGACAAAAGAGGAGAAACAAATCATTGAGAAATTCGAAAATTCTGAGAATTTTAAACCAAAACCTGACAAGCAGGAAAAAGGTTTTTTCCACAGAGTAAGGCAAATTTTTAATTAATTTGATATAACTAACTTATAGTCAACAATTTAAATTTATTTATATTTTTTGACAAAAAAATCATTTTATATCAAAAAAATGTGTACTTTTGCAGTTCTCAATTAGAGCTAGTGACCAATGGTGTAATGGTAGCACTACAGATTTTGGTTCTGTCTGTCTAGGTTCGAATCCTGGTTGGTCAACGTACTAAATTCTCTCACTAATCTTGGTGAGAGTTTTTTTTAGAAAAAATGCAGAAAGAAAGTGGGGTTTTACTCCACTTTCTTTATATAGAACAGAAAGATGATGATATAATATTAATTAAAAATGAAAAGAAGTAAATCAAAATCGGATGCCGGAATAGATCAAGCCAATGAGAATCGTCTCAACTTGTTGATGACTTTTCAAGAATTTAAAGAGGTGAAAAGCATTGATAGAACATCAATGATGAGGATTTTAGAAGATGTAATTCAGGCTTCATTAGCAAAGAGATATGGTCCGGAAGCTCGTTTTAGTATTATTGTCAACGTAGATAATGGGGACTTGATGATTCAAAGAATCAGAGAAGTGATTGCCGATGGAGAGATGGAAAATGAAGCAACTCAAATCGAACTCAAAGATGCGATCAAAATTGAAGCTGACCTTGAAGAGGGAGAAGAGTGTTATGAAACAATCCACTTAACTGACTTTGCCCGTCGTGAAATATTAACTCTAAGACAAAACTTGATCAATAAAATTCTGGAATACGAAAAAGATAACATATTCAGAAAATATGAAGATAAGGTTGGAGAATTAGTATCCGGAGAGGTAAATCAGGTTTGGAGAAAAGAGATCTTGATTCTGGATGAAGATGGAGTTGAGTTGATTCTTCCCGCTTCTGAACAGATTCCTGCAGACAGATATAAAAAAGGAGACACCCTCATTGCTGTTGTACAAGGAGTAGATGTTAAGAAATCGACACCGGTGATTACCATCTCCAGAACTGCACCTCAATTTTTGGAAAGATTAATGGAAACTGAGATTCCTGAAATCTTTGACGGACTGATCACTATTAAAAATGTTGTCAGAGTACCGGGAGAAAGAGCCAAGGTGATGGTTGAAGCATACGATGACAGAATAGATCCGGTTGGAGCTTGTGTGGGAATGAAAGGGAGCCGAATTCATTCCATCGTGAGAGAACTTCGCAATGAAAATATTGATATCATCAATTATACTGAAAATACCAGCTTACTCATTGCAAGAGCTTTGAATCCTGCAAAAATAACCAGCATTGAGATTGATGAAGAGTTCAAAAATGCAAAAGTTTACATGAAACCGGACCAGGTATCACTGGCTATCGGAAAAGGTGGAAATAACATTCGATTAGCAAGCAGGTTAACAGGATATGAAATTGATGTTTACAGAGATGACGAGGAGTATGATGAAGAAGATGTTAACTTGGATGAATTCAATGATGAATTTGATCAATGGGTTATTGATGCATTTAAAGCTATCGGATGTGACACTGCAAAAGGAGTTTTAAAATTAAGCAGAGAAGATCTGATTCAACGTACGGATTTGGAAGAAGAAACTGTGGATGAAATGATTGCATCTATTAAAAAAGAACTTGATATCGAATAACAAACAGTATAATAATCTCAACAATACTCTTTTATCTTAAATATTTATTAGAAATTTTTTACACTATATATGTCAGAAAAAAAGCAAATACATCGTTTAGCCAAAACTGCCGGAGAATTTAACGTGGCTCCCAGTACAATAGTTGCATTCCTGCAAAAGAAGGGCTTTGATATTAGTGATAGAAATCCTAATGTGAAACTATCCCCTGAAATGTATGAAGCCCTTGTAAAGGAGTATATGGGAGATAAAATCGTTAAAGAGGAGGCTCAAAAAATAAAAATCGGTATATACGATAAGAGCAAAGAGGAAACTCCTGAACCCGTTAAGGCAACTCCTGAGCCAACCGTAGAAGCAGCACCTGTGGAACCTAAACCAAAGGATACAAAAAAAGAAACGGTTGTAAAAAAAGAAGAGGAAGAAAAAGTTGATAAGGTAATTAGAGTTGAAGCTCCCAGTGGACCAAAACAAGTTGGATTTTTAGATCCGGAGACTTTCGAACCTAAAAAGAGGAGTAAAAAAACTGCTTCTGAGGATTCTTCTAAAGTAAAAAAGAAAAAAACCACAGAGAAAGCAGTTTCAAGAAATGAAGCTAAAGAAACTCAAGAGTCTGCTGCTGTTGCTGAACCTGTTGAAGAAATCAAAGTTGAACCTACAGTAGAGGTAGAGAACAAAGTTGCTGAAAAAGAGGTTGAGCAAATTAGTTCTGAACAAACAAAAGAGACACCTGAAGTGGCAGAATCCGGTACTCCTGAAACTGACAAAACTGAACCTGTTGCTCCAACCGTGGAGGAAACTGTAACTCAGGAAGTAGAAGTTACTCCTGTAACGGAAGAGAGTAAAGAGGATAAAAGTGTACCTGATGCGGCAGAAGAATCAAAAGCTACTGAAGAAAAAAGTGAGGAAGTGGAAGAGACTCCTGAAAACTTTATTGAAACCCGATATATTAAACTGAAAGCTCCTGTTATTAAAGGAACTATTAAGTTGGATGAACTGACCCCCAAAGATTCAGGTAGAAGAGGTGGTCAAGCAGAGAAAAAACAACAAAGTAAGAGTGAAACTTCCTCAACCGGTGAATCTTCAAGTAAAAGAAGAAGAAGGAGAACACGTATTAAACCAACTCCCAGCCAACAATCACAAACACAAGCTGGAGGTAAAAAACAAGCTGCTGCTCCTAAAACAGAAATTAGTGATGAGGATATCCAAAGACAAATTCGTGAAACAATGCAACGTTTGGAACCACTTGGTAAGTCAAGATCTTCCAAACGTAGAAGAGAGAGACGTCAAACTATTCTTTCAGAACAACATGAGCACGAACTAAGGGAAAAAGAAGCCTCCAAAACATTAAAAGTTACTGAATTTATTACTGCTAACGAGTTAGCCAGTTTAATGGATGTTCAGGTAACTCAAATTATCTCTACCTGTATGAGTATTGGATTGGCTGTTTCTATCAATCAACGTCTGGATGCTGAAACTATCTCTTTATTAGCTGAAGAGTACGGCTTCGAAGTTGAATTTATGAGAGTTGAAATGGAAGATGAGTTATCACTTCAGTTTGATGATGATGAAGCAGATTTAGAACCCAGACATCCTATTATTACCGTTATGGGACACGTGGACCATGGTAAGACTTCACTTCTGGACTATATCCGCAAATCGAATGTGATTGCCGGTGAAGCCGGAGGAATTACTCAACACATTGGAGCTTATTTAGTTCGACTTCCATCCGGAAGAAAAATTACCTTCCTGGATACTCCGGGTCACGAAGCGTTTACAGCGATGAGAGCGCGTGGTGCTAAAGTTACAGACTTGACCATTATTGTGATTGCAGCTGATGATGCTATCATGCCTCAAACAGTAGAAGCGATTAACCATGCTCAAGCAGCCGGAGTTCCTATTGTGTTTGCGATTACTAAAATAGATAAACCTACTGCTGCACCAGATAAAATCAGAGAAGGATTGGCTAATATGAATATCCTCGTTGAGGAATGGGGTGGCCCTTATCAATGTCAGGAGATTAATGCAAAAATGGGAACCAACGTTGATTTATTGTTGGAAAAAGTTTTACTGGAAGCTGAACTATTGGAGTTAAAAGCGAATCCAAACAGACCCGGTATAGGTACTGTTCTGGAATCTTCATTGGACAGAGGTAGAGGATATGTCGCCAAACTTTTGGTTCAAAACGGAACTGTTAAGGTAGGTGATCCTGTATTAGCAGGAGCTTTCCACGGTAAAGTTAAAGCACTCTTCAACGAAAGAAATCAGGAGGTTGACGATGTCGGACCTGCTACTCCTGTTCTCCTGTTGGGACTCAATGGTGCGCCACAAGCCGGAGATATACTCAGAGTATGCAATACTGAACATGAAACGAGAGTTGCGGCAACCAAACGAGCTCAACTTGATAGAGAAATTGGATTAAGAGTACAAAAACACATTACTCTTGATGAGATTGGAAGAAGAATCGCCATTGGTGACTTTAAGGAACTTAATATTATTGTTAAGGGGGATGTGGACGGATCTGTAGAGGCACTGGCTGACTCATTATTGAAACTTACAACTCCTCAGGTTCAGGTTAATGTAATCCATAAATCCGTTGGAGCTGTTACAGAAAACGACGTTCTGTTAGCTTCTGCATCCAATGCGATTATCGTTGCCTTCCAGGTACGACCCACTCCAGGTGCCAGAAAGTTAGCTGAACAAGAACAGATTGACATCAGAACTTACTCTATTATTTATACTGCAATCAACGAAATCAAAGACGCTATTGCAGGTATGCACTCACCTGAAATCAAAGAGAAAATTTTGTGTAACCTTGAAGTTAGAGAGATTTTCAAAATTTCAAAAGTGGGAACTGTTGCCGGCTGTATGGTACTGGATGGTAAGTTAAATCGTAATAATTTGGTACGACTTATCCGGGACGGAATTGTGATCTATACTGGAAAATTGGGATCTCTAAAACGTTTTAAAGATGATGTTAAAGAGGTTGTTGCCGGACAGGATTGCGGACTCAATATCGAAAATTTCAATGATATTAAAGTGGGAGATATCGTTGAAGGATATGAAGAATATGAAGTTAAAGTTACTCTATAATACTAATGACGAATGAATAGAACTCTAAGAATTGGAATTACCCACGGAGATATTAATGGTATCTCTTATGAGGTGATTATGAAAGCTTTAAAAGATAATAGAATTAACGAATTTTGTACACCTATTGTATATGGATTGGCAAAAGTTGCTTCTTATCATAGAAAAACGTTAGGAATGCATGATTTTTCATTCCAAATTACCAGAAATATCAGTAATGTATCACTAAAAAATCCTAATTTGCTCAATCTGTCGGATAAAGAAGTCAGAGTCACATTGGGAGAATCTTCCTCTATTGCAGGACAAGTTGCTGTTCAATCTATCAATGCTGCTTGTAGGGATTTAAAAAATCAAGAGATTGATGCTATTGTAACAGCACCGATTAATAAATATAGTGTTCAATCTGATGATTTCAATTTTACCGGACACACTGAATTTTTTGCTCATGAATTTGGTGCTCCCAGAAGTATGATGATGATGGTTTCTGATCGTCTCAAAGTGGGATTTGTCACCAATCACGTTGCGATTCACGATTTACCCGGGGTTTTATCCGAAAATTTGGTATTACAAAAAATTGAAATATTAGATCACTCATTAAAAACAGATTTTTTGTGTACCAATCCTAAAATTGCTGTTCTCTCACTCAATCCGCATGGAGGTGATACAGGTTTGATTGGAACTGAAGAAAATGATATTATTAAACCGGCGATTAACGATGCTTTTGATAAAAACATCAATGTGTTTGGACCTTTCCCTGCTGACGGCTTTTTCGCTTCCGGACAATATATGGAGTTCGATGCTACTTTAGCTATCTATCACGATCAGGGGATGATCCCTTTCAAACTATTATCAATGGAGGATGGCGTAAACTTTACCGCCGGACTTCCTATTGTCAGAACATCACCTGCACATGGAACAGCATACCATATTGCAGGAAAAAATCTGGCTTCCGCAGACTCAATGAGAAAAGCGATCTACCTGGCTATTGATATCGCAAAAAACAGACTAAACTCAGCTGTTTAATATTATAGATCTCAATCCGCACTGTCATGGTGTTATTGATTAAAGATATCGTCCAAATTCTGAATCCTATAGCCTCAAATTTAAAGGATCCCAACAACGCGATCTCTGAATTGGGCTATGACAGTAGAAGAATAAAAGATCATCCACAGGTACTTTTCTTTGCTATAGAGACTAAAAATAATGATGGACATAAATATATTCCCGGACTAATTGAACAGGGGGTGAAAAACTTTATTATCACTCACCCTATTAGCGATTTTTCTGACTATAATGCCAATTTTATCCAAGTTGAGGATGCTATTTTGGCATTGCAACTGATCGCTGCCAACCACCGGAAACAATTCTCCTACCCTGTGATTGGAATTACCGGAAGTAACGGGAAAACAATTGTCAAGGAGTGGCTGGCACACACCTTATCCAACGACTACAGAGTGATTAAAAGTCCCAACAGCTGGAATTCTCAAATTGGAGTTCCCCTTTCTGTTTGGAGAATGGATACGCAACACAACCTGGCTATTTTTGAAGCAGGCATATCTCAGGTTGGAGAAATGGAAGCCCTGGAAGCAGTGATTCAACCCGATATCGGTATCATTTGTAACATCGGAGATGCCCACATGGCAAACTTTGAGGGAATCTATCAAAAACTGCTCGAAAAATTAAGGCTCTTTCAAAGGGCTAAAACCCTTATCTACTGCTCCGATCACTCCATGATCCATTATGCACTACAAAAACCTGAATTTCAGCACCTGCAATTGATTAGCTGGGGGACTCAAGAGGGAACCTATCGGATTGAAAAGATGGAAAAAACTGTAACGGAAACCATAATCAAACTGCAAGATTATGAAGAACCGGTAAGAATCCCCTTTACGGACAGTGCCTCCATTGAAAATGGAATGCAAGTGGTGACGCTCCTACTCCATCTGGGATTCCCAATTGAGCAAATCAACGAAAATCTGGCTTTGTTATCCCGTCTCTCAATGAGAATGGAGGTGAAAGAAGCGATTAACCGCTCCATTGTAATCAATGACACTTATAGCCTGGATCTCAACTCCTTAGCTATTGCACTGGACTTTTTAAATACACAAACTCAATTTGAAAAACGAACCCTGATTATCTCCGACTTCGAACAAGTATTGTTAGGAGAAGAGGAGTACAAGCATATCTTTAACATGATTCAGGAACACCGGATCAATCGGGTGTTATGGGTAGGTTCCAAGGTGATCCCTTTTCAACATTTTATGAAGAATGGCACATTGACCATCTTCAAAGATACCCGGGAACTATTGGAATATCTCAGATCCGGCAAAATTGGTCAGGAAGCTATTTTGGTCAAAGGAGCCCGGAAATGGCAGTTTGAACAAGTAGTTCAAAAATTGCAACTGAAAAGTCACCAGACAGTGTTACAGGTAGACTTAGCTTCTTTAGTTCATAATCTGCACTACTATAGATCCAAAACCGCACCGAATGTCCAATTCATGGCGATGGTTAAAGCCTTTTCCTACGGATTGGGAGATGTTGAGCTGATCAATGAGTTGATTTATCATCGTATTGATTATCTGGCAGTTGCCTACACCGATGAAGGAATTATATTGCGGAAAAGAAAGATTAAAACGCCCATCGTTGTTTTGGGTGCTGAAGCTGCCGGATTTCACTCCATGATCCAGTATCAACTGGAGCCGGAAATCTTTAATTTCCACTATCTGGAGAAGTGGATAGAAACGCTAAAACAGTACCCTGAAATTAAAGATTATCCGATCCACATTAAAATTGACACCGGCATGCATAGACTGGGGTTTGATGAGGAACAGATTGACGAACTAGCGGAGCTCATTGCTCAAAATCCGCAGATTAAAGTGCGTTCACTCTTTTCTCACCTGGCTGCCGCTGAAGATCCGAATGAAGACCGGTTTACACACCAGCAAGCGCAACTATTTCAGAGAATTTGCTCTAAAATGGAGCAAAAATTGGGTTACTCCTTCCTGAAACATATTGCCAACAGTGCGGGAATCACCCGTTTCCCTGAGTATCACTTCGACATGGTTCGGTTGGGTATCGGTTTGTATGGCTATACCGCTGTAGCAGAAGATCAACCCCATACCAGCAATACCATTACACTCAAAAGTATCATTACTCAGGTTAAAAAAATAAAAAAAGGGGAGAGTATCGGATATAATCGTACTTTTGTAGCAGATAAAGATATGATGTTGGCTGTAGTTCCTATAGGGTACGCTGATGGTTATCCGAGAGAGTTGAGTAACAGAATTGGCAAGATGCTGGTAAAAGGAAAAGAGTGTCCTGTAGTCGGTAAAGTTTGTATGGATATGACTTTAATCGACATTACAGGAGTTGATGCTAAAGAAGAAGATGACGTGATTATCTACAATTCTGAGATGAATCTATATCGAATATCCAAATGGATTGGAAAAATACCTTATGAGCTGCTGACTGCCATATCAAAAAGAGTACAAAGAATATATATCAGAGATTAAAGCAATGAAGAAGTTTATCCAAAAAATGAGCATTTTGCCCTCCTCAGTGATATTGATTTTTGATATCTGCTGTGTCTTTATTGCGGCTATTTTGGCGGTTTTTATTCGTGGAAATATTGGTTTACCCTCCAAACTCACGATTGACGACTACCTGATTGCTCCTTTTATGATTGTTTTGATCCGGTCGCTTGTGTTTTTAGCTTTTGGAACACACCGGATGGTAGTGCGCTATACCGACTCCAAAGACCTGATTACTATATTTTTAGCTTCCGTTGTCGGATCCCTGATCCTCTTTATGATCAACTTAATTATGGATGCGAGAGGACTCCCCCGGATTATCCCAACCTCCATTATCTACATTGAATTACCCATTACGATTGCCTTGCTGATCTTCTATAGAATTCAGTTCAAATCCTACTACCTCGAAACCATTAATCCGACAAAACTGAAAAAAAATGTGGTGATTTTTGGTGCCGGAGAGAGTGGAATCGTTACCAAAAGGGTGTTTGACAGAGATCAAATCAGCAAATATAATGTGGTTGCCTTTTTTGATGAAGACCCCAATAAAATTGGCATGACGCTGGAGAGTTTAAAGGTACTCCCCTTTTCACAACTGTCAGACTTTTTCGCCAAAAACAATATCTCCATTATCATTATCTCCATTCAAAATTTACCGGCAGCCAAGAAAAATGAGATTACCGAGATTGCGCTGCTGCATGATGTGAAAGTATTGGTTGTGCCTCCGGTGTTGAAGTGGATTAACGGGGAATTGAGTTTTAAACAGATTAAACAGATAAAAATTGAGGAACTGCTTGAGAGAGAGCCGATTCAGATGGATCAATCTTTGGTAAGTCCCGAAATATATGGCAAAACGATATGGATTACCGGAGCAGCCGGCTCGATTGGAAGTGAGATTGTGCGCCAGCTCCTCTCCTTCAGATTTAAAAAGTTAGTTCTGATTGACAATGCCGAAACGCCCACTTTTTTTCTCACTAACTTTTGCAACAGTCAAAATTACAGTGGCAGCATTGATATTCTGTTAATGGATATCACCGACAAGAAGCGCATTGAAAAAGTGATGCAAGAGGAGACTCCCGACATCATTTACCACGCAGCTGCCTACAAGCATGTTCCTGTAATGGAAGAGAATGTCGGTGCGGCGATTAAGACCAATGTGGAAGGAACTAAAAACCTGGCTGATCTGGCTGTGCGATACAAGGTGGATAAATTTGTGATGATCTCCACTGATAAGGCTGTCAATCCGACCAGTGTAATGGGTGCATCCAAAAGAATTGCAGAGATTTACGTTCAATCGTTAAACTTTGAGCAGCCTCACACCAAGTTTATTACCACCCGTTTTGGGAATGTTTTAGGTTCCAATGGTTCCGTTATTCCTCTTTTTAGAAAACAAATAGAAAAGGGGGGACCCCTTACCGTGACCCACCCCGATATCACTCGTTACTTCATGACCATCTCAGAGGCTTGTCAGTTGGTGATTACTGCAGGAGCCATGGGCGATGGAGGCGAGATCTTTATCTTTGATATGGGAGAATCTGTGAAGATTTACGATTTGGCGGTGAAAATGGTCAAACTCTCCGGACTAACCTTAGGAAAAGATATCAACATTGAATTTACCGGATTGCGCCCCGGAGAAAAGCTATACGAAGAGTTGTTGGCAAACAAAGAAAACACCAAGCAAACCACCCATGAAAAGATCATGATTGCCAACGTAATCCGCTACCCTTACGACGAAGTGGTGAATAAAGTTGAATCCCTCATCCGCATGCAAGACGAAGACCCACTACAAATCGTCAAAAAGATGAAAGAGATTGTCCCAGAATTTTACAGCCAAAACTCCACCTTTGCGGTGTTGAATGGGCCTACGAAAGCATAGATTGATTTCGGGTAATAAAAAATAAGACATTCAAATTATAAAAATTATAAAAATGACTTTAAGTTTTAAAGAATCAGAAAGAATAAAAGCTGAAACCCTTATCAAAAATGAGAGTCCTGTTTTTTATGGCGGTAAAGCGGGTAAATATTTTAGAAAATTAAACAGGGATTGTGTACTTTTAGATAGTAAAAATAATATTTTTGCTCCTATTTATAGTGATGTTATTCAGTACTTTAAGAATAATTCAATTTCATGGTGGGGTGGTAAAAAACCAACCGGACATACCTTATCTTCACAAATCGCGTGTTTAAACCATTTATTCCATATCAGAAATGATAAGGTCGCTGTTTTGACAATTCTCAAAAATATTTCACCTGACTTCGTAGACGTTTTGCAAATAAATACTGACAAATTTTTACCTGCATATATACAATTTGAGGCCGTTAGTGACAATGATTATTTAAACGAAGGGCTATCAACTCGTGGTAGTAATTGTACTTCAATTGATGCTCTGATATACGCAAAACACAAAAATGGAGAAAATTGGTTAATTCCGATTGAATGGAAATATACGGAGTTCTACAATAATACAGACAAGTCAATCGAAGACAGCGACAAAAAGTCAAAAGAATATGTAAAGGGAGATGAAGCAAAAGGCAAAGAAAGACTGAATAGATATTGTTATAATCCTAAAGGTAGACTAATAGATGACTCAAAATACCTTAAAAAAAATAAGGATTATAGAAATTCTGTTTATTTCTTTGAACCATTTTATCAGTTAATGCGTCAAACATTATGGGTGGAACAAATGATTAAAAATAAAAATAAAGAAACACTAAAAGCAGACAACTTTATTCATTTGCACGTAATACCAAAAAAGAATACCACCTTGTTGAACAAAATTTACAAGTGTAGTGGACTAGATATGGAAAAGACATGGAGAAATCGACTCATTGACCAATCTAAATATCAAATAATAACACCAGAATCATTATTAAATGGTATTGACTTGAAAAAATATAAAGATTTATTATTTTATTTAAAAACAAGATATCAATAATAAAAAGTCAGAAAATATAACATAATATAGTTAATTATCTGTTCATTAAGTATTTGGATGATACACTCCCCTCTCAACACCTCTCATTATCAACAGAGACCCCTATTCGTAGTGGACAACAACAGTAGCGGGAAGCCACACCTATTTTCAGATCCGGTGCCTTCGAGAGCCTCAGTCACCGGAGTGGAATGTGGTTAGGACTCTCGAAACTACTGGAACACCTCGTAATTCGTAATTCGTAATTAATCACTGCATATCTAAAGAGGTTCATGTTACCGAGTGGGGAGACAAAATATCAAAAGTGCGAAATATGGTCTGCCCCCCATTTTTTTTTATTTCCAAAATAAAAACAGAAAAAATCCGAAATCCGAAATCCGAAATCCGAAATCCGTTGTATTTTTGCAAATTAAATCAACGAAACCAGTGCGATAGTATGAATATTTCAAAATCAAGATTCATTGAAAGTCAAAATTGTCCGAAAATATTGTGGTTAAACTTGAACCGTATTGAAGAAAAGGCAGAAGAGACTGAAAGTCAAATTGTTAGGATGAATATCGGAACTTCGGTGGGTATCCTGGCACGGGAATATTTTGGGGAGTATGAATTGGTGGATTTTCCGTATGACGAATATTCCAATAAACTCTCGAAAACACAGGAATTGCTGGAAAAAAACAGCGAAATTATTGCTGAAGCTACCTTTCTGACTGATGGAATTTGCTGTAGCGTCGATATTTTACGGAAAACCGAAAAGGGTTATGATTTGATAGAAGTGAAAAGTGTCAATAATCTGAAAGGGTATTATCACTACGATATTGCGTTTCAATATCACGTCCTCAAAAGTTGCGGATTGAACATTGAACACGCCTACCTCATGCATCTCAACGGAGATTATGTACGGTGGGGTGAGTTGGATTTACAGCAGCTTTTCAGATTGGATGATGTAACGGATTCTGTTATCGCAAAAAATGCAGAGATTGCAGATACAGTTAAAATACTGCAAGAAGTTGCAGCTCAGGAACTTGAACCTGAAATTGAAGTGGGTAGTCAGTGTGAAAATTTTGTATATGGAGGATATTGTCCCTATTATGATTATTGCCATCAAAATGAAGAGATTTCCGACGAGGTTGATGTTGAAAAGTTTGAGAGAATCAACAAAGATGAGATTGCCAACTTCCTGGAAGAATTTTCATATCCAATCTATTTCCTTGATTTTGAGACCTATATGGCGGTAATTCCACCATACGACGGACTCAAGCCTTCGGGACAAACACCTTTTCAATATTCATTACATATTTTACACGAAAATGGGGAATTGGAGCATAAAGAGTATCTTGGATATCCGGATAGTGACCCGCGCGTTGGATTAATCAAACAGATTTGTGATGAAATTCCTCTAAACGCCTGTGTTGTGGCATATTTTATTCCGTTTGAACGAACTCGCCTGAAAGAATTGGCCTATTTTGCAGAAAACAGGAATGATTTGCAACATTATGCGGAACATTTGAGGAATATCTGGGAGAATATGATCGATTTGATTCTGCCTTTCAAAAAAAAATACTACGAAAATGAGGCAATGGAAGGGCGTTCCAGTATCAAATTAGTGTTGCCTGCACTCTTCCCCGATGACCCCGAGTTGAATTACCATAATCTTGAAGGAGTTCAAAACGGAACGGATGCAATGACTATCTTTCCTTTGTTAACAACCGACAATTACACCCCTGAAGAGATCGAAGTAAAACGCCAACAACTTCTAAAATACTGCAAATTAGACACTTACGCCATGGTGAAGATTTTCCAGAAATTAAATGAAACAATCTCTTGATTGCGGATTGATAGTTTTAGAAACCTCAAACACCCCGTCGCTTCGTTCAAATGTTAGATTTGATTGAGGTAAGTTCATCTCAACATATTTCATCATTTTTAGAACCGAATAGTGTAACCTAAAAGGAGGAATGAATTACTACAAACAACTGGATGGTTTAAGGGCATTTGCCATTATTGGGGTGATGATAGCCCACTGGCTTCAGCCGTACATGAAATCCGGATTGTTGAAAAATATATCCTATGGTTCAGGAGTTACCTTGTTTTTTTGTACTCAGTGGTTTTCTCATCACCAAGATACTTTTAAATTTCAAAGAAAGGAATATTGCTGAAGGGAAAGGACATTTAAATTCTATCAAGTCATTCTATATCAGAAGATCATTAAGAATTTTTCCTATTTATTACCTGACCATTTTTTTCCTGCTCATTATTGGATTTCAAAACACAAAAGAGCTGTTTCCATGGTTGGCAACATACACAACCAACATTTACATGACACTCAACAATGATTATATTGGTTCATTTACTCACTTTTGGTCGTTAGCAGTTGAAGAACAGTTTTACATTCTATGGGTACCTGTCGTCATCTTTATACCACGTAAGCATTTAAAAAAGAGTATATTTTTGATCATCATAATTTCATTGATAATATTATATTATTTTATTTTCTTTACTAAATATTGGCTGGCAAACTCCCTTGTAATCTGTTCCATGCACACACTTGGAATGGGAGCACTCATCGCGTACTTTTTGAAATATAAAGAGGAAAGTTTTATGAAAGTGAACTTGTCCAGGATGAAAATAACTCTTTTGTTATCTTTAGTAGTTTACTTCATTATTTACGTATACAGACCCGCCCATCTATATCCTCATTTAAAAGATTTCGAAAATCCTTTGCTTACTTTAGTGTACTCAATGGTTATTTTTATAGCTGTCAGAAATGGTTTTAAGGGACTAATGAAGAAAATAATAGAAAGTAAAGTCATGGTATACATAGGTCGAATAAGCTACGGATTATATGTTTATCATTTATTTGTAGTAACACTGTATTTCGGCTTCTTCGACGGATATGATGTAGTCAAAACCAATATCTACGGTCATTTTATTATTCAGCTTATTATCACGCTTGCCATCGCATCGCTATCATGGTTTCTAATCGAAAAACCTGTAAATGGATTGAAAAAACATTTTAATTATTAATCTTCAACCCCCTTTATAAAATTTCTATCCTCATATTTCTATTTTTTTTCTTCTTTTTGAAATAAAAATAAAAGGGGGGCAGATAAGGTTTTCCTCTTTTGTTATTTTATCACCCCACTCTGGAAAAGGGCAGGGACAAGCCCTGCCCCTGCAAACGCGGGTAATTCAATTTTTTGATTTTGCAATTGTCTGAACGTCAAATATTTACGTTAAATGTT
>DIRT01000003.1:101413-123208 GCA_002427605.1 Bacteroidales bacterium UBA5429 | reverse complement strand
CGCGACCTATCCCTACAATTAAACACATAAATTCAGAAATTTCGAATTGTTAATCTGTCGTAATTCGTAATTGAATCATTCCGCCTTCCGCATTCCGCCTTCAAAATTATTCAATAATGATTTCATTGCAGAAAAGGTGTGCGTCGTTGCCGGCGCCTTGGGCTTTGGGTGGAATTTTGCCGATCGATTGGGCGACTACGCGAACATATCTTTTCTTGAGTTTGGCTTTAAAAAGCACCTCAACAATATCGGTTTTGGGATTGATCTGTTGGGTTTCCACTTTGGTCCACTCTTTCTGATCATCTGATACATAAAGTGTTACCTGAGTTGGGGCGTAGATCCAGGAGTCGGGTAAGTGATTGAACTGCATCTTCACTCTCTTGATTGGAGTTACCTTCAATAAGTCGATTTTCACATCCATATCTTTACCCAGAGTGCCAACCCAGCGATTCCAGGCTGTTCCTTTCGCTACAATTCCATCCGTTAAGGCGTAAGGATGTCCACCTGAATAAGCAGGATTAACATGCTCCATTTGGTAAGGCTTCCCGGTGGACAAATTGAGGTGAAACAGTTCCGTATAGAGCGGTGAATAGGGTTCTCCATCACGGTACACCATCGCCTTGATTACACTTGTTTTGGTCAACACAATCGGTTCAGTGTAGCGCTTTGAGTTCAGGTTGGGCTCTTTCCCATCAACGGTATATCGGATTTCACAATCGCGGCAATCGGTAGCCAGTGAAACCTCCGGTTTTTGCAATTGCGCATTCCATTGCGTCATCGCTTTGACAGCAAAGTGGCTCTTGGCATAATTCACGTTCAGCTCATTTAAACGCTCAAAATGGATTGACAAACGATCTATAAAGTTATCATAATCTTTAACTTCCCCGGGGGACCAGCCCACTTCCGCCACCGCGCAGGCTCTTGGGTACGCCATATACTCTGCATGTTCAGAAGTAGCAATGTACTCAGTCCACAAATTGCCTTGCACACCCAAAATGTAATTTTGTTTTTCAACCGGAATCTGTACCGGAAGCGGATTGTAATCGTACACTTTTTTCAGAGGTAGAAATCCTCCGATGGCTACCGGTTCGGTCTCCGGAACTCCTTGATAATAATCCAGATAGAGATTGCCATTGGGGGTCAATATGGTGTAGTGATTCTGCTTAACTGCCTGAATAGCACCCTCCTCCCCTCTCCAGGACATCACAATGATTTCGTTGGGAAATCCTCCCTCAATCACTTCATCCCAGCCGATGACCTGTTTGCCATGACCTTGTAAAAAGCGTGCCATCCGATTCACAAAATAGCTTTGCAACTCATGCTCATCTTGTAAGCCCTGTTCTTTAATGCGCGCCTGACATTTTGGACAGTTTTCCCATCTCACTTTAGGACACTCATCGCCACCAATGTGGATGTAGGGAGAATAAGGAAACAGATCAATCACTTCAGTCAGCACATTTTCCAGAAAGGTAAACACCTCTTCAGTGGTGCAGAAAACGTCATCAAAAACGCCCCAGGTTTTAGCCACTTCATGTGGTCCACCGGTACAAGATAGTTCCGGATAAGCTGAAATTACCGCTCTGGCATGTCCGGGCATCTCAATTTCGGGGATAATCGTGATATGACGCGCTCTGGCGTACTCAACAATCTCTCTGATCTCCTCCTGAGTATAATATCCGCCGTAAGGAACGCCATCATAGCCCAATCCGGAGTTGTAGTGTCCAATCCAGGTCTCTTTTCTTTGTGATGCAATCTCTTGCAGTTTAGGATATTTCTTAATCTCGATACGCCATCCCTGATCATCTGTCAGGTGCCAGTGGAACATATTGAGTTTGTGCATTGCCATCAGGTCGATATACTTTTTGATAAAAGTGACAGGAAAGTAGTGTCTGCACACATCGAGATGGAGACCACGGTAGGAAAATCGAGGATAATCGACAATTTCACAGCAGGGCAGTTGTACTTCGGTATCCAAGTTCATTTGAGGGTCAAAAACGGTTGTAGGCATCATCTGTAACAGAGTTTGTACTGCATAAAAAAGTCCTGCTTCTGATGATGCAGTTACTCGCAACTTTTCAGGAGTGATTGCTATTTTATATCCTTCGCGGGGAATCGACAAATCGTTTTGCACCACAAAGGATTGTTTTGCATTATTTTCTTGATTGACAATCGATTGTACTGTCGTTTTAAAGGTTCCGGGATTGATTTTACAAGATACCGGTTTAGGAATAATCGGAAGGGTTTCTTGTGCTTGAGTCAAAGGAATCAATAAAGCAACTACAAAGGCAAGGATCAATTTCTTCATAATATGGACAAATCTAATGAAACGAATCTACAAAAGTATAAAATTTTTCCTATTTTTGCAGAAATAATAGAAGAAATGAGTGCATTTAAAGCTTACGATTTTAGAGGAGTATATGGCGTTGACTTTGACCTCAACACCATTTATCGATTTGGATACTTTTTACCCAAACTATTGAAAACTGACAAAGTACTGGTTGGCAGGGATGTACGTTTATCCACACCTGAAATTTTCGAACATTTGCGTATGGGTATCAATGATGCGGGTGCGGATCTGTACGATATGGGCTTGACCACCACTCCGATGGTTTACTATTTCACTGCCAAACATCATTTTGAGGCCTCGGTGATGATCACCGCTTCACACAATCCCAAAGAGTACAACGGACTTAAAGTATCACGTAAAGAAGCGCTTCCATTTGGTTATGACTCAGGACTTAGCGATTTGGAAGAGTTGGTTTTGAGTGACACTCCCGCTGTCAAAGCAGCAGTTCCGGGCAAGGTAATCCCCCACCCTGTCATGGATGAGTATATCGAGTTTTTATTCCAATATCAGAGCGATTTCTCCGACCTCAAGATTGCCGTGGATTGCTCCAATGGGATGGGATCGATCTTAGCCAAGAAGGTGATTGAAGAGCATCAACTTTACATCCATGATACACCGGATGGCAGCTTTCCCAATCATGATCCTAATCCGTTAGAAGCTGAAAATCGTGAGGATATTGAGAATTTGGTACTCAGCTCCAAAGCTGATGTGGGAATTTTATTTGACGGAGATGCGGATCGGGTTGTGTTTATTGACGAAAAAGGTAATTTTATCCCGCCAGACTTGATTATTGCGGTAATGGGACACTATTTTGCGGAACGCGAAAAGGATCATGAAGGGAACTACTACATTCAGGATATCCGAACTTCCAAGTCGGTAACGGAATATTTGACAGCCATGGGCTTTAAACCCTATATCTGGCGCGTGGGAAGGGCTTTTGCAGCACTGAAACTAAGAGAAATAGATGGATTGTTTGGTGGTGAATTTGCCGGACATTACTATCTCAAAGACTTTTACTACTCCGACTCCGCGATGGTCACAGTTTTAATCGTGTTGAATGTACTTGCCAAACTCAAAAAAGAGGGAATCCCCTTCTCGGAATTGATTGACAAGATTAAAGTGTATCACAATTCGGGAGAGATCAACTTCACTTTGGATCGGAAGCAAGAAGCGATGGAAGCGCTCAAAGATCATTTCTCTAAGCAGGAAAAGGTACTACAGCTGCTCGATTTCGATGGATATCGCTTGGAGTTCCACGACTGGTGGTTTAATGTGAGACCCTCTAATACCGAACCCTATCTAAGGTTGATAGTGGAGGCTAAAGTGGCCCCCCTTTTAGATTTAAAAATAAAAGAAATAACGGAAATAATTAACAAATTCAAATAGATTATACCATGAAAAATGGAGATCCAAAACTGTATCAGCTTTTAGATCAATTAGATATCGCTTACGAATATATTGAGCACCCGCCGGCGCCGACGATTGAGATTGCCAAGCAGTATTGGGAGGGGCATGATGCGCAGCATTGCAAGAACCTCTTTTTTAGAAATCACAAGGGAAATCGGCACTATTTGGTGGTTTTGCACTGTGATCAGAATATGAATATCCATCAGATTGAGAAGATGCTCAAGCAGGGTAAATTAACCTTTGCTTCTGAACAGCGGCTGATGAAATGGTTGGGTGTAACGCCCGGTTCCGTAACGCCTTTCGGGTTGATTAATGATACTGAAAAGCATGTGCACCTCTTTATTGACGAGAAGCTGCAAGAGGCTGAAAGACTCAGTTTTCACCCTTGTATCAACACGGCATCAGTGATTGTATCCCGTACCGATTTTGTCCGCTTTTTAGAGCATTGCGGCAATTCGTACGAGTGGATTTCGTTGTATGATGAGGAGGAAGAGTAGTCTATTTCAACTTTAAGGTTGGATATAGTTCCTCCCACCACTCCGGCTGATCTTTCAAATACTTCGCAAACCAGGCTTGCATGGTCTTAGCCCATTGTATTCGTTTGTGATAATCCACAACCCCGTGATCCTCCCCTTCAATCTGGATGAAAGCCACAGGTTTTCCCAAAATACGTAAGGCATTATACATCTGAATACTCTCTCCCACAGGCACATTGGTATCTTTGTTGCCGTGAAGAAGTAACAGTGGAGTATTGATTTTGTCGGCCAAAAAGAGCGGACTTTGATTCACGAAAAGGTCAGGATTATTCCATGGGTAGCTGTCTGCATTAGCGATAGAGCAGTAGCCGATTCCCCAGTATCCTTCGCCCCAGTAGCTGGTCAGTGCGCTGATTCCCGCGTGACTGATGGCAGCAGCAAAAATATCGGTTTGAGTTTGCAGATACATCGTCATAAAACCGCCGTAACTGGCTCCAAAACAGCCCACTTTGGTGGAATCCACGTAAGGATGAGAGCGGTAAAAGAGTTGCGTTCCCAGAATAATCTCATCAGCGGTTCTTTTACCCCACGCATTCACGTGTCTTGCGCTGAACTCCTGTCCAAACCCGATTGTTCCGCTCGGATTCAAAGTGTACACCACGTAACCTTGTGCCGCGTACATGTGCATCGAGTAGCTGAACTCCAACGTACGAACGGTGGGCGTTGTTCCGCCGTAGTAGTACACCAGCATCGGATAAATTTTGGTGGAATCGAAGTTGGGAGGAAGGTAGAAACGGCCGGTAATGAGCGTGCCATCCGCACTGGTAAAGTCCCAGTCGTACACCTCACCCAACTGAATTCCTTCCATTTTTTCCTTAGAAAGATCATATAAAAGCGTAGATCCTTTCTTCTTCACATTGTAGAAATAGAGACGATCTGCGTTGCTTACACTCTGACCGTAATAGTTCAAAGCGGAACCATATTGCGATACAGAAAAGGACTTCACCACCTCCTCTTCCATTTCCAGTTTCGTAAATTTATTGGATTTTGGATCATAGGAGTAAATATTTTTGCAATCTTTTTCAGAGACTATCATGTAGATTAAACGATCGGAATAATTCCAGGTCGCATCATCTACGGAAGGATCAAACTCTTTGGTAATCGGAGTGACCTTTTTATCTTTTAAGTCAAATATAAACAACTGAGTATCATAGGCATTACCTATTGGTTCATTCCCGATATTGAGTCCTATTTTATTGAATGCTTCCGGACCACCTGAGATCAGTAATTGTTTGCCATCAGGAGAATAGGAAGCACCACTTGCGTAAGGTTCATTCTCATACAACGTATCCACCTTTAAGGTTTGCAGATCCATTTGGTACAATGAAGAGGTAGAAAAGGGTCGTTTTGTATAATCATACTCAGAAATTCCGAAGAGAATGTAGCGCGAATCAGGACTAATATCTTGTAGGTAAGTTCCTCTATATCCATAAGTTAGCAATTGATACTCGGAAGTTTCCAGATCATATTTAGCCAAGAAATAGCGGTCTCTAAAACTGCCGTAGCGATCCCGGTTATCCAAAATACGATTCATCGATTTACTTTCTTTCGGTCCCTCTTCTTTTATGGAGAAGATCAAGGTTTTCTCATCGGGAGCCATTGTATAGTGCCCATCCGGCAAGTTGGAATGGATCACTTTAGTCTGCAAAGTTGCCGGATCCAGCGTAATCAGTTCTTTCCCGTTCAATCCGTCACGAGTATAGTACAAAAGGGAGCTTTTGGGCATCCAGGAGGCTTTTGAAAGGTATCCACTCTCCTGAAGAAGCACCTTTTTACTCTCATTATCAATCAGTTCGGCATATCTGATTGTTTCCGCATTCTTTCTTTCGGAATAGCTCACCTTACAATATTTTCCGTTAGGAGATATCGAAACACCGGTAATATTTTTCCCATCTTGTAAATTCATAATGGTAAATCGCTTTTCCTCTTTGGTTCCCATTTGCACAGCAACATCCTCCAAGTTACTTTTAAAAGAGATTTTAAATCGTTGATCTGTCTGCGCAGAATCAGGTAAAATGAGCACTTTCAAAACAAAAGTAACAGAGCCGGGTTCCAGGGTCAGATCAACAGATGTTGTTTTCAGTGTAGAATCTGCTTTTAGTTTATCTTTTTTCATCACTCCATCCATATACAACTCAAAAATCCCATTGGTTCTGATATCCAATTTTCCCTTTTGGAATTGCTCCGAATAGATAGAAAATTGTAAAAAATGGATTTGATATGCCTCAGTATCCCCTTTGAGAATAAAAAGGCTATCATAACTTGTCAAGAGCGTTTTGCCATTTTTTAGAATTGATTTAGAAACAGGCACCATTTTAAGCAGATCAATCTCCTTAAATGCGGCATCTTTAACATTCACGGAATCAGCCAGATATGGCAATTGAACCGTAACAGGATCGAAATATTCTATTTCCATCAACTGTTGCGCCGCAACGCGATTTGCAAATATAATTGTGATTGTAATGCACAATAGGCAAAATATATTTCTTTTCATATTATTAATATTTTTTTGATGTTAAACCAATCGGCGAATATACAACGAAAAATTGAAATTTACGAATTACGAATAGAGACAGGGCATGCCCTGTCTCTACAACTGTGTTCAATTAAAATTTATTAGTCTAAAATCAAAAGATATATAATTCTACTTCAAATATCTTCTGCTGAAATATTTGTATTTAAGGATGCAATAGATCGCTCTCATGCCGTCTTTCCAGCCGATTTTTTTGCCCTCTTCGAAGGTTCTGCCGTAATAGGAAATCCCCACTTCATAGATCCGAATTCCTTTCATGCGGGCTAATTTCTGCGTTACTTCAGGTTCAAAACCAAAGCGATTCTCTTTGAAGTAGATCTTCTTTACGATTTCCGCTTTAAAGAGTTTGTAGCAGGTTTCCATATCGGTCAGGTTCAAATTGGTGAACATATTGGAGAATTTGGTCAACCATTTGTTCCCGATCGAGTGCCAGAAGAAAAGGATACGGTGAGGTTTTCCCCCTCTATAACGTGAACCGTATACCACATCAGCATGGTCATCCAGGATGGGTTGCAACAACAGGTTGTATTCCTGTGGATCATATTCCAGGTCTGCATCCTGCACGATGATGAAATCGCCGGTTGCCTCGTCAAATCCGCGGTGTAGTGCTGCACCTTTGCCCTTATTGACCTCTTGTTCCACAAATTTGAACTCTACGCCCGGTTGCGGATTGGAGTTGAAGTTGTCAATATAGCGCATTAACGCCTCTTTACTGCCATCTGTGGAACAGTCGTTCACCAGGATAATCTCTTTTTCGAGTTGATTGATCAAATTCACCTCGAGGATTTTATCTAAAATCAGATGGATTGTTTTTTCTTCGTTATAAACAGGGATGACAATGGAGAGTTTCATAGGCATTTATTAAAAATCGCAAATAAAGATGCAAAAATACGATTAATATTTCGGATTTCGGATGGTTAAGTTAAATATTGTCTTTTTTGATAATATTAAGGGATGTGATTTAATTTACAATCATGTCACCCCTTCGGGGTTATCTTGAAGGCGAAAGTCGAAAGGCGAAAGTCGAAAGTAGTGAATTGAAAATTGTAAACCTTCTAACATATCTCATTGATATACTTGAATTTCAGGGTGTTATAATGTAAAATAGCAGATAATTCTAAATTCTAAAATCTAAATTCTAAATTTAAGATTCCGAAATCCGAAATCCGAAATCCGAAATAGCACACATAGTGTACAGAGGAAGTAATGTATTGATTGTGCACAACAAGAACCTAAGAGTTAGTCAAAAGAGGGTCTTTTCCTTTCCCGTTTTTGTTCATTACATCCGCTGGCGTCGCCGGTGTAGGCTTCCGGGATGGTGAAGTCGTAACCGGGATACTTTTCCGGGTTCCTCACCATTTTGGCGTAGGGCAACTCGGGATCGTTATAACATTTTTGCATAAACAGGGCAAAGACGGGCATCGCGGTTCTCGCTCCTTGTCCTAAGGAAATACTTCTGAAGTGCACAGACCGATCCTCCGCTCCTACCCACACTCCGGCAGTCAGAGCAGGCGTATAACCCACAAACCAACCATCCGACTGATTATCGGTAGTTCCTGTCTTTCCTGCCAATGGGAAAGTCAACTTATATTGTCCTCTCAATCTGGCACCGGTACCATGTTGCACCACCCCCTGCATCAAACGTACAGTTTTAAAGGCTGTAATCTGGTCGATTGCCTCGTTAGTTTTAGGAACATAAGTATGTAATACGTTACCGTTAAAATCACAAATTCTGGTGATGAATGAGGGCTCGACATAAACTCCCTGATTGGGAAAACAGTTCATCGCTCCAACTTGCTCATACAGAGAGAGTTCACAAGCTCCCAAACAGATTGCAGGAACCGCAGGAACCTCGGAAGTCATGCCCATATTACGGATCAACTGAATTACCGCCTGGGGTCTGAACTGTTTCATTAAATAAGCGGATATGTAGTTCACCGAGTGTGCCAATGCCTCACTCAGAGAGATCATCTGACCCTCTTTGTAACTTCCTGAATTTTTGGGTGTCCAGGTAGTTCCCTCCGGCAGCTTAAAGGTGACCGGCACATTGGGCACCATGGTACAAGGGGAATACTCTCCGGATTGCATCGCAACGGTATAAACATAAGGTTTAAAGGTAGAACCCACTTGTCGTTTAGACAACTTCACGTGGTCAAACTGGAAATACATATAATCGACACCACCAACATACGCCTTAACATATCCGGTATTCACATCCATCGCCATCATTCCGCAGTGCAAGAAGGATTTCATGTAGCGGATCGAGTCCATAGGAGTCATCACTGTATCCACCATACCACGATCCCACGTCATAACCTGCATCTCCACTTTTTTATCAAACGCCTTTCGGATATCCGCATCGGAAAGACCGGCATCTTTCATGATCTCATATCGCTCTGAGCGCTTCATCGCTGCAACCAGGATCCGTTCTGTTTCTTCCTTACTGATATTGGTAAAAGGGGCATTGGCTCTTCCTTTGATATGGTTAAAAAAGAGCGGTTGAAGATGCCCGCAAACATGCTCTCTTACGGCCTCTTCAGCATGCTTTTGCATTCTTGAATCGATGGTAGTATAGATTTTCAGACCATCTTTGTAAATATCATAATAAGTACCGTCAGGTTTGGGATTTTCCCGACACCACTCTGCGAGATATAATCTCAAATACTCTCTGAAGTAGGTTGCAGAGCCGGTAGCATGGTGCTGCATCTTATATCTTGATATATCGATAGGAATCGCTCTAATGGAATCAAATTGATCTTTTTCAATAAATTTGTACTTTTCCATTTGCGAAAGCACTGTATTTCTTCTGTTCAAAGAAGCATTAGGATTTCTACGCGGACTATATTTTGTCGGAGCTTTCAGCATTCCCACCAACAGTGCAGACTCCTCAACAGTTAAATCTAACGGAGCTTTATTGAAAAAGGTAGCTGCTGCCGACTTAATCCCCATAGAGTTACTTCCAAAGTCGACTGTATTAAAATACATGGCGATAATCTCATTTTTCGAATAGCTTCGTTCCAATTTGATTGCCACGACCCACTCTTTTAACTTCGTAAAGATAATTTTCAATTTCCCCGCATTAGGGTCTCTTGGAAAAAGATTTTTTGCCAATTGTTGGGTAATCGTACTTCCTCCACCCTTATGAGTTCCGGTCATCACCCCGAAAAAAACCCTCACTAAAGCTCTGCCATCGACCCCGGAATGTTTGTAAAAACGGACATCTTCCGTTGCAATCAGTGCATTCACCAAAGAGGGAGGCAACTCGTCATACTTACAGGGAGAACGGTTTTCCAGATAATATTTACCTAACAACTCTCCATCAGCCGAATACACCTCCGTTGCCAGATTGGTTTTAGGATTCTCCAGATCAGCGAAAGAGGGCATAAAACCCAAATGACCGTATGATATGAGAACGAAAAGAAAAAAAACAAGGATAACAGCAACTACATAGAAGATCCAAAAGCGTTTAATCCATTTTGATTTCTCTTTTTTCACTTTCTTAACTGGCTTTTTTCTAGTGGGTTGATTGTACATTGTATAAAAAATCAATTTTTATTAAGTAACCTGCAAAAGTACAATATTTTTCTATATCTTTGCGCCCTCAAAGTTACTTCGTAGTGATTAAATTTTCGTTACGAAGTTTTGCTAGCCCAGGTGGTGGAATTGGTAGACACGCTACTTTGAGGTGGTAGTGGGAGAAATCCTGTGCAAGTTCGACTCTTGTCCTGGGCACAAAATGAAGGTAGAAGGAAGAAGGTAGAAGGTAGAAGGTAGAAGGTAGAAGGTTTAAATTTAGATTTTAGCGGAATTCAGGTTTTGGGTTCCGTTTTTTTTTTATTTTTTTCTTTATTTTGAAAATAGAAAAAAAGGGGGGCAGCGAAGGGATTACTCTTCTGTTATTTTATTCCCCCACTCGGAATGATTTCGGATTTCGGAACACTTTTGAAGGCGGAAGGCGGAAGGCGGAGGGCGGAGGGCGGAATGAAACAAATGTCGAAAGTCGAAAGTAATGAATTGAAAATTGAAAATGAAGAATTGATTTCAGATACGAATTACGAATTACGGGATAAATCTGAATTAAACGTGGCTGTAGAGACAGGGCATGCCCTGTCTCCATGTTGTCATAATACAAATCGTTAAAATTTAATGTCAAATATTTGATATTCAAAGAATTATAAAATCAAAAATTTGAGTTGAACGCGATTGTAGGGGCAGGGCTTGTCCCTGCCCTTTGCCGAGTGGGGAAACGGGATAACCCAAAAGCGAAATATGATCTGCCCCCCATTTATTTAAAATTCCAAATAAGAAGAAAGAAATAAGAAATTGGAAATAATTGAATTTCATCAAGTTATATCCTGAAATCATAAAATCCTAGTCAAAATCCGAAATCCGAAATCCGAAATCGCTATTGTTTTACCAATTTCACAATTTTGTGGTATCTGTCCATTTTGAGTTTGGCAAAATAGAGACCGGTTTTCAAATGGGTTAGATCCAGGCTATATTCGGGAGAATGGATTTGGTTATAGAGCCCAACCCGTTTGCCGGAAAGATCAAAGAGTTCGATTTCACGGATTGCATCTCCCCCCTGATTTTTAATATAAAAAATAGCATCGGAAGGATTAGGATAAATTGTAACGGAAGAAAGTTCATAGGTGTCTATTCCTATTTCATCCTCGTTGGGAGCCCGCAGACTGTAAAAAATAGTGTCCACGATGGGAATGGCGTTGGGACAAGTCTCCACTTTTACAACCATTTTCAGTACTTTGACTTCACCCTCATCGAATTGAGCATCATCTTTTACTTTCACCAACAATTTAGTGATCGGTTGACCCAAACCCAATTGAAATGCGGTTACTACAGTATCGGATTTTACAAGTGTATCCCCTATCGCATCCAAATAGTAAATTTCGTAATCTACATCAAACTCGGCGGTAGTTTCAGTCATATCCGGGAAAGCCAGGATCGTGTACTCGCGGGTAGAATCGGGAGGTATAATCATGCAATATACCGTATCGCTGTTATATCCGGGAATCAGATAGGGATTGCTAGGAACCGTGGGTGAACGGAAGGTTTTAAACTCCGAAGGAGTAATAAAACTACCCTGTTTTAAAAAAACGCCTGAATCATAAGCATTATCGGTTACATTAGCAATAGCCAACTTCATGTGGTATGTTTCACAGGGTAGAATTCTTGATTTAGCCAGCAATCCCATCGGAATACCAAATGGAGAGTGTGGACTAGAAGCGGGAATTCTGGTAAATCCGTCAAATTGCATACCGGCGCTACCGCTGGGCACCGACTGATAAAAGCTAGAGTATGCAAGCGACTGGTTGGTACCGGTACAACCTCCACCACCCGAGGAAGTGCCCGGAACTCCGGGATTTAATGAGTTGATTGCCACGGGCAAAGTCGTTCCCGGAATTAAAGCAATATTCCATGTAGAATTCACGCCTGTCACAGGATGAGTTCCTGTCAAAAAGAAGGCAAATATATCGTTAAAGTTGGAGCACACATATTCCGGATACTCTTCAGAAGCAAAAATATACTCAAACTGCACATACCCTGAAATGGACATAAAATCAAACTCCAGCTTGGAGAGTCCCGTTAAGTTTCCGGTGGTGAGTGCTTGCAAATCCGCATCTGTAGTACCGTCGTTATTGGCAGAGGAGGCACTTACGGAGTTATTTGGTCCCGGCGCTACGGAAATATTCCCCGTAGTCATGATGATACCTCTGTACATCGGAAAATCGGGGAAGTTAAATCCGTTGGTAAAAATCCCGATTTTAGACGCGGTAGTTGTGGGTAATGCGGCTGTAGAATTGTTAAACTTTCCGTTAGAGATGTAAACTCCGGAGACTTCAGGAGGCAAAACCAAAGTGGTATTAATTAACTGCAAGGGTGTCATCCCTTGAGGTGACTCTACCGCAATTTGAGCGTTTAATGCTGTAAAACTCAAACTAATCAATAAAAAAAAGGATAAAAATTTCATTTTCATAACAGAATCCTTTAAGGTAATTATCGGTTGAATAGGTACAATATCCTAACTGCAAATTTATACAAATATTTCGATAAATGACAGATTTTGAGAGAAAAAAAACAATTTCTACGTGATTCCGGACTAGGATTAGTAGGATTAAAGGATTTATTTGAAGGCGGAAGGCGGAATGATCCAATTACGAATTACGAATTACGAATTACGGGATAAATTTGAATTAAACGTGGCTGTAGAGACAGGGCATGCCCTGTCTCCATGTTGTCATAATACAAATCATTAAAATTTAACATCAAACATTTGACATTCAGGGAATTATAAAACCAAAAATTTGAATTAAACACGGCAGTAGAGACGCAATGCATTGCGTCTCTAAGACAATATGGACATTACCATATACATTACCACAAAACGATCCATATATTCCAAAATCCGAAATCATTCCAGAGTGGGGAAATGAAATAACAGAAAAGGAATGCCTATTCTGCCCCCCATTTATTTAAAATTCCAAATAAAAAATATTATGAAATACGAAATCAATTTTACTTTCTGCCATCTACCTAAAAATATTCCGCCTTCCGCCTTCTCGTAATTCGTAATTCGTAATTGATTTGTTGTATATTTGCAGGATAAATTCTTAATCTGTTGCCATTGAGTAGGAAAAAATATAAAATTCTTGAAATTGTAGTGATCCTGGTGTTTTGGGGGTTTTCTATTTATGGATTTTATGATAGTTACAGGAGAACGGTTGCCATTCCGGAATTAAGGCAGCTCACTTACATCACCGATTTTGTTAAAAGAGTGAGAATTATGGAAGATAGGACGGAGATTGTTTTAGCCGATACACCTTCTGATACACTCTTTTTGCAATATTTTGCCGATGATGCAAGGAAATTGTTTAGGAATCACATCACTTCTTTTAAAAAGACAGATCTGTTAACTGTGGGGGTCGTTCAAGAAAGAAAAGTTGGGAATAGACTGGAAATCATCACCTTACAAATCAATGAACAAGTGATTATCTCCTATCAGGATTATTGCAAGTTGAAGAAAAGAGAGATTCGATATGGTCCTCTTTTTGCCGGAATAGTTTTTTTAGGATTTGCAGTGATCACTACATTCCTGATTAGTATTTCCCCGAAGATGAGTCCAAACCGGTTCCCAAAAGGAGCAAAAAATGGAGATGAATTAAAAAGTTGCTGATTTGCAGAGTTCACAATAAAATTGTAGCAATGGATAGAAAAATGTATCGACTTCTTGGATTTGTAGCGCTGCTGATCTTTTTAGGATTGGCTCTTTGGGGATTATATGAAGCTCGCAAAGAGTTGGATAAAATTACAAAAAAGGAGCAACTCGTTTATGTTACGGATACAGCCGAAAGAGTTAGAATATTGAGAGAAGAAGGTACAGAGATTTACTTGTCCAATACTCCCTGGAACGTGTACTATCTGGAGTATAATGTGGATGAAGCGATGGAAATATTTACTGACTACCTGCTTACTCCTGAAAGAACAGCCCGGTTTACTATTGGATTTGTTAAGGGAAAAGAAAAAAGTGGCAGATATGAAATTGTCACATTACAAATTAATCTGACAGAGGTTATTACGTATCAGGATTATTATGATCGAAAAAGTAGTGTAATTCAAAGTGGACATCTTTTCTGGGGAAGGCTTTTTTCAGTATTGAGTATCATCCTTTTAATCTGGTTAATACTGGAACCTAGTATAGAGAAAGCTAAGGTTCGGACAAAAGAAAGAATAAGGGAAAAGTTGATCACCAATCTGAACGCAAAAGAGGTGGGCCATGATACTTTTACGCTTTTCTATAATCAGTATTTAATTTTAATTAAGTATAAAACAGGATATTTCGGTGCGGACGATTATATCAGAGCCTATATTTTCTATAATACCACCGACTTGCCAATCGCCGAACTGGCGGAAGCTGATTATAAAACACTGGAAGACAAATGCTTAGATTATATTATCTATCTCCCCTCCTCCAGAGTCCCCACAGAAAGATTTTTCCGAAGAATCGACCGCAAAATAGCGAAATTGAGTTTCAGCTAACAAAAATAACACAATAAAACCCCGGATTTAGAAGCTGAGGTGATTCATTTCGTTTTGACCTTGAGAGAAGGAATAGGGAATATTTTAGCGTGGTAAGAAAAAGGGGAAAAAGGGGTTGAAGTTTAATAAGTTGAGTTTGTTTGTGTTAGGAAATATTGTATATTTGCGGAATAATTTTGTAGGTCTTATAATAAGACGTTAATCGTATCAAAAAAAATTAAAACAATGACAATTAAAGAAGCAGTATTAAAAAGCCTTGAAGATATTGGTGAAAAAACAAATTATTTAGCAGTATATGAACATATTATTGCAAAAAAGTACTATGATTTTAAAGATGCTAGAACTCCAGCATCAACAGTATCTGCGGTACTTGGGGATTTTATCAGAAATGGAGATACTAGAGTAAAAAGAATTAAAGAGTCAAATGCTTCTTTTTCATATTACTTAACAAAAAATGAAGAAAAAATTGACCTTGAAAGCATCATAAGACCTGAAACTAAAGATATTAAGAAAACTACAAAAAAAATAACATACGAAGAAAGAGATTTACATAAATTGTTAAGTAGTTATCTAAAAAGTACTGACATTTATTCTAAAACAATATTTCATGAACAGTCCAACAGAACTGATGAACACCAAAAATGGATTCATCCGGATATGGTTGGTATTAAGTTTTTGAAGTTACAAACCAATGCAAGTCAGACATTTTTAAAAGCCATTAATCGTATAGATACATTTAAAATAAGCTCTTATGAGGTAAAAAAAGAGATTAATACTGACTATGAATTAAAAAAGTCATTTTTTCAAGCTGTTTCCAATTCAAGTTGGGCTAATTATGGATATTTAGTAGCATTTGAAATTAGCGAAAGTTTAAAAGAAGAAATGGAAAGATTAAATCAATCATTTGGAATAGGAATTATTGAGTTAAAAGCCAATCCTTATGAGAGTAGAATCTTATTCCAACCTAAATACAAAAACCTTGATTTTAAGACAATTGACAAATTGTGTAAGATAAACAACGAATTTGAAAAGTTTATAGAGCAAGTTGAAAAACTTATGACTGCATCTGAGAAATATGCTGCTTCTACTGAAAAAGAATTAGATGAGTTTTGTGATGAGTATTTTTCAAATGACACAGAAGTAGAAACCTACTGTAAAGATAAAAACATACCGAAGGAGGATCATTAATCTAATAATAGCACTTTTTAATGAATAAATTTTAAGAATATGATTTATATTTTTATCATCGTAATCATTGTTATTTTTCTTTATTTTTCTGCTAAAGGAACTGCTAATCTCAAAAATGTCAGTAAACATGGCGGTCTAAAAAATAAGTATAAAACACTAATTGACCTTATCATGTCTCGCAACCCCTTTTATCAATTAAACGAAATCAATGCGAATAATCTTGAACTTACAAATACAGGTATAAAATTTAGCTTTATTGAAGTAGATAAAAAATTAATCATCACCTGGATTTGGAACTCCTTTACTTCAGGACAAACACATCAATTACTTTGGAAATTTGATGTATATGAAGACCAAATCAAAATGTACGAAAGAATTGATAGAGATATGGGTGTGCAGAACTTTATTGATGATGGAATGACAAAAGAACAAGCAGAGGATTTTTTTGTTATTCACAGATGTCAAAACAAAGAAGAGCGAGACAGCCTAATTGAAGATTTTGGCGCAAAGTATCCAGATTTATTGTCAAATTTAAAAGATGAATAAACTCTAAATTAATCACAAATAGCATAATTCAGTTTAAAATATATTGAACTTAAATAAATTAAAATAATGAAAACAAGATTTAAAAATTTTTCATTTAAAAACTTTTCGTTTAAAAGATTTTTTATAAAAATCACTTCGTTAGAAAATATTTCCTTGAAAGCAATACTTATTGTTATTGCAGTGAGTATTTGGGTAGTAATTTTACAAAATGCAGGAGTTCTACCAACAAACAAAGATGTTGAAGTTGTAAACGAAGTGAATACCCGTGTTAAGGGTACCGTTGATGTTGAAGGATCAGTAGATATTGACAACCAAGTAGATATAAATGTGGATGCAATAAATGGGAAAAAAGCTTTTTATGATTTTGGTGGAGATGGAAACTACGTTCGTATACCTGTAATGACAGTATATCCGAGTAGATATTAAAACACACTTAAGTTGTATATTTTTTATTCGTTAATGTGTATATTTGCTGAACAAATTTTAGGTAAGACATAATTACAAAAACAAACAGTAATCTAAGAAATCATTAAAGTTTTAAATTCTATGCAGTATATGATACAAGAAAACAAAACAATAACAAGAGAAGATTTTATGTCCTTTTTTCGTGATGATGAATGTCTAAACAAGCTAACTGTTGATGATAGGGTTGAAATTTTTAGAACAATTCTTGCTGGTAGTTCAGATTTTACAAAAGAGTTACTAGATGAAATTCTTGCAGATTATTGCGTCCCTAACCTTGAAATAATTGATCATGGCAAAAAATAAGAATTGGACAAAAGAAGAAACAATTATTGCTTTTAATGTTTATTGTAAAATACCGTTTAAAAACAGCAGTAAAACTCATCCTTTAATAGTAAAATACGCAAACCTTATTGGTCGAACTCCCTCGGCTTTAAATATGAAAATTGGGAATTTCGGACGACTTGATCCAGAGTTGAAGCAACAAGGAATTACAGGATTAACGCATGGCAGTGTATTAGAAGAAGAGGTTTGGAATGAATTTAATGGCAATTGGGATAAGCTAGCTTTTGAAAGTGAGAAATTAATTGCAGAATTACAAAACAAAAACATTGAAGAGTTTGAAGCAATTGATATTGGTGATTTGCCAAAAGGAGAAGATAGAGAAGCAGTAGTCAAGGCAAGAGTAAATCAAAGTTTTTTTAGAAGTACAATACTCTCCTCTTATAATTTAAAATGTTGCATTACAGGATTATCTATTCCTGATTTTTTAATAGCAAGCCATATAATTCCTTGGTCAAGAAATGAAGAACACAGAACCAATCCACATAATGGATTATGTTTGAATTCAATTCACGACAGGGCTTTTGACAAGGGTTTTATTACAATTACACCTGAGTATAAAGTCCTAATATCTAGATACTTTGACGATTATTCAGATGATATAGCTGTTAATAAATTCTTTAAACGATTTCAAAATCGGCCAATTATTCTACCTGATCGGTTTTTACCTTCAAAAAGCTTTTTAGATTGGCATTATAGTAATATCTTTAAAAAGTAAAAAAATGACTAAAAATATATTATTGTTAAAAAAATACACTTGCTTTATTAACCTCATAATAGGATAAAAACGTATAAATAATTAATTTCAGAAAGTAAATTTCAAAATTTAAAATCAAATCACATGAAACAGATAGAAAAAATAATCGAAAACAGTTTTGTAGAATTAAAAAGCATTGCTTGTGAATATGGGACAGTAGAACGAAATCAAAATCGAAAACAAAATCGAGAAGCAAAAAGCAAGTTAATATTTCCAAAGAAACGTGATAATTCTACACGAATTAGTGAACAAGAAATGCGTTCATCATTTATAAGAGAATTAGAAGCCCTGACAGGTGAGGATTCTTACTTTTACTCAATTGAATCACCAACTAAAGAGTGTTATAAAGACTTTAGCAGCAAGGAGCCTAAAATTATTAAAGATCAATCCGAGAATATTGAAGGCAGATCCGGGAACATTGATTTAACCTTGTATAATAACGAACTTAAAAGAGAACATTTAATAGAGTTTAAGTTTGGAAACAAGGATACATGTAAAAAAGATTTTTTAAAACTGTTATGTGATGACAAACAATGTAAAACTAATTACTACATCAATATACTTGAGACTTTCAAAGATGGTACACGTAAAGATGTTGAAAAAAAATATAAAGATGTTGAAAAAAAATATAAAGACGCTATCAAACATGTTTTGGATAACTACAAAAATGAAATTGTTTCTGACTTAGTAATTGTTGTTGGAGTTTTATACAGTGAAGAAAATGAATCTAATTTTTTTATTTATAAAACAATAAACAAAAATCAAATTGAAATTGAAAGAGAAATAGAAATAAAAATTGAAGAAAAAGATTAGCATAAATAATTCTACCATGCCCCGCAAAATCTATAACTTACAAATAAATTTTAGAAATTTGAATTATTTAATTGATTATCAGAAATTTATATTTTTACCTTAAACCATTTCGACTTCCGACTTTCGACTTTTAAAGAACCCCGTAGGGGTGACATGATTGTAGCATTATGTAAGACCCAAAGAGCCCAAAGAACCCCGTAGGGGTGACATGATTGTAAAATTAAAAATTAGTAAATTTTCCAGAGTGGGGAAATAATATAACAAAAGAGCAAAATATGATCTGCCCCCCAATTATTTTTATTTCAAAAAGAAAATCAGAAATATGAAATAAAGGCGGAAATCGGAGGCTAGGAGCGTACATAATTTAATGTAATAAAAAATGACCGATAAAATCAAAATAACAACCGAGAAAGGTGAACAAGTTGAAGCGGTAGCTCCAATTATTATTTCTGCAAGTCGGAGTACGGATATTCCTGCATTTTACGCGGAATGGTTTGTCTATCGGTTGAAAGCCGGTTATTCTGTTTGGTACAATCCATTCAATCAACAACCGATGTACGTTGCATTTCAAAATGTAAGAGCGGTTGTATTTTGGTCTAAAAATCCGAAGCCACTCATCCCCTATCTTCACGAGTTGGATGAGCGAGGTATTCATTATTATTTTCAATTTACACTTAACGACTACGAAAAAGAAGGATTTGAACCTAATGTTCCCGCCCTTGAAAATCGTATGGCAACATTTAAAGAATTAGCTGATCAAATCGGCAAAGAGAGAGTAATCTGGCGTTTCGATCCCCTGATTATGACTGACACAGTCGGAGTTGATGAATTGTTGCGAAAAGTTGAATATATCGGCAACCAACTCAAAGGATACACCGAAAAACTGGTATTCAGTTTTGCCGACATTGCCCATTATAAAAAGGTAGAAAATAACCTCAAACATCTCAATATCAATTATTTAGAATTTACTCCGGAAACCATGAATGAGTTTGCAAAAGGAGTTTCTGAGTTGAATCAAAATTGGAATTTCTCACTTGCTACTTGTGCCGAAGAAATCAATTTGGAACAATATGGAATAGAACATAATCGCTGTATTGACGGAGAACTGATGAAACGTCTTTTTGCTGAAGATAAAGATTTTGTCTACTATCTTTCTTATGGTAAATTCCCTGAAAAAGGATCACTTTTCCCCACAGAAACGCCCAAAAAAGAGGCTAACCTGAAAGATAAAGGACAACGTAAACTTTGCGGTTGTATGATCAGTAAAGATATTGGAATGTATAACACTTGTCCCCATTTTTGTGTTTATTGTTATGCAAATAATTATTTTGAAGGCGGAGGGCGGAAGGCGGAATGATTTCGGATTTCGAATCGACCTCCCCTAGCCCCTCCAAAGGAGAGGAATTGGACAACTTTTGCCCTTGATAAATTTTTCCTTATGTCATTTTTATTTTTTTCTTCTTTTTGAAATATAATAAAAGGGGGGCAGGATTTGGGGTGTCTCTTTTGTAAATCTATAACCCCACTCTGGAATATTTGACCTTTTATATTATTTCAAATTCAACTAGTTCAATTTATTCGTATAATCAGTCAAACTAGTAACATATAAAATCCCTTTTGATAGATGTTATGAGTAAAAAAGTAGTTTTTTTACCCATATCAGTATAACGTGTCGAAGAAGTTGAGTTTTTTCGACATATCAAAATAACGTGTCGAAGAAATTGAGTTTTTTCGACATAAGATTCCACCTTTCGACTTTTTTCACCCGTAATTCGTAATTCGTAATTGTTTTTGTATTTTTGCAGACTCAATCCGCACATCAACATCAAGTTAATAACAGAACGATTATCGATAAACAGTGAAAAGTTCGGACAAAATCAATAGTTTTGCACTGGTAACGGGTGCTTCGTCGGGGATAGGTTTGCAGTATGCTACGCAGCTGGCACGTGACTATCGCTACAATCTGCTATTGGTGTCGAACGAAAGGGAGAAGTTAGAGCAGATTGCCGAAAACTTGTCGCAAACATATAACGTAAAGGCAATCCCCTATTACAAAGACTTATCGGAGCTGACAGCAGCTGAAGAGGTTTACGATTTTGCCAAAGAAAACGACATGGAAGTGGAGGTCCTGGTGAACAATGCGGGAATGCTCATTTTTTATCCTTTATGCAACACGCCAACCAAAAAAATAGAAACCTTGCTGATGCTGCACGTGGTAACTATGACGAAGCTCTGTCAACTTTTCGGTGCTGATATGTGCGCCCGCCGTCGGGGTTATGTGCTGAATATGTCGTCGATGTCGGCGTGGATGACTATGCCGGGTATTCAGTGCTACAACGCCAGCAAGAGCTACGTGCTGAATTTTTCCAAATCGTTGTGGTACGAATTCAAGCCGCAGGGTGTCCGTGTGATTGCGATTACACCGGGAGCCATCAACACGCCGTTCTTTAACTTATCCGACAAGTTCAGAAAGCTGCTGCTGACTTTCCGCATCTCGATGCAACCCGAAGTTTTGGTCAGAAAAGCGTTGAAAAAACTGTTTCACAGCAACAAAAAAACATATTTGCCGGGAGCGTGGAATTATATTATTGTGCCCATTATCAGTCACTTGCCCAATTGGTTGGTTTTTGCTGTAATGAAAAAACTTAAACAATTTAGAAATTAGAATTTAGAATTTAGAATTAAAGGCGGAAGGCGGAAGGCGGAGGGCGGAAGGCGGAAGGCGGAATTAAATCCAATTACGAATTACGAATTACGACAAAATCACAAAATTTTATTTAACGCGATTGTAGGGGCAGGGCTTGTCCCT
>DIRT01000003.1:97828-101254 GCA_002427605.1 Bacteroidales bacterium UBA5429 | reverse complement strand
GTAGGGGCAGGGCTTGTCCCTGCCCTTTTCCGAGTGGGGAGACAGAATATCTGAAGAGGAATACCTATGCTGCCCCCCATTTATTTAAATTTAGAAATATGAAGTAAGAAGTAAAGACATTGCTGTAAAGACGCAATGCTTTGCGTCTCTAAAAATTCCGAAATCTGAAATCTTTTAATCCTTTAATCCTAATCCGTTTTTTAGTATATTTGCAGATTCAATTATTTATCCCATTAATCCTATAAATCTTAGTCATCATCCTATCATCCTTTAATCCTATAAATCCTAGTCATTAATGCAAAAAGAATCCCAAATAGAACAAAATTTCATCCGACACCTGACAGAGTTGAAATACAGCTATCGACCTGATATTGTTGACCGTAAAACTCTTGAACAAAACTTTAGAAAAAAGTTTGAAGCCTTAAATCGGGTTACCCTTTCTGATAGCGAGTTTTTGCGTTTGCGTGACGAAATCATCAATCCTGACCTGTTTGCTGCTTCCAAGATGCTTCGTGCACAAAACTATTTTCAGCGTGAGGATGGAACCCCTTTACATTACACCTTAGTCAACATAAAAGATTGGTGTAAAAACGATTACGAGGTAATCAATCAACTGCGCATGAACACCGAATATAGCAGTCACCGCTACGATGTTATTTTGCTGATTAATGGATTGCCTTTGGTACAAATCGAATTAAAAAAGATTGATGTTTCGCCGCGAAAAGCGATGCAACAAATTGTGGATTATAAAAATGACCCGGGAAATGGATACAGCAACTCTTTGATGTGTTTTATGCAACTGTTTATTGTGAGCAACAGCAGTAAAACCTACTACTTTGCCAACAATCGAAAAGAACATTTTACTTTCGATTCGGATGAACAGTTTCTTCCTGTTTATGAGTTGGCAGACGAAAAGAACAAGAAAATCAATCGTTTAAAAGAATTCACTGATAAATTTCTCAAAAAATGCACATTGGGTGAACTGATCAGCAAATATATGGTGTTGGTTGAAAGTGAACAGAAAATACTGATCATGAGACCCTACCAAATTTATGCGGTTCAAGCCATTGAGGATTGTGTAAAACAAAACAGAGGGAATGGCTACATCTGGCATACTACGGGAAGTGGGAAAACGCTGACTTCATTCAAAGCATCAACCTTATTGAAAAGCAATAGCGAGATTGAAAAATGTATATTTGTGGTTGACCGTAAAGACCTGGACCGACAAACACGAGAGGAATTCAATAAATTCCAGGAGAAATGCGTTGAAGAAAACACCAATACGGAAACATTGGTAAGACGATTATTGTCAACCAGTTACGAAGACAAAGTGATTGTAACCACAATTCAAAAATTGGGACTGGCTTTGGATGGCACATCCCAAAGGAACTACAAAGAACGCCTGGAACCACTTCGAAATCAACGGATGGTCTTTATATTTGATGAGTGTCACCGTTCGCAATTTGGAGTCAATCACAAAGCAATCAAAGAGTTTTTCCCACAGGCTCAACTATTTGGGTTTACCGGCACTCCTATTTTTGAAGAAAACGCCACTTACAATATCAGAGAGGGAGAATTTGCCTCCTACAAAACTACGGAAGATATTTTTGAAAAGCAGCTGCATGCCTATACCATAACGCATGCCATTGACGATAAAAATGTACTCCGTTTTCATATTGACTATTTCAAAGGCAAAGGCAGTGAAAACACAAAACAGGGTGAACCGATTGCTCAACAAGCCATTGTGGAAGCGATTTTAGAAAAACATAATGCGGCCACCAGTTTCAGACGTTTTAATGCGCTGTTTGCCACTTCATCTATCAATAGTGCTATTCAATTCTATGAATTGTTTAAGGAAATTCAGAAAAAGAAACAAGAAGAAGACCCCGATTATCGTCCTTTGAATATTGCTTGCGTATTTTCTCCGCCTGCCGAAGGAAATATAGATATTCAGCAAATTCAGGAGGAGTTAATACAGGAAAAAGAGGATAACAAACAGAATCCGGAAGAGAAAAAAGCAGCATTAAAAGCGATTATTCAAGATTATAACAAACAATTTGGCACCAACCACACCCTTTTCGACTTTGATCTCTACTATCAGGATGTTCAGCAGAGAATCAAAGACCAAAAGTACAGCAACAAACATTTTCCGCAAAAAAACAAAATCGACATCACTATTGTTGTGGATATGCTGCTCACCGGCTTCGATTCCAAATTTCTGAACACTCTGTATGTGGATAAAAACCTCAAGCATCACGGATTGATTCAGGCTTTTTCCCGTACCAACAGAATATTAAACACAACCAAACCATACGGTAACATCTTAGATTTTCGCTCACAACAAGATGCGGTAGATCAAGCTATTGCGCTATTTTCGGGTGAAGAGAGCAATAGAGCTAAAGAGATTTGGCTGGTTGAACCTGCTCCGGTGATTATTGAGCAATTCAAAAAGGCTGTGGAAGAGTTGTATGCATTTATACAAGATCAAAATTTAGAAGTTGGTGATCCTGAAGATGTGTATAACTTAAGGGGTGATGCCGCCAGAATCACTTTTATCAAAAACTTCAAGGAGATCCAGCGACTCAAAACGCAATTGGACCAATATACGGACTTGAGTGAAACCCAACAAGTTCAAATTGAATCGATTTTACCTAAGGAAACCCTGCTCGCATACCGCTCCTCTTACATGGAAACCGCTAAAAGGTTAAGAACCAGACAACAAAAAGAGGGAGACAAAGCACCGGTTGAAATCCAACAACTTGATTTTGAGTTTATTCTATTCGCTTCGGCTATTATCGATTATGATTACATCATGAAGCTGATTGCCGACAATACACAAAAGAAACCTTCCAAAGAAAAGATGACCAAGGCACAAGTGATCAGTTTGCTCAGTGCCAATTCAAATTTAATGGAAGAACAGGAGGATTTAACCGAGTATATCGGCAGTTTGGACTGGAACAGCGGACAAGATATGGAGAGTTTACAAAAAGGATACGACCGCTTCAAAGAGGAGAAATACAACCGTGAACTGGCTGAAATCGCCAACAAAAACGGACTCGAAACAGCTGTTTTAAAAGCCTTTGTAGAGCAAATCTTAAACCGCATGATCTTCGACGGAGAAAAACTCACCGACCTCCTGGAACCCCTCGGACTCCGATGGAAAGAGCGCAAAGCCAAAGAACTCGCACTCATGGAAGACTTAGTGCCACTACTCAAAAAACAAGCCCAGGGAGAAGAAATTTCAGGGTTGGCAGCTTACGAAGTCTGAACTAGGATTCATGGGATTGAAGGATTGTAGGATGGGAAAATGGTAAGATTATAAAATTGAAAAACAGCATAAAACGAAAGAAAAATAGCATAAAACGAAAGAAAAATAGCATATTACAAATGAAAAACAGCATAAAACAAATGAAAAACAGCATAAAC
>DIRT01000003.1:0-97583 GCA_002427605.1 Bacteroidales bacterium UBA5429 | reverse complement strand
TAAACAAATGAAAAACAGCATAAAACGAAAGAAAAACAGCATAAAAACAGAAACTTTCAAACTCCCATTATCCATTAACCCTATAAATTCTAACCAATCCAAATAATTCATCATACAATCATCTAATCCTACCAATCCTAATTCAGACAATGATGGAAAAAAAGAAACTAACCCCCCAACTAAGATTCCCTGAATTTAAAAATGCAGGAGAGTGGGAAGAAAGAACAATTGAAGATATTGTTATTGCAGAAAGTTCTACTTTAGCTCTTAATAAACTTAATTTAAAATCAAATGGATATCCGATTTATGGAGCAGATGGCATTATTGGATATATTGACGACTTTCAGCAAATTGATAAATATATATCAATAGTTAAGGACGGATCAGGAGTAGGTAGATTAGCTTTATGTGAAGGTAAATCATCTATTTTAGGCACATTACAATACTTAAAATCCAGAAATCCAGAGGATTATGATTTAACATGGGTATACTATTTATTAAATACAGTTAATTTTTCATCATTTATTAAAGGGTCAGGTATTCCTCATATATACTATTCGGATTACAAAAACGAAAATATTGCACTCCCTTCCCTCCCCGAACAACAAAAAATCGCTTCTTGTCTTTCCTCTTTGGATGAAGTGATTGAACTTCATACTCAAAAGTTAGAGTTGCTGCAAGAGCATAAAAAAGGATTGCTGCAAAATCTATTCCCACAAGAAGGCGAAACTGTGCCTAGAGTTCGTTTTCCTGAGTTTGAAGGGGATGGGGAGTGGGTGGAAGATGATATAGGCACATTGTTTAAATTCAAACAAGGCGTTCAAGTTCCAGTAAGTAATCAATTTCCTGAGCAGGGAGATGATATGGTTCGTTTTATTAGAATTATTGATATCACAAGTAATAACGAGCCACCAAGATATATCCAACACCCAGGCGATTCACACATAATTTCCAAGGATGATTTATTTATGATTCGTTATGGTACGCCAGGGTTAATCTCGATAGGATTTGAAGGAGTGATTGCAAACAACTTGTTCAGACTGATTTGGAAAAGTGAAAAGAGAAATCAACCGAAGTTTTGGTTTTATGCTTTTCAAAGGTTGGAAAGTTTCATTTACAACCTCTCTAGTTCTTCTTCCATGCCCGCAATAAGTTTTTCTACACTAGAAGGTTTAAAGATTGGTTTTCCACCAACTATCGAAGAACAACAAAAAATTGCTTCCTGTCTTTCGGCTTTGGATGAGCTCATCACTTCTCAGCAGGAGAAAATTGACCAATTGCAGCAGCATAAAAAGGGATTGATGCAGGGGCTCTTCCCCTCAGCTGTCTGAATTAGGATGCGTGGGATTTTAGGATTGTAAGATTTGGATAGAAAGATTATTAAATAATGGATAAAAAATAAAATAAAATAAAATAAAAAATAACAAAATATAGAAAAGTTATGACCCAATATCAACTCGGCAAAACCCTTTGGAATATCGCAGATCAGCTGCGAGGTGCAATGAATGCAGATGATTTTCGTGATTATATGCTTTCATTTCTATTTCTTCGCTATTTATCAAACAATTACGAAGAAGCAGCCCAAAAAGAACTGGGAAGAGATTATCCCACATTAGATGCAGAGCATAAGCAATCTCCTTTGTCTGTTTGGTATGAACAAAATGCCGAAGATATCCGGGAGTTTGAAAAGCAAATGCGTCGCAAAATCCACTACGTAATCAAACCGCAACACTTGTGGAGCAACATTACTGAACTGGCAAGAACCCAAAGCGATGACTTGCTCGTTACCTTAGAGGAAGGATTCAGGTATATCGAAAACGAATCGTTTGAAAGTACCTTTCAGGGACTCTTCTCTGAAATCAATTTGAATTCGGAAAAGCTGGGTAAAACATCAACCGAAAGAAATAAAAAGCTGTGCACCATTATTCAAAAAATCGCTGAAGGAATTGCTGATTTCTCAACTGATACGGATACTTTGGGAGATGCTTACGAATATCTCATCGGACAATTTGCTGCCGGTTCCGGTAAAAAGGCCGGAGAGTTTTATACCCCGCAACAAATCTCAACCATTCTTTCCGAAATTGTCACTTTAGACAGTCAGGACCCCACCATGGGTAAAAAGAAACAGTTTGATAAAATCCTCGACTTCGCTTGCGGTTCAGGTTCCTTATTGCTCAATGTCAGAAAGCGAATCAAAGAAAATGGCGGTACGGTAGGCAAACTGTATGGTCAGGAGAAAAACATCACGACATACAACCTGGCACGTATGAACATGCTGCTGCACGGCATGAAAGACACCGAGTTTGAGATATTTCACGGCGACACCTTACTCAATCAGTGGAACATCTTCAGCGAGATCAATCCTGCCAAAAAGATAGATTTCGACGCCATCGTTGCCAATCCACCCTTCAGCTTGCGCTGGGATCCGGATGACACCTTAGCAGATGACTTCAGATTTAAAAGCTATGGTTTAGCACCCAAATCTGCCGCCGACTTTGCATTTTTGCTACACGGATTCCACTTCTTAGGCAAAGAAGGCGTAATGGCCATTATATTGCCTCACGGCGTACTATTCCGTGGCGGAGCGGAAGAAAGAATACGCACTAAACTATTGAAAGACAACCACATCGACACGGTGATCGGCTTACCCTCCAATCTATTCTACTCAACAGGGATTCCCGTATCCATATTAGTCCTCAAAAAATGCAAAAAGCAGGATGACGTTCTGTTCATCAACGCAAGCGAGCAATATGAAAAAGGAAAACGCCAGAACATACTCACCGAAAAACATATACAGGAGATTGTTGACGCTTACCAATACAGAAAAGAGATAGAGCGCTACTCCCGCAGAGTCCCCATGGAAGAGATAGAAAAGAACGGCTACAACCTCAACATCTCCAGGTATGTCAGCACCGCCATCGAAGAACCCCCGGTAGACCTCAACGCAGTCAACACCAAACTCATCGAACTCAACCAACAAATCCAATCCACCACCGCCAAACACAACCAATACCTCAACGAACTCGGTCTACCCCCGATATAAAAAGCGCAGTGATCTCCTGCTCTATTTTAGCGGTAAATTCAGCAATTTTGAACCATATTACCGTTAAATTAACTTGTTAACTCATTTTGGTCTATACCTAAATTATTTTGTCCTGGTTTTGTATTGAGGTTTGTTGTATATTTGTAGCGGGAAACACGTATTAGTGGCAAGTGTAAAATAAGATTCTGTAAAAATAATAACATGAGAAAGAATTTATTAGATTTAATCAATAGAACAATTGTATATAAGTACGACTTACCTCATGCCAAATTATCTATTGAAAAAACTATTCTTTCTACTTGTAATGATAAATGCTACGAAGCAGTAGATCAAAATAACCTTTCAGAAATTATTTATAACTCAATAATTGAATACTCATTTAACGAATTTGAAATAAACGATAGCGACTACAATGACCTTCTTGAAACTGCTCTACAAGAAAGAATAAGATTCAATGATGATGATTCGGATGAAGTTCAATTAAAATATGGCTTCTTCGGTGAAGTAGTCCTATATGCTATTTTAAAGGTAATTTACGGCGTAGACTCTCTTATTTCCAAGGGATATTTTTACAGCCCAATAGAAAACTCTGAAGCTAAAGGATATGATTCATACCATTTAATAGAAAGTAATTCAAAAATACAGCTTTGGTTCGGTGAAAGCAAGTTTCATAAAAGCTATAGCACTGCAATAGATGATGTCCTCAAAAAAATATCTAATTCTTTATCTGATAAATATTTAAAAAACAATTTATTAGCGATAAGAAAAAATAAAGAGAACCTAAATATTGCTGGATCAAAGATGGAAAAAATTTGATGCTAAAAATATTGCAGGTCGTGCAGGTAGATTTCTATTTCACTATAGTGGTAGAGTTATTGTTTTACAAAACAACTTTATGAAAGTGATAGAATCAGAAGGTGAAGGAATCAAGCACAAAAATTTTGATATAAATTCTCCAAAAGACGAAATTGACTTGTTTATCACTAAAGATGAGTTTTTAAAGACAGAAGACCGGGAGCGAAAACAAGAAATTGAAACATTACAAAGAGAGAAAAACATTCCTGACTTTATTTTTTCATCATACAAAGTTATAAGTCGATCACAAAAAATAGCACTCTATGACCGAATTGAAAATTTGACAATAAAAGAATTGAGATTTATACAAAATTTGATCAGACAAATTAATTATAAAATGGATATCGATTATGATGGATTTCAAACCATATTGAATATCATTGAACCTTTTGTCTTAAATCAAAAAACAAAATTTCTAATTGAATACAAAGGGGAAAATGAAGAATATTCCACTTTGACACATTTAGTCCATTATTATCTAACTGAAGGTTTTTTAGGCTCTATAAGATTCAAATTAAGTCAAAATAAAAGCGTTGATAAAGCAATTTCAGAAACCTCAGAATTTGTTTATAATATACTTAAATATCAAGTAGTTAAATATCTTGGTGTTTTTAACATTATGTACAAATTATCTCTGTCAAAAAAAAGTAATCAACTATTTGAAGACATTGCCGGACTCGACAAATTATTGACTAAACTTGAATACAATGCTTTAACTGAATATGGAAGAATTGCAAGTGACTTTGGAGTACCTTCATCTATAGTGAACTATTATGAAAGCACTGACAATCAGGAATTTATAAAATCACAGTTCGACAACTATGAAAAGATAATCTTTGAAAAAGTTGAACAAATTATTAACAGAGAACAAAACGATTAAGAAATGGTAATAATAATCAGACAAAAAATGCGTCAAAATTACCTGTAGTATTTCATATCCAAATCTGTCATAAATAGTAAACCATAAAAATTATTCTTTATATTTTCCCCACCTTTATCCCCCTCCCTCCCGCCAATTTGCAAAAATTTTGTACCTTTGTAGATTGGTTTGAGATTATTTTGGGCTTTTGGGGGGTTGGGAGTTTAATTGGAAAAATAAAAAACAAATTAAAGAAATATTTTAATAACAATACAAATTATGAAATTAAAAGAACAGATATTAAATAGGTTACATTCTCGATTTGAGGATAATAGAAATCAGCAAAAAAGGATCTTTGTGCCATTTTTAATTGCACTATTGGTGGTTTTTGGAGCGTTTGGTTACATCTATACGCATACCCATTCGACTATGCCGGCAACACAAACTGTAGTGGGTAACTTTTATGATGTTCCGGTTTACTCCTACGGAGTGTTATTGGTAACCTCCGCGGTGGTGCTGGGTATCCTGACTTTCCTTATTGCCATCACACTGAACTTAGGGTACTCTCTTCGCAGAGACCAGTATCTAAGCAAACAAATCAGTTTTAAGCACCTCGGAAAGAATGATTACCAAAGATTATTTGGAGATCTTTGCAATCCTGAGGAGAAGAAAATCTGCAACTTCCTCCCCGATTTCCACAAGATATTTTTCTGGTTTATCTTAGCCTCTCAGATCGTTGTTTTACTACTGACATTTTGCAAAGAGTATATCTTACAAATTGGAAATCAATACTTTACATGGAGCATCTTGTCTCTGAACATACTGCTCATTTTAATCTCCATCATTCTCTATTTTACAACCTTTGCAAAATATAAGAAAAACATCAAAAACGCTGAAAAAAGACCCGCCAGAGGTAACGTAAAAAAGAGAACCAATCAAAATAGTCAAACTAGCCAAACTAGCCAAACTAGCCAAACTGCTCAAAACACCCAAACGAATCAAACGAATCAAACGAATCCAACTAATCAGGCTAATCAAACCAACAGAAATACCCGCAACCGAGGCAACAGAACCAACAGAGGAAACAGACAGAACCGAAATACACAAAACAGTACGACAAACCAGCAAACGACTAATACGCCGTAACAATTAGGAATTACGAACCAAAAAAAGGCGGAAATCAGCCACTTAATTAAAATTTTACGATAAAATAAAAATTCAACCTCTCATTTTTTATTTTACAATCATGCCACCCCTACGGGGTTCTTTGGGCTCTTGGGGTCAATATTTTGCTATAATAATGTCACCCCTTCGGGGTTATTTAAAAGTCGAAAGTCAGAAGTAATTAAAAGTCGAAAAATACAAGTCATATGTTTCGAAGGGATTATGCCGTAGAGACGCAATGCTTTGCGTCTCTAAAATAAAACGTGATAATTAATTAATTCCGAAATTTCATTCCGCCCTCCGCCTTCCGCCTTCCGCCTTCAAAAAAATCCGAAATCCGAAATCCGAAATCATTCCACCTTCTTCCTTGCTAACTTCCTCCATTTGATGTATCCCATAATTGCAACGATGGTGTAAACCAGGTAGAGGAATGAGGTGAAGTATAATCCCAGGGTGATGTTGTAAACGGTGTAGAAGATATCTACGATGATCCATAAAATCCAATGTTCGATATAATATCTGGCGAGGATCACCATGGCGACAATGCTGATGGCTGTCGAGATCGCTTCAGGGACGGGAATGGGGGAATTAAGATAATGTATCGCGATGTAACTCAAGGGGAGCGATAAAATCGCAATGGCTAAGATAACTAAAGGGTAATACTTGACTGGTATGGGTGATACCCGTTCCCCCAAGGGAGTCGTGTCCTGCCCCCCTTTTTTTAAATTCCAAATAGAAAAAAACTGAATAATCAAGTTATACAGATTCAAAGCCGCCCAATAGTACACTTCGGCATGAAGAAAAACCAAAATGTAGCATATCGACATAATCAGGCCGTAAATCCACAGCTTATATGACGCCTTGTACTGGTAATAGATGTAAATCAACCCAAATATTACGCCGAGAATTTCGAGAATGGAGAAAATGATTTTGGTGTCCACAGTTAGAAGCCGTTAAATGGGAAATAAAGCGGAGGTAAAAGGAGTAGAAAACCGATGATAATCAGCATGATAATTAAAGGGAAAATAAATTTCACCCATTTTGAATAAGGGATTCGTGCTACGCCCAAAACACCGATGAGTACGCCGGAAGTGGGCGTAATCATATTGGTAAATCCGTCTCCAAACTGGAATGCCAACACGGTGAGTTGTCTGTGAATTCCGATAATATCGGAAAACTCCGCCATCATCGGAATCGTTAACGCTGCCTTCGCGGAACCGGACGGAATCAGGATATTCAACAGATTTTGGATGACGTAGATGCCCCCAATAGCGGGAACTCTTCCGGAATCGCGTAGCAAACCAGCCACACTATGTAGCAGTGTATCAACCACTTGACCATCCTCCAGAATAATGATAATCCCGCCAGCCAACCCCACAATCAGAGCGGCATTCATAATATCTTTACAGCCATCCAAAAAGCTTTTTAGAATCGTATTGAGCGACATCGAAAAAGCGGCTCCGCTTAAAATACCCATCGCAAAGAAGAGTGTCGCAATCTCCATTACATACCATTGGTAGCCCAGTACCCCGACAATCAAGACTAAAATCGTGAAAAGCAAAATAACAAGGACAAAGCTGTGCAGTGAGCGAAACTGTGTGTAAGCTCCTAATACTAAGAATAATACAGCAAGAATAGGAAATAGGGGGAGGACATACGTACCGTTTCCGATATGGATCGTTGTATAAGTTATCGTGAATGCACAATAGATGAGTACTGCCGCAATGATGCCAAACACCACCCAAGAGGCAATCGTTCCCTTAGGGGACTCTTTCTCCTCCTGATCCACAATCCGGTCGCGCCAATATTGATCCAAACTGTACATCATCGACTTTTTGGGGTTGCGTTTGATCTTTCTGGCGTACAACAGCGTTACGACAATGGTTATCGTGGTCAGGATAACCCAAACAATAAAGCGATACTCAATCCCGGAAAAGGTGGGTAACCCTGAAAAACCTTGTGCTATCCCAATTGTAAACGGATTGAGCAATGCCCCCGCAAAGCCCACATGCGCCGCTACGTAACAAATCAAAACCCCGACAATGGAGTCGTACCCCATGGAGATGGAGAGCGGAATGAAGATAATAATAAAGGCGATCGTCTCTTCACTCATCCCAAATATAGCGCCAAACAGACTAAAGAGAATAATCACCATCGTGAGTACGATGTTATTCACTCCGATCTTCTGCAAGAAGGCGAGATGTTCCCACTTTTCAAGCATCTTCACAAAACCCTGAACACCTACCTGAATCGATTCCGTTTGATTCATAACCCAAAAAGCCCCTCCAATCATAAAGATAAACACAATGATATTGGAAGTACGGACAAATCCTTTGTAAAAAGCACTGAAGATTTGCCAGGTTTGCGGTTTGTTGGGCACTTTTTCAAAGGTATCGGGATCTACAACAGATCTTTCCACTCCATCCACAACGATTATTTCACGTTGGTAGGCACCCCCGGGAACTATCCAGGTAGCTACGGCACAAATAATAATCAGAGTAAAAACAATGGTAAAAGTGTGAGGAATCTTCTTGAGCGAAATCATATATTGCGTCTTTTTCGAAATGATGCGCAAAATTAATGATAATTTATTATCTTTGCAGATTGAAGTGAATATTTAATATGAAAACACCCGATTCTTCCTATTTCCCATTCATTGAAAACAGCGATCAGCTTGATAGAGTGATTGATACCATTCAGAGTGAGGTAGAACAATATATTCAATCATACCGTCTCAAGGCTTTGGTTTTGGGTGTATCGGGAGGAATTGACAGTGCACTCTGTGCTGCTCTTTTGGCTCCGGTTTGCAAAAAAAACGGCATTCCTTTGATAGGAAGATCGATCACCATAGAGACCAATCCGAAGGATGAGATTGCCCGCTCTATAGCCATCGGCGAAGCGTTTTGTACTCAGTTTGAGCATCTGGATTTAACTCCGCTCTATTTTGAATTTCGCAAGTGGATCACCGTTGAGGATCAGAGTTTTCGAACCCGTTTACGTTTAGGGAATATCAAAGCGAGAATGCGGATGATGGTGATCTACGATTTAGCTCAAAAAGAGGGAGGCATCGTGATTGGCACCGATAATTACACCGAGTATCTTACCGGTTTCTGGACTCTGCACGGAGATGTGGGCGACTACGCTCCCCTATTCCACTTATGGAAAACGGAAGTATATCGCGTTGCGAAACATTTTTTGGCTTCCTGCAATGAGGCACAAAAAACTGCATTGGAAGCCTGTATTGAAGCCACTCCGATTGATGGACTGGGAATCAGTTCCCACGACTGCGAACAGTTGGGAGTAGATAACTATGATCAGGCGGATCAAATCTTCCAGGCTTACTTCACCGGTGATAACTCGTGGGAGAATCACCCTTTAATTCAAAAATTCAAAAACTCTACCTATAAGAGAGAAAATCCCTATTCCATAGCACGGAATAGATTACTGAAATAGAATATGATGAGAGTTTTTATTGATAGTGGCGCTACAAAAACGGAATTTCTTTTAGTTGACTCACAGGGTGATACAACTCAGTTTCAACTAGAGGGAATCAATGCCAATTACACCTCTAAAAAGCAGATTGAGCGCATCATGAGACAATTTGCTGCAACGATTGGAGGAGAAAAGGGCGAAACTATCGAGCAGATTATTTACTATGGTGCGGGATGTATGCCCCTCCATAATCAGGAAAAAATAAAAGAGATCATTCAACCCCTCTTCCCAACGGCTACTGTAGCGGTTCATTCCGATCTGTTGGGAGCTTGCCATGCCACGTGTGGAGATCAACCGGGATATGTCGCTATTTTGGGCACCGGCTCCGCCGCTTGTTACTATGACGGTGAACAAATCACCAATTTGGCGCCCTCTTTGGGCTATCTGCTGGGCGATGAAGGAGGAGGAATCTATCTGGGGAAACTCTTTTTACAACACTATCTCAAAGGAATGCTTTCGGACTCCTTAAAAAAGCGTTTTGAAAGTGAATTCGAGGTGGACAGAGCCCGGGTGTTACATCTTCTGTATCGCGATATTGAACCGGAAAAGTGGATGGCAACCATTCCTCTTTTTCTCAAAAAGGAGACTGCCAATCCGGAAGTACAACAGATTGTAACACTGAACTTTACTCATTTTTTTGAGGAGCAGCAACGCTATTTCCAAACAGAATCTATAGCATGGCATGTTGTAGGTTCACTCGGTTTCCACTTTCAAGAACAACTAAAACAAGCCGCTCAAAATCTGAACATGCAGATTGTTCAGGTGATTGCACAACCTGTTCATCAAATTATGCTTAACTTTGCACATTATGAATAATTTTATACTTACATTAGACAACATCGAAGATATCGCCGAAGCGATTTTGGAATTATATCCGCAAGAATCTGTTTATCTTTTTTATGGAGAAATGGGGGCGGGAAAAACTACACTGATCAAGGAATTATGCCACCAATTGGACGTGGTCAGCGGTGTCACCAGTCCCACTTTTGCTATTATTAACGAATATTGGACTCAACAACAGGAACCGATATATCACTTCGACTTTTACCGTATTGAAAAGGATCAGGAGGTGATCGACCTGGGAGTTCATGATTACATTGAGAGTGGTCATTACTGTTTTATCGAGTGGCCTGAAAAAGTAGATCACCTATTGAAACCTCCCTATGTTGTAGTCAAAATCAACCAACTATCCCCGGACACCCGCGAGGTGGTCTGTTACTTAGAATCTTAACCTAACTCAAACACATGCACGAAAAACCTAACCAAAATATTGATACTGCTACCCAAGAGTTGACGTTGGACACCTCAACTCGCGAATACTCTATTGGTTTTTTAAAGAACCAGAATACTACAGATCCTCTTTTGCTTACCATAGAACAGCTGGGAATTCTTGTAGAGAGCGGTTTACATGTCATGGTGGAGCGTGGTTTTGGGGAATCTTATCAAATCAGTGATCTCATGCTTTCCGAGGCGGGTGTGGAGTTATGCGACAATCCGATTTACATTATCAGACAATCCCAAATCCTGATTCAGTATGCTCCTCCTACGGCTGCGCAAGTTCCATTTATGAGGGAACGTCAGATCCTGTTGAGTTGTGTCGAAACAGATTCCATCGATCACACCATGGCGCAGATGTTGTACAGATTAAAGATCAGCGCTCTTGCCCTGAATCGGTACAAAGACCGAAACGGGATGCTCTTTCTCCCTTTCATTTTGGACAGCAATTACACTTTCAAGGATCAAACCTACGCTTTAGGAGTACTGCTTTCCTCTCTGATTCAGATCTTTTCGCATACCAACAACCTCAAAAACAGCGTTCAATGGAATCCTGAGCTGGTCAGTTCCGTCTATCTGTTTCACGGCAACATCTGCGACCCCCTTATCGCCGAACATGCACAAGTACCGTGGAAAGATTTGATGGACCTTTGCTGGGGCTAAAACGATTTCGGATTTCGGATTTCGGATTTCGGAATCTTAAATTTAGAATTTAGATTTTAGAATTTAGAATTATTATATCATTTTGATTATTAGATAATTATATTTTTATATTTCTAACTTTTTATTTTATACTTCAAAAAATTTCGACTTTCGACTTTCGACTTTAAAAGATTCTTATTTCTTATTTGGGATTTTAAATAATTGGGGGGCAGGACAAGCTTTCCTTTTTGCAAATTTATTTCCCCACTCTGGAATATTATACCTTTTGGAAAAATTGTGGACAATTATGAATTTTGGATTTTGGAATATAATATTCTGACATTCAAATAAATACAATCAAAAAAAACTCATAAAAATTTGGCACATAGGTTGTTTTATCGATAAAATGCCAACGGAGACAGGGCATGCCCTGTCTCTAAAATATAAATTTTAAAAATGTAATCCGAAATCCGAAATCAAAATTTAAATCCTATTCCCAGATTATAAACCGATTGGCAGATAGCACCGTCGGATATTTCTTTTCTTTCAGGTTTTGAATAGAAGGCATTATAGCCAAAATCCAATGTAAGGCGCCAAATATCAATACCAAAACCTACTTCATAGCCGATTTCCAGCGGATTCATCAACTGTTCAACATACTCACTATTAGTGGAAATTCTATAGCCCAGCTTGGCACCGCCAAAAATCCTGAGATTGGAATCCATGCCGTTTAAAATCTTAATACCCACTCCAAGAGGCAGAACCACATAATGGCTTTGCGCTTCTATATTGGTGTTGATCTCGTCCAGCATGAGGTTATAATCGAAAGATCGGAAAGAGTAAAGTAACTCCGGCTGAAAGTAAAACCGATTACCTACTCTCATAAACAATCCTAATTCGAAGCCCGGTTCAAATGAGGATCTGAAATTTTCATTGAAGTGGATCCGGTTGAAGTGGAGCGATGCTTTTGGGCCCAGTGAGAAACTTTCTGCCCCCCTTTTATTTTTATTTAAAAAAGAAGAAGAAGCTGATAATGAAGAGGTTACACCTATGAAAAGGAGTAACAATAAGGCAATTTTACGAAAACTCTTAGACATCATAATGTAATTATTTACAGATTTCTCTTATCAATAACGCTAATTATTGTCCTTTTGTTATATCTCAATTTCAAAAACCCAGGCTCCTTTCGATTGAATGGCAGAAAAGGGAATTCCGGAAGTATCAATAATGAGCTGATTGTTGACATATTTCCAGGGCAATTCCATTTTTTTGAGGTCTAAAAATCGAACTTTGGCATTTTCTTTTGGCTTTTCAACAGGGAGAACCAATTGATTATCAGGAAATTCCAAAGTAATAGCATACAATTTACCGGGTTGGGTTGTGTAAGCAATATAGGGCTTTTCGCAGGTATAAACCCCCAACAATCCGGGTTGCGAACCGGCACTCTCCGGAGTTTGGAAATATTGACCTGGAATCACCTGTTTCTCCTGATTCGGATAACTCCAGTAGAGAGTCGCTCTGGCTTCATGGGTTTTCTCCTCATATTCAATCTTGATATCGTACTGTTTTCCTTTTTCCAAACGAATGGTTCCTTTTAAAGCCTGTGCATCCGCTGCTTCCTGAGCATTACTGTCAGAATTTTCTGCTGATACCCAATTTGAAAAGATCTTCTTCCCGTCGATCCAAAGCGTCATAAATTCATCCGCTTTAGCTTCAAAAATGTACTCTCCTGAAACAGGAGCCAACAGTTTCCCTTCCCATCGAATCTGAAAATGATCGTAGGTCAACGCTTTATCCGGTGCATTTCTCACCCAATTGAAATTGATTTGCGGATCGATTCGAATCAATTCCACACCCTTAGTTTCATAAAAGTGGGTGTAAGGTCTGGATCCATATATTGCATCTCCGTTGATTTTCAACCAATTACCCAAATCGAGCAAGCGTTCTTGCTGTAACAAAGGAATCTGCCCATCTGCTGCAGGTCCCACATTCAAGGTCATCCCACCACCGGCAGCCACCAGTTTGGCAAAATGCTGGATCAGCTCTTCAGAAGTCAAATAGTTCGACAGCGGCTCATTGCGATTGAGTCCAAAGGAGCGTCCCAAACCGCGACATTCCGCCCAAGGACGGGTCGTATCGGTAATTCCGGAGCTGTATTCCGGCGTTTTGTATCCGTAATCGGCACCACTCCCCCATCGGTCGTTAACAATCGCTTCTGGTCCAACGGTGTTGTAATACCACGCAATCAACTCTTTTGCATGCCATTGCTCAGCTGTATTAAGCCATTCTCCATCTGTAAAAAGCACGGAAGGTTTATATCTCCCGATTAACTCTTTAAACTGGGGAATCATATAATTTTCAACGTAGTTTCCGATAGAATCCGGAGAATCCACATACCAGGTGTGAAGCGGATTACGCCACTCCGGTAAAGAGTAATAGAAACCCATCTTCAATCCCTGAGCTCTTACTGACTGAGTCAACTCCTCTACAATATTGCGTTTCGGACCACCCACAACGCTGTTGAAATCAGGCTTTTGAGGAGAATCCCACAAACAGTAACCATCATGATGTTTGGTTACCAACAGCACATATTTGGCTCCGGCATCTTTAAATAGCTGCGCCCACTCATCGGGATCAAAAAGTTCCGCTTTAAAAAGTTGGTCAAAATCCTCATATTTGAAATCCTCACCATAAGTTTTTTTCATGAACTGCACTCTGCCCGTATCATTCACCATCAATCCTCGATAATACCACTCTCCGTATTGTTCCGGACCGGAGTAGGAAGGCACGGAATAAAGTCCCCAGTGAATAAAAATACCCAATTTGGCATCTCCAAACCATTGAGGATAGCCTCTTTCCTGAATCGATTCCCAATTGGGTTGCACTTGTGAAAAGAGCCAAACCGGGATCAAAATAAAAATAAAGAAAAAACTTCTTTTCATTGTATAAAAATTATATAAAATGTTCTGCCATTCGATTCATTTCTATAGAAACCGAATTTCTATCGTACAAAATACCGTGAAGGGTTTCCACAATAGGAAGCGGGTAATCAACTTGTTTGCACAATCGGTAAATACAATGAGTCGCATAATATCCTTCCGCAATCATTTGCATTTCGATTTGTGCAGTACGAACAGAGAAACCTTGACCAATCATTTTCCCAAAGAGTCTGTTTCTACTGTGAGACGAATAGCAAGTCACCAACAGGTCTCCCAAATAAACAGAAATGGAACTGTATCGATTTGTATTGGGATAAAGATGGTTTACAAACCCATCTACCTCCTTAACACAATTGGCAATATAGGCAGCCAGGAAGTTATCACCAAATCCTAATCCGGAATAGATTCCTGCACCCAAAGCATAAATATTTTTCAATGTCACTGACAACTCAATCCCCATCATATCATTGGAAGTAGTAGTTCTTACATATCTGGTTTTAAAGAACTTAGCAACCAACTCTGCCAATTCGGGATTCGCCGAAGCAGCGGTTAGGAAAGTCAAACGCTCCTGCGCAATCTCCTCTGCATGAGAAGGACCACTAATCAGGGACATGTTAGAGAGCGGTACCTCAAAATACTCTCTAAAATAATCAGTTATCAACTGATTGGTTTCCGGAATAATTCCCTTCACTGCAGAAATAATCTTTTTCTTTTTAAAAACAGTTTTAGGGAGAGTTGAAAAGGTTTCATATAAAAAGGCGGAAGGGGTCACAATAACGATATAATCAGACTTCGAAATCACATATTTTAAATTTCTATTCATGTTTACATCACCGTGATTAAAATGTACAGAACTCAAATAGAGCGGATTATTCCCATATTTGGAGATTCCCTCTTCAATTTCCGGCTCTCTCACCCACCAGTTGATATGCTTCAAATTTTCGGATAAAATTTTCGCTATCGCTGTTGCCCAACTTCCACCACCAATAATTCCGACCCGATATCTTAACTTTCCTTTTCTTCTTCTTGGAACACACTCTATCTCAACAAGTTCCTGCTCTTCACCCCCATTTTGATCGTTTTCCTCTATGTTATTTTCTTCGTTTAGTTCTATTAAATTTTCCTCATTCATCATGCTTAAACCGCTTATTTTTATCCGAGTTGCAAAAATAACACTATTTTAGTTAGAATCTTTAATATCGCGTTAAAAAATGTTAAACCGGATAATTTTTATTTTTTTCTTTTTTTTATGATTAAATAAAAAAGGGGGGGAAGCAAAGTTCCCCCTCTGTTCAAATCCTTAGCTTAATTATTCCTTTCTGGGCTCACAGAAAATCTGGAATTGATCATCCCCAAAACAGTCAATCTGAATCACTTGATCGTGGGAATACTCTCCGGAAAGGATCACCTTAGAGAGTTCATTCAGAATTTTCTTTTGAATCACCCTCTTCAATGGTCTGGCACCATATATCGGATCATAACCCAATTCTCCCAACAGATCCAGAGCATATTTCGAAAAATGTACGCGAATTCCTTGCTCTTCGAGCAATGCATTCAACCCATTGAGTTGCAATTTGATAATCTCCTTGATCTCTTTCTTGGACAATGGCTGGAACATTACGATTTCATCAATCCTGTTGATAAACTCAGGTGGTAATGTCTTCTTCAGCAAGTTAGTTACCTCCGCCTTGCTCTTTTCGAAGATCTCCTCTTTATTTGCCTCAGTATAGTTTGAGTAATGCTCTTGAATAATCGGAGATCCCAGGTTGGAAGTCATAATGATGATCGTATTCTTAAAGTCGGCTGTTCTGCCTTTATTATCGGTCAATCTACCATCATCCAGCACTTGTAACAAAACATTAAAGATATCGGGATGTGCTTTTTCAATTTCATCAAAAAGGATTACGGCATATTTTTTACGACGAATCTTTTCTGTGAGCATGCCACCCTCATCATATCCGACATATCCGGGAGGGGAACCAATCAATTTAGAGATGGAGTGTGATTCCTGAAACTCACTCATATCCAGTCTAATCAATGCTTCTTCAGTATTAAACAGATACTCTGCCAACGCTTTAGCCAGCTCTGTCTTTCCTACTCCGGTTGTTCCCATGAATATAAAGGAACCGATCGGTCTTTTAGGATCCTGAAGTCCTGCCTTATTTCTTCTGATGGCATCCGCAACAGCAGTAATTGCCTCATCTTGTCCAACCACTCTTTTGTGCAGTTCCTCTTCCAGATGCAACAGCTTATTTTTCTCACTCTGCATCATTTTAGTCACAGGAATACCTGTCCAGCGTGATACTACATCCGCAATATCTTCACTATCCACCTCTTCATCAATCAAAGCACCTGAAACTTGCAGTTCCTTTAGTTCTTCTTGCAGGTCTTCAATCTTGTTTTCAGCAGTTTTAATCAAACCATATCTCAGTTCCGCCACTCTGCCATAATTTCCTTGTCGTTCCTGCTCGTTAGCTTCCCATTTATATTGTTCGATATCTACTTTCAACTTTTGAATCTGATCTACTACTTCTTTTTCGGATTTCCATTTCATGTAGAGACTATTTCTTTCTTCCTGCAATTCGGCAAGAGTTCTGTTGAGTGACTCAGTCTTAACTTCATCATTTTCACTTTTAATCGCCTCTTTTTCAATCTCCAGCTGTCTAATTTTTCTTTCCAGTTCATCCAACTCTTCAGGCATGGAATTGATCTCCAGTTTTAACTTAGAAGCTGCTTCATCGATCAAGTCGATTGCTTTATCGGGCAAGAAACGGTCGGTAATATACCTTTGCGAAAGCTCAACAGCCGCAATGATGGCTTCATCCAAAATTTTCACCTGATGGTGATTTTCGTAGCGTTCTTTCAACCCTCTCAGAATGGAGATCGCCGAATATTTATCCGGTTCTTCAATCCTAACCGGTTGAAATCTCCTCTCCAATGCCTTATCTTTCTCAAAATATTTCTGATACTCATTCAATGTTGTTGCTCCTATTGATCTCAATTCACCTCTTGCCAAAGCCGGTTTTAAGATATTCGCAGCATCCATAGCACCCTCACCGGTAGCTCCTGCTCCGACCAAAGTGTGGATCTCATCGATAAAGAGGATAATCTCCCCATCCGATTCTATCACTTCATTGATTACATTTTTAAGTCGTTCTTCAAACTCTCCTTTGTACTTCGCACCGGCAATCAGCGCTCCCATATCCAGTGAGTAAAGTTTTTTAGTTTTCAAATTCTCCGGAATGTCACCTGTTACCAAACGGTGAGCCAATCCTTCTGCAATAGCAGTTTTACCCACCCCCGCCTCTCCAATTAAGATCGGGTTATTTTTTGTTCTTCTCGATAAAATTTGAAGTACCCTACGGATCTCTTCATCCCGTCCAATTACAGGATCCAGCTTACCCTGACGGGCAGCCTCATTGAGATTGGTTGCGTACTTATTCAATGCATTATAGCTATCCTCTGCACTCTCTGAAGTCGCTTTACTCCCCTTTCTCATCTCTTCAATCACAGATTTGATATTTTTCTCTGTAATCCCGGCATCTTTCAAGATTTTAGAGGCTTCATCATTCGCCATAAAAACCCCATAAAAAAGATGTTCCAAAGAGACAAACTCATCTCCTAACTCATGACTGAAAGCAACAGCTTTTTGCAATGCAGTATGAAAGGAGTTTGATAAAAAGAGGTCATCCCCGGTTCCTTTAGGAATTGTTTGCAATTGTTTTTCAACCACTTGCAAAATCATTTTGGGATTTGCATCCATCTTTTTAATCAAATAGGGGATCACATTGTGATCTATACCAATCAGCGCTTTCAAGATATGCAAATTGTCAATCCGTTGATGCTTTTCGTTCAACGCATTCATTTGAGCCAATGCAATTACTTCTTGTGTTTTAAGCGTTAAATTATTAAAATTCATATTCCTTCTTTCTTTATTAAATATTATACACCAATAATGATGCAAAGAGCTTGCCATCTCATATCAATGACAAATTGTCAGTCATTTAAGAAATAAGGAATTTATGCGGCTGGGGATGCTTTACGGGCTTCGTTTTTCATCTGAACTAAAGTGATCCCCAATAATACAACAAGGATTCCCAACACTTTATTCCAGGTAATTTGCTCACTTAACCAAGCAAATGAGAGAACGGCAGTAACTGCAGGAATAAGATTAGAAAAGATACTGGTTCTGACCGTTCCAATAAGTCGCAATGCATAAAGATAAAACATAAAGGCAAAAGAAGAACAGAAAACAGCCAAAAGAAGTAACGGGATCAGATTAGAGGGTACAAAAAGATTTTGAAATTGAGCCGATAATGCCTGAGAAGAGTTGGTTAGGAATAGCAATGGTGTAAATATAATCAAGGCGATCAAATTTTGCCAGGTAATAACCAATAGAGGCGGATATTCAGAAGGAATTTTCTGCAATACATAATTGTAGCCAACAGCACTTAATACAGCACCAAAAGCAAAGAGAATCCCTAAAAGATTCATATTGGCACTCATCAAAGAGGGAAAAAGCATAATCAAAATCCCCACAACCGATATTGCAGCGCCAATAAAATTGATTCGAGTCAGTTTTTCTTTCAAAAAATAGTAAGCGACTACAGCTATGAAAAGAGGAATAGTTGAAATAATTACAGAGACCACGGAAGGATCAGACCATTTCAAGCTGTACGTTTCAAAAATAAAATAGATAACAGGTTCAAACAAAGAGAGTACAACAAAGAGACCCCAAACAGATTTAGGTATAAAAAACTTTTTCTTGTATACAAAAAGCCCCATTATCACAAAGATAACAGAGGAGAGAAACAATCTAAAGAAAATAACCGAAATGGGTGGAAAGGAATCCAGTAAGTATTTAGTCAACACAAAAGAAGATCCCCAAAATAGCATTGACATAAAAATCGCCAAATAGGGAAGCAGCTTTCGCATATTAAATCAAGTCAAAATGGGAAGGGAACGAACCTATCTTATTAGAATAAGAAATCAAAACCATCAATTCTTAATTCTGAGGAACTTCTTCAGTTTGCTCAGTATCTTGAATAGGAGGTCTCAAACTTTTTGCTTCGTTTCTTACAATAATTGCTATGGTCATACATAAAACCATAATCACTGCAGCAATAGTCCAGGTTGCTTTTTCTAAGAAGTCTGTTGTTCTTTTAACTCCCAATACTTGGTTTTGTCCTGCAAAATTGGAAGCCAAACCACCACCTTTAGAGTTTTGAATAAGAATAATGAAGCCTAATAAGAGGCTGGCTAAAATAATAATAATAACAAGTAGAGTTATCATAATAATAGGTCAGTTTTTATTAATTAATTGTCTTTATTTTTAATCTTTTTTATTTGGTCTGCAAAATAACTACTTTTTTCTGGAAAAAGCAAGCCCAATTTTTTAAACATTTTTACAGCCTTTCCAGTATACCCTTGTTCAGCGTAAATAATTGCTAATGTTTCACTTATGGGTTCAAATCTCTCATCATTCGGATTGGTTTCAAAATTTATGCTGGCATCATGACGTTCAGGTGAAAAGATCATTTTCGGAGGATTTTGCGTAAATTGTGTAATCAGTGAATCGATTTCCTGATGCTCTTCCGATCGGGTTTGTTGGATGGGAGGTGTCGGTTTAATCTTCTGCACATTTTGCAAAATTTCATCCTGGAATTTGGGTAACTCTACCTGCATTCTGAGTAGTGTAGCCCGATGAGGCAAAGTGAGAAGTAATTTTGATTTCTTTTTTTCAAAATCTTTTAACTTATAATCCTGTAATATCCTCAAATAAAACAAATTTACAACTGAAGATGCCGGAAAACGGTAATGTAAATCCTCCATTTTTTTTACAATCTCACTACGATCCCCGTAAATACCAGGAAAATAGTTTAAAAAATTAAAATGGATCAATTTACTCATACTTTTACCAGTTTACAAAAGCTTTATTAAAGATCTCTTCACTAATCGCCTCATTGATTTGGGAAACCAATCCTCCTTCAATAGATGTAAAGTTCAAAGAACTCAAATAATCTGCATAGCGTGAAATAGTTTGTTCAAAGTTTTGCGTTTCATCAAATCTATTGGTAAAGCGAACCCGTACTCCAATAGTCAGACGATTCATGGCAGCCATATCATTACCTTGTATGGCGACCGGTGTAATAGAATAGGTAACAATTTCTCCTGTCAGCGTATAATCTGCATTTTGTTCATTCACCACCATCAGAGGTGTCTGATTTCGGATACGATCTTTGACTGCATCGGTAAACTCTTGCGACAAGGTAGGATTGACCAGGGGCGCGTTATTGACAAAAACCCCGACATAAGCTGTTTTGGCTTCGGGATGTACGCTACCACCTGTCAATGAGACACTCATTCGCATCCCACAAGAAAGAATCAAAGAGGCTATCAGAGTTCCCAGTAAGAAAAAGAAAAGCATTTTTCTGCTATGATATCCCATAATCTTTAATTTTTCTGTACAATGTACGTTCCGAAATACCCAATTCTTCCGCTGCCAGTTTCCGTTTGTTCCCATGTTTTTCCAATGCCCTTTTAATCAACTCTTTTTCAGCATCCTGAATAGAAAGTGGAGCATCATCATCCAATAGCGAATTTTCTGTAGCCACATCCTCCACCACATGTTCCACATCATGAGTAACTTCCGGAAGAGTATAACTGGGAGAATGATTCTCAAAGGCATAATCGGAAAACTCAATAGGTTGCTGTTGTGACACTGCCGAATAAGCTCCCGTACTCATCTCCGACACAATCTGCTTCAACTCCGACACCTCTTTTTTAAGATCCGTTAAAAACTTATAGATAATTTCCCGTTCAAACACACCCGGAACAGCCTGATCAGTTTCATTATGGATCAAAGCCGGAAAATTAGAAACCTGAGGTGCTACCAGATATTTCTGTAACACCTCACGTTCTATCAAGCGATTGCTCTCAATGATGGAGATCTGTTCAGTGACATTCCTCAATTGTCTGATATTCCCGGGCCATCTGTAAGATTTCAGCAAATCAATCGCATCATCTGTCAGCTGAAGCGCCGGAACTCTATACTTCAAAGCAAAGTCTGAAGCAAATTTGACAAAAAGAAGATAGATATCATCCTTACGCTCCCTCAAAGGAGGTACATGAATAGGGATAGTATTCAATCTGTAGTACAGATCCTCCCGAAACTTCCCTCTGGCAATTCGGTCTGCAATATTCACATTGGTTGCGGCAACCACTCTCACTTTTGTTTTAAGCACTGCTGATGAGCCCACTCTCATATACTCTCCATTTTCGAGTACACGGAGTAATCTTACTTGAGTTGCCAATGGAAGATCAGCTACCTCATCTAGGAAGATCGTTCCTCCATTAGCGACCTCAAAATAACCTTTTCTCATCTCAGAAGCACCTGTAAAAGAGCCTTTTTCATGCCCAAATAGCTCAGAATCTATAGTTCCTTCCGGAATGGCTCCACAGTTTACTGCGATATATTGCCCATGCTTATTCAGACTATTCTCATGAATAATTTTGGGAAAACTCTCCTTCCCTACTCCACTCTCACCTGTAATCAACACCGACAAATCGGTGGGAGCCACCTGAATAGCTGTATTGATCGCATTATCCAGTACAGGATCAAATCCAATGATTCCAAAACGTTGTTTTACAGCCTGAACAGCAGAATTCATAATCTGAGAAAATTCTTTTTTTTATAGTTTAACGATTAATTCCAAGCATTTAATGGTCTGTGAGACATAAACTCTTTTACTTTCTTACCCACACTTTGAATTACCTCTTCATTGTCAATATTGCTGATCACCTCATCAATAAAGTCAACGATAGTTTCCATCTCATGCTCTTTCAATCCTCTGGAAGTGATAGCAGGTGTTCCCACTCTGATTCCTGATGTACTGAAAGGAGTTCTGCTGTCAAAAGGAACCATATTTTTATTGATGGTAATATGTGCCTGATCCAAAACGTTTTCAACTTTTCTTCCTGTAATTTCAGGGAATTTAGTTCTTAAGTCAATCAACATCAAGTGATTATCAGTTCCACCGCTGATCACTTTATATCCCTTGTCCACAAATGCTTTGCACATTGCATCAGCATTTTTTCTTACCTGGTGAAGATACTCTAAGTACTCATCAGAAAGGGCTTCTTTGAATGCAACCGCTTTAGCAGCAATAACATGCTCTAGTGGTCCACCTTGTACTCCTGGGAATACAGCGCTGTCCAACAATTGAGACATCATTCTTATTTCTCCCTTGTTGTTTGTCAATCCCCAAGGATTTTCAAAATCTTTACCCATCATAATCAATCCACCTCTTGGTCCACGGAGTGTTTTGTGAGTAGTAGTGGTTACGATATGACAATAAGGAATTGGGTTATTCAACAATCCTCTTGCGATCAATCCTGCAGGGTGAGCGATATCTCCCATCAAAAGAGCACCAACTTTATCAGCGATCTCTCTCATTCGCTTCCAATCCCAATCTCTGGAGTATGCAGAAGCACCACCAATAATCAATTTTGGTTTTTCGCGAAGAGCAACCTCTTCCATAATATCATAATTGATTAAACCGGTATCCTCATCAACAGTATATGCAACCTGACGATATAGGATTCCTGAAGAGTTCACAGGAGAACCGTGTGATAAGTGTCCACCGTGTGATAAATCCAATCCCATAAACAGATCACCGGGTTTCAAACAAGTGAGCAACACAGCCATATTAGCTTGTGCGCCTGAGTGAGGCTGTACGTTAGCCCATTCAGCACCAAACAATTCCTTAGCGCGATCAATCGCCAATTGTTCTGTTTGATCCACAATCTGACAACCACCGTAATATCTTCTATTCGGATATCCTTCAGCATATTTATTGGTTAAAATTGAACCTTGTGCTTCCATTACCTGGTCAGTCACAAAGTTTTCAGATGCGATTAACTCGATTCCATTGGTTTGACGTGCACGTTCCTGCTCAATCAAATCAAAAATAATTTCGTCTCTTTTCATTGTCATTTTTTCTGTTTAAAATTAAGTAAAAAATTTATTCGTATAACTGTTTTTTTCTTCCAAATTGATATGCAATATAGCCTCCGAAGTAAAGCACTGTCGGATCATTAAAAGCCATCTGTTGCAGAGGTGGAAAGAGAGAGTCCAAATGGAGTCCTACAGCAAAAGCTCTGATTCTTTCTTGCCTTTGACTAAAGTCAAAAACCAGCCCCACCTTCCCAAAGACACCGGGTCTGAATGCCAGATTGTGAAAACGCTCATAAAAAGGAGCTCCTCCAATAATGTTGGACAGATCATGTTTCTCAGGATCATATCTTTCAATAACCCGAATGATATTAAAACCTCCCGGAGCATAATAGGCAACTTCCAAATAAGTGGGTAGTCCGATACCTAAAGTAAAACCGGTTGACACATTGAAATCGATACTAACTCCCCCCCAATATGGTTTTTTAAAAAGTGTCTTCTGATAAGTGTATCCTGTTCTCAATAAAAAAAGATCATACAACTTACCATAACTGTAAGACCTTGCCCCTTCGAAGGAAAAATTGCTACCCCTAACTGCTTTTATATGATTCGAATAGAGAAAAGAGAGATCTAAAACGTGTTTATCCGCAAATTGGGTATGCCATCCACGTTGATATCCAACCCCCATCCCATCCGTATTCAAATAAAAAGCAAAAGTATGATCGGAAACATAAATATCCTCAATCTCAACCTCCCCAACATCTTGAGAATAAAGGGGAAATGTGAGACTAATCGACATCAGTAGCAAAAAGAGTTTGTTCCGAACCAGCATAGTTTTGCTAAAATACAAAAGAAAAGTGAATTAGAGTTTATTATCCTCTACCTTTTCTACTTCATGGTATGTATAGTGACCGTATGCAGCACATTTTTGACGGGTTGCGCATGCAGAAATCAGTAAAGCTACCACTAAAAAAGCTCCAATTATTACAATATTTCTTTTCATTTTCGTTTTTATATTTAATTTTGCAAAGATAAATAAATTTAATGTTCATTTTGATTCCATTTTCAAAACTCGTTAAAAACAAAGTTAAAACTCTAACTATCAGTATATTAACATTGTTTTTTGCATTGTTTTTCAATGTAGGAGGATCGCTTTTTTGCCAAAATGACACATTAAAATTCGCCATTTTTGACAGTTCTGACGTAAAATCTTATCCCATATATGTTAAAACTGATTCGGCTTCTATTTTATTGTGGAATATGATATTTAAAAAAAAGGTGGAGGACAATCATATCACCTGGGAAAAGTATCAGCTCCTCATACCTAAAGTAATCCTCCATTATGAGAACGAAGGGTATCCTTTTGCCTCCGCGGAGATTGTCAATATGGAACTGTTCGGAGATACAGTGTGGCTTACCTCCCGGATCACAAAGGGAGAATATATTCTGTTTGACTCCATCATCAATAAAGGGAACCTTAAGCTGAATCACCACTATTTGGAAGCCTACTTCAGATATCGAAAGGGGAAAAAGTACCAGGAAAAGATAGTTCAAAAAATTCCAAAACTGATTCGGGAGATTCCTTTTGCTGAAGAAAAAGCTCCTTTTGGGGTGGAGTTTCAATCTGACAAAGCTTTCCTCTACCTTTTCCTGGATGAACGAAAAATGAGTCAGGCAGACGGAATTATCGGATTTGCACCTATCAATGATAAAACCGGAAAGATTGGATTTAGCGGAGAACTCAAACTGCGATTGGTAAACCGATTTCGAGTGGGTGAAGATCTTTATCTGGAGTGGAGAGCTCCTGAACCCCGCTCACAGTTTTTGAATGTTCAAACTATTTTCCCATACATCTACACCACTCCATTGGGAATTGAAACTCTGTTTCAACTGGATAAGCAAGACACCAACTATCTAAAACTCAATCTGGGAGGAAGTATTCGCTATACCTTCAATAATAACAACCACATAAAAACCTCTATTTTGTGGGAAGAATCGAGTAGTATCGGAGCATCTGCCTTACAAGCAGAAGGTTTGATGAGCCCTTATCCTGAATATTCAAAAGTTATGTATGGAGCTTCTTTACTACTCCGGGATATTGACTACATTTTCAATCCCAGTAAAGGCTATCGTCTGGATGTAGAAGGATCTGTCGGCAGACTGAAAGAACAAAGCAGCAATGCAAAAGCAATACGGTATCATATTGCCGGTAGTGGTGAGGTTTACCTCCCCCTTTGGAAAAAATGGATACAAGTTATAGGATACAAAACAGGATTTATTCTGGGAGAACAGATTTACCGAAATGAACTTTTCAGATTGGGGGGATTTCGAACATTACAAGGTTTTGATGAGCAATCGATTTGGGCAAGTGGTTATCTGTTTGGAAATTTTGAGTGGAGATATCTTTACGAAAGAGGATCCTATATCAACCTTTTCTTCAATGGAGGCTGGTATGAGAGAAAAATAGAAGGAAAATACAATCGCGATTTTCCCTTTGGATTTGGTGCCGGAATTGCATTCAACACCAAGGCAGGACTGTTTCAATTCAGTTATGCGTTAGGCAAACAAAAAGGAAATCCCATCTCATTTAAAACCGGAAAAATACATTTTGGTATAACTGTGATGTTTTAAAACGAAAAAAAATATATATTTGCAGGTTTGAAAATCAACTAATAATCATTATACCATGAAAAGACGAATCTTGCTAATTATCACGGTGTTAGCTTTTATTTTACCCAACTCGCTCCGTGCACAAGATCTTCCTGTAAATTGGAATTTTAATGTAAAAAAAGTAAATGACTCTATTGCCGAGCTCCAGTTTAATGCCAAAATTAAGGAAAAATGGCATCTTTTTGCGCTGGTGCATAAGGGAATGGAAATGCCGTTAGTAATTGAATTTAAACCTTCTCCTCAGTATCAATTGATTGGAAAAATAAGCGAACCCAGACCGATTGTTTCTTACGATCCCGTGTTCAATGACACTTCCAAGTACCACGAAAAAACTGCACTATTCAAACAAAGGATAAAGGTTAAAACCAACACTCCATTTGAGTTGAAAGGAGAACTCTCGGGACAAGCTTGTATTGACGGCAAATGTGTAGCTATTGATCGTGATTTTAGCTTTCAAGTCAAGGGTTTTGAGAATCTTGTAGTTTCAGCTACCGTTGAGGATCCTGTTGCAGATAGTACACTTGCAAATCAAAATACTCAAGATCAAGTAGATACCACCAGTGCTGAAACCTTTACTCCGGTTGAACGTGAAAAAGAGGAGGAAGAATCATTATGGCTTTTCTTTTTAGTAGCTATTGCAGGAGGTTTTGCAGGCTTATTGATGCCTTGCGTATTCCCGATGATTCCTATGACTGTCTCCTACTTCCTCAAAATGGAGAAAAATTCCAAATTTTATGCTTTGGTATTCGGTGCCTCTATTGTGGTAATCTTTATCATTGTTGGAATTGGACTCTCCTTAATTTTCGGTCCGGACTTTGCGAATATCATCAGTACACACTGGATTCCTAACTTATTATTTGCATTGATTTTCATCATCTTTGCGATCTCTCTGTTTGGCTATTTTGAAATCGCTTTACCCAGCAGCTGGATTAACAAATCATCTAAAATGGAGAGCAGAGGCGGTATCATAGGTGTATTTTTTATGGCTTTAACCTTGGTGTTGGTTTCATTCTCCTGTACACTGCCCATTGCCGGTGCAGTTGCATTGAGTTCTGCCGGTGGTTCCTTTATTAAACCGATCATCGGAATGTTGGGATTTTCACTCGGTATTGCCGTACCTTTCACCCTGTTTGCCTTCTTCCCCGGCTTGTTAAAGTCAGCACCTAAATCAGGTGGTTGGATGAACACACTTAAAGTGGTATTGGCATTCATCGAGTTGGCATTTGCTTTGAAATTTATTAATGTACCGGATCAAACCTACCACTGGGGTATTTTAGACCGTGAAGTGTACTTGGCTGCATGGATTGTTATCTTCAGCTTAATGGGCTTCTATTTGTTGGGTAAAATTAAATTCCCTCATGATGATGATATGCCGGTTCAAAGAAGCTGGTTCCGCTTTTTCTCTGCCATTGCCACATTTACATTTGTAGTTTATCTCATTCCGGGTATGTGGGGTGCACCTCTTAAAGCAATCTCAGGCTGGTTACCTCCTATCACCACACAAGATTTTGATGTAAACAAAATTGTAAGGGAAGAGGTTGAAATGTTGAGCTTTACATCTATCGGTGATGGAGAAGAACAACAAATGACTGAAACTCCTAAATATGGCGATAAACTCAAACTGCCTTTTGGTATCAAGGGTTATTTTGACTATCAGCAAGCTTTACGCGTATCCAAAATCGAGGGACGACCACTCTTTGTGGATTTCACCGGACATGGTTGCGTCAATTGTCGTAACGTCGAAAATGCAGTTTGGAAAGATCCGCGGGTAAAGAAGATGTTTGCTGAACAGTTTGTAGTTGCAGCACTTTATGTAGATGACAAAGTGATTGAGCTCAATCCGGAAGATTATATCAAAGATGCTAAGGGTAACCAAATCGTAAAATTGGGAAGAAAAAATATGTATATTCAAAACACCATATACAAAGAGGCTTCTCAACCTTGCTATTTAGTTTTGGATCATGATGGTTCTGTATTGGTAGGACCGCTGGAATATGAGTTAAATCCTGATAAATACTTAGAGTTCTTAGAGTCCGGGATTGCAGCTTATAATAAAAAACATGGGCTAAAATAAAAAATGTTTGATTTTTTCAATATCTCAGGATTTGCACCTCACCAGTATGCATGGTTAGCTACAGGTGGGGTTTTCCTCTTTTTTTCATTTTGGTTTCATCTACATGAGAAGAAAGGATGGGCACTATTCTTCCTCACTCTGTCCGCTTTTTCCATCTACACTTTTGCTGCCCTTCTGGATCCCTTTCTAAATCTTTGGGATGAGCGCTTTCATGCTGTAGTCGCAAAAAACTGCATCTCTGATCCTCTGGAACCTAAACTATACAAATATCCATTAATTATTGAACACAACTATTTAAACTGGACCAGCGCACACGTCTGGCTACACAAGCAACCCCTCTTTTTATGGCAAATGGCACTCTCCATGAAGCTATTCGGGGTGAATGAGTTTGCTCTTCGTTTACCCAGTGTATTGATGGCAACACTCTCTGTTCCGCTTGGTTACCAGATAGGTAAACGAATTATAAACAGTAAAATCGGATATTACACAGCTCTTGCTATTACATTTTCATGGTTTCTAATTACTTTAGTTAGTGGCGGTAGTGGCATCGATCATAACGATGTGGCTTTCTTTTTCTATGTAACCGCATCATTATGGAGTTTTGTAGAATATATCTATTCTGATAGAAAAAACAAATGGGTTATTTTAATAGGACTCTTTGCCGGTTGTGCGATTATGACCAAATGGCTTGCCGGATTGCTGGTTTACTTTACTTGGGGAGTCTATCTGTTGAGTACCTATGGATGGAGACTAAGAAGATGGAAATTAAGCCAATTTCTCTCTGCATTGGTAATTACCGTTTTGGTCTTTTTACCCTGGCAAATCTTTATCTTTTCTGCCTATCCGGAGATTGCACTTCACGAGTTTGAATATAGTAACAGACATCTCTATGAACAACTTGAATTTCAACGAACTGATTTCTTCTTTCATTTCTCAAGAATTCCTTACTTATATCTCGGACACAAATTAAAGTATGCCGACGGCTTCATTGGTTTAAGAATTGTAACACTCATTTTCAATAGTATCATTTTGGTGGGTGGTCTTGTTCGGATGGGATTTTTGATTAAAAAGCGAAATATCAAAATCACTTTATATAGCACTCTCATTTTTGTGTACCTATTTTTCTCCATTGCTACCACTAAGATGCCTGCTTATCCCTTCATTGTGGGTATTATTTGGTTTATGAGTCTGGGCGTTATTATCGACTGGATTATAGAAAAGATTGGGAAATGGATCACCAAACCGAGGCTCAGAATGGGAATTCAGATACTCTCACTATTTTTAATCTCTTGGTATATGTTTAACTTTACCAGAATCCGACATATGCATAGCGCACGCATTGGATGGAGGCAAGATCTGATTGAAAACAAGTCCAGACTATTGGAAATCAAAGATCAACTCCCTAAAAATGCGATTCTATTTAATGTCAGAGGAGATGAAAGTCAATATTATAATGTCACTTGTATAGAAGCCTCTTTTTATCTTGATCGTGATTGTTATTCTCATGCCCCATCTCAAGAGAGTTTAGAACAGGTTAAGAATGCCGGCATGATTCCGGTCTATTTTATCCATCATCCTCTTCCTGACTACTGTCAAGATGATCCTGATGCACTCTACTTTGATATTGAGTTATTAAACGATTTATAATGAAAACAGCCACATTACATCCCAGATTACAGCTCCTGCTTTACTCACTCCTGGCAGGTCTGTTGTTAGCTTTTTCCTGGTATCCATACGGGCATGCCCTGCTTATTTTTATCGCCTGGATTCCTCTTTTAGTTCTTAGCGATAAGTTAATCAAGATAAAGGATAAATTTTATTTCTGGAATGCTTTTATATACTCCTATCCGGCTTTTTTGACGTGGAACAGCATTACTACCTGGTGGATCTGGCACTCTACTCATGAGGGTTCCATTGCTGCCATTGCGCTCAATGCACTATTAATGAGCTTCCTGTTTTCATTTTGGCATCAATTTAGAAAGATTAAAAAAACCTCCTGGATTGACTACATCGCACTGATTCTATTCTGGTGCTGTTTTGAGTATCTGCATTTAAATTGGCAACTCGCCTGGCCCTGGCTTAACTTAGGCAATGTATTTGCTCCTCAACCCGGATGGATTCAATGGTACGAGTACACCGGAACTTTCGGAGGTACCATCTGGATTTTTGGGGCTAACATCCTGCTTTATGAATTAGGGAAAACTTCAATTAGTTACTTTAAAAGTCGCAAAGAGCGCACTGAAAGTCAGCCGGCGAAAAGGTGTGCTATTGTGCTGGGTATTACCGCTGCAATGATGCTTTTCCTTCCCCCCTTTTTTTCTAAAGTCATACAAAAAAAATATCAAATTCCAAAAGAACAGGGTATCGAAGCCGTTATTGTACAGCAGAATACAGATCCTTGGCATGAGCAATACAGGATGAATAATCTGGAACATGTTCAACTTTTGATTCAAGTAGCTTCTTCACAATTAACTCCCAATACGCAACTGTTAATCTGCTCTGAATCTGCGATTCCGAACAATTTGCCGCTTGCTTATCTCGTCGACAATAACTTCCCTAAAAACGGCTATGATTACTATGCATTTCAGCTTTTGGATTCCCTGATTGTGCAATATCCCAAGCTAAATATGATAGCCGGACTCTCTACCGCCGATTTCTATGATCATGCAGCAACTCCTACAGCGCGACATCTTGAGGATCATTACTATTATGATCTTTTCAATACTTCTATGTGTTATAATCGAGGGGGGACGGCAGGAACTTACCACAAATCCAGGTTAGTGCCGGGTGTAGAAAAGATGCCGTACCCTAAATTATTCGGATTTTTAGAGTACTTTGTCATCGACTTGGGTGGCAGCACCGGATCGTTGGGAGTTGATTCAGTACAACGTGCATTTCCATTGGCAGGAACTGATCCTTTAATTCAAATTGGGGCTCCCATCTGCTACGAATCGGCTTATGGAGAACTGTTTGGAAAGTTTGTTCTCAATGGCGCACAAATCATGAGTGTGATCACCAACGATGCCTGGTGGAGTACTTCCCCCGGACACAGACAACATTTTGAGCTCTCCAAACTTCGTGCAATCGAGAGTAGGAAATATGTGCTTCGTTCCGCCAATACAGGAATCTCCGCTTTTATCGATCCTATGGGAAACAGCTCACAGGAAACCACTTACGGTACTCGTACTGCAATTCGTGAAACAGTCTATCCCAACGATGAAATCACCTTTTATGTAAAACATGGCGACTATTTAGCGCGTTTTGCTCTTGCTGTCAGCGCGGTGTTAGTGTTGTTTCAAATTATCCTGACAATTAGGAACAGGGTTTATAGGAAAAAGAGGTTAGTACTGTAATTTTTAATTAAAATTTAATTAATTTTAATTAAAATATTCATAAAGTTATTATTTTCTCACCTCATTTTTAAATATTACCCGCAATTTTTGTTGTAAAAGCTTCTTGTCAGGTAGTTGTGTTTTATATTCGGCTATCATCGTTGAAGAGAGGCTTCTACTTAGGGCATACTCAACTACTTCGCTGTCTTTATCTTTACAGAGTAAAACTCCAATACTGGGATTTTCATTACTCTTTTTTACATCTCTATCCAATGCTTCCAGATAAAAATTAAGTTGTCCTAAATGATCAGGTTTAAATTTATCAGCTTTGAGTTCGAATGCCACAAGGCATTGTAGTCCACGGTGGTACAGAAGTAGATCTATGAAAAAATCACTATTACCAACTTGCAATTTATATTCCTCTCCTATAAACAAGAAATCTTTACCAAGTTCAAGGATAAAGTTTTTCATCTGCCTTACAAGTTCACGTTGTAAATCCCTTTCATTATGTGATTCAGGAAGGTTTAGAAATTCAAAAATATAACTATCTTTGAAAGTGTTTGTAAAATCATTGTTATTCTCTTTTGCCAATGGTGATAGGTTAGAGTTGCCAATCATTGTTCGTTCGAAAAGACTTGCGGAAATTTGCCGGTCAAGTTCCCTTTTACTATAATTTTCTTGTTTAACAAGTTTTAGATAAAATTCCTTTTCTTCAATTGATTTGCATCTTGAAAATATCAACATATTATTTGTCCAACTAATTTCTCTCACCACTGGTGCGAGTTTTGGGAACTCTTTGTATGTTTCATAAAATTGTTTCATTCTCCAGATGTTTTTGTCTGAGAAGCCTTTAATTTCTGGTTCGTTAGTCTGAATAAATTTCGCTAATTCTGTTACAACAGAGTTACCCCATTCCGATTGTTCGATTTTTTTGCTGATATATTCTCCAATATTCCAGTAAAGATTGATAAGCTCACTATTTACTGTTCTTACGGCGTTTTCTCGAGATTGTTTGATCAGATGAATGATGTCCGTGAAACGATTGTCCATGTTGATTTAGATAAGTTACGAGTGATGTAAGAGTACAATTATAGTTCTGCAAATATACTCGATCTTTATCTAAAATCCAAATTTATTTTCAATAAAACCGTAATTCGTAATTATTATACGGTATTCTTGACCTATTAGTGCTAAAACCTGATTCTCACTCCTCCAAACACATTCATTCCTGCCTGTGGAAAATAACCATCTTCGTAATAGGTTTCATTGCCAACATTGGCTCTCCATAACCAGGCATTGCTTTCATACATCGTGTTGAAAACGTTATTTACACTAAAATAAAGCGAAAGATTGACTTTTTTGATCTTGGGAATGAGGTAACTCAAGTTCAAATTTGTGACTGTATAAGGTTTTAAGATATGATTCTCATCCCCCCTATTGTCAATATATTGCTTACTAACAAACTTGGTAACAATCCCCAGATTAAAATTCTTAAAAGGTGTAAACAACAATTCATGATTTAGCACCAGTGCCGGAGAAAAAGAGATGGGCGTATGAGTGTATTCTTGTGCTGTAACACCGATAAACTCCCAGTTTTCATCATAAGTCTCAGTATAATGAACATAATTCAGAATTCTGTTCTGACTCCATGTCAGGTTCCACTTCCATTGGAAGAAATCAACCGGACTGTACGCCAGATTCAACTCAACACCCATGCGGTAACTTTGATCCACATTGCTCATCATCGCAGCTCCCACATCGTTGATTTGACCGGTTAATACCAGCTGATCGTCATAGTACATTCCGTATCCATTCAAGTTGAAGCGCACCTTGGCTGTCTGAAGCAAATAGCCCAACTCAAAGTCGTACAGTGTTTCCGGACGCGGTTTTTTATCTTGCGGTGCATCAATCAAGTCTGAACGGGTAGGTTCCTTGTTAGCCATAGCGAAGGAAAAATAGATGGTGTGTTCCGAACTACTTTTTCTAAGATCTCCCCAATGGTAGCTCAAAGAGGCTTTAGGATTGAAAAAATGCCACAGATACTCCTGACCAACATCGATCAAATCATCATCAATACCATTAATTTTGTAGTCGAGCATACGATACTGCATCTCGGCAAAAAAGGTAAACCCTTTTATCTGATACGCTCCATTAGCAGCTATATGAGCCTGTAATTTACCACCATGTCCCCGATACCATTCATACAATTCCGGAATATTTTGTGAATATCTCGCCCATACAATCTTTCCGTAATGGTCTCCATCATAATAATTGAGCGCTCCATTAAGATTGATTCTCAGAGGATTACCTTGAATCATATAGGCTTGCCCGGTATTGAACGTCAGACCATAAAAGTAGTTATCCAACCATTTCTGAGTAATAAAATCGGATCTTTTCATTGTATTCCCATCTATAATCGGAGGAGTTAAGCCGTAATCAGCGAATTTTCTCTCCACTTTAAATTGCTCATAATAACCCAGTCCGCGGGTTAAATGGGTCCCGATATTCAAATAATAGCCGGTTTGTTTATTCAACATCCGATAGAAAAGCTGCGCATGCGTTTGTTTGTAGTTATCGGTTTCATTATCATAACGTTTCTCTTCGCCATTCTCAGTGTAGAGTCCGCAACTATTGAAAGTTCTGTCAGTTTCCAGCATATCAGAAGGAACTCCATTCCATGCCAACCCTGTTTTTTCTGATCCGGTCAGCAGATTAAAGAGCAATGTATGATCTCGCTTGCTTTGTTTTTGAGGATCATTCAGCTTCAACTCTGAAGAAAGATAAAAAGAGTTCAGCTTGGCGGTTGCATTTTGAATATACCCTTTGCTGTAGATGTTAGAGTAGGAAAAAGTAGTTGCCAGGCGATCTTTGTAATATCCTGTAGCTCCGGTAATTGTATTCCGGAATGTACTGAATGAACCGGCACCGGAGTAGATCTCGAGAAAAGGAGTTGTTTCGGGAGTCCGGGTTTTAAAGTTCATCGACGCTCCAAAAGCAGCCGATCCGTTGGAGGAGTTTCCTACACCCCGTTGTACATTCAACTCTGTAACGTGAGTCCCAAAGTCGGGCAGATTCACCAGCCAGGTACCTTGTGACTCCGCATCATTGATGGCGACACCATTCATTGTTACGTTGATCCGGGTTTGATCTACTCCCCTGATTCTCATGTAAGTATAACCGATTCCGGTTCCTGCATCAGAGGTAGTAATCATGGAAGGAATCTGATCAAATATAGGGTTAATCGAACCATTGGGGGTACTCTCCCGCGCTGTTTGACCGGAAATAGTGGTGGAAGAGAAGATGTTTTCAACTGCTTCTCCCAGAGAACCCTGAACCTCCACCTCTTTAAGCTTTCTTTGGATGGTATCACCGGGTTGTGGAAAAGATTGAGCATTCAAATCAGTTGCCATCATAGCACTGATGAAAAAACTCAAAAAAATGAACTGTTTTGTGAATTTTGTTTTTTTGTAATGCATAACTCTTACAATTTTAAATTATTAAACTTAAAACCGAAAGAGGGTAAAATAAATTTGAAGTCAGAAAACCTCCCTACGGCAGCATTACCTGCATCAGGTTCATTGGGTCTGATCTCAGCCTTTCAGGCACCCCTTTCTTAGAAGTGGCAAAATTACATCTTTTTATTGAAAATTTCTCAAAAAATCAAAATTTTATGATTATTTGTCCTTTTACTTCCGTTTTATGATTCCCCTTAACCTGATCTAATCCAATGGTAATCACCTCTTTATGATCAAAAATAGTGCGGGAAATACGGAACTGAAACCGAAAAACTTTCCACTGATATTTCCAAATTAAATAGCATCTAAATCCTTTGTAATAGTAGCTCTGGATCGTAAAATAGTAAGAAAGATCATTTTCGTACGCATAAAGCCGATCCTCATAGCTGTCCGTATCGAAGTATGCCACCCTTCCAATCCAATCCATTTTGAGTGCCTCCCACTTGAATTTCAAATCCTGATAAACCAACACACCCCGTGTTACAGGATTTGACGACTCCTGAGGTATCTGGTCCCCTAACCATGAAAAAGCACATTCCGTCTTTAAAGAGAGAAAAGAGTAGGGTTCTAGTTGAGCAATCACTCGCAATCGGTGGGTGCATTGGGAGTTGATCTCATTGTAGTACTCTGTTTTCCGATTACGCGATTTCGTTTTGTAGCGATATTGTATGGTCAACCAGTGATATCTCGCCAATTGCCATTTCACTAACACTCCCAAATGGAGTTGCGGTTCCGGTTTATCCAATTGATACTTTAACCAATTGATCCTGAACAGATCTGCAAAAAGTTCCCACTCCATGTTTCTACCCACCACAATTTGAGATGCCCAATAGATTCCCTGCTCATTTTGCAACACTGAATTTTTAGAGAATCCATTGCCGGCTATTGAGTGGAAATCTAAACCATAATGGCGCACCATAATCAGAAACTTATACATAGGATGCAATGGGATGGTCGCTCCATGAAGCATTCCCATCCCGCCTCCTTGTGAGATTGCCAACTCTCCAAAAAGGATTGATTTTCCTAGTAACAAACGATAATCAATACTCCCATTCCCCATCTCTTTTCCCTGAAAATAAAAGTGTTGATACCATCTTCCTGCGGTCGTGATCGGGGGTTGATACCAGGCGTGAATCCAGCGCGCCCCTACTCTCAGCAAACGTGTTTGCCAGTAGAGTTCCGCACCGGCTAAATAGCCCATAAATCCCTCTGCGTTGTGCCGTTCTCCGCCGAAAAGAGTTCCCCAACAACGGTAGTTTCCCAGTTCCAGTGCAGTTCCCCGAATCAGAGGCACTTCATTCATAGCTGCCGTGGCTCGTAGTGTTGAACCCTTTTTTCGCACTCCCATTCCACTTCCTTGCAAATAGCTACTCCCCAGCACAAGCCCCTGCCCCATCTCCAGGCGATAATCTCCCAAAATCAACTTTTTTAACAATCCCCAATTCTTAACTTGCAGATGCCCTGAATAGAAATCAAACCCCTGCTTTTGCTCCCCCCTAAATAGTTTTTCTCCCGGATCTTTCTCACCAGAAAATGCCCACGAAAAACGATTCAGAGTCTCAAAACTATATTTGAAAGCGAGTTTATCCGGCGAACCCTGATCCTCTTTTTGTTGTGCCTCCAAAATCCTTCCGGAACGTATAATCAGTTGATTTTTAGAGTGTTTATAGAAACCTTTCCATGACGAACCCTCCGGTTTCGGAGGATCAACCACCAAATAAGGAGCCCAACGCATCACCTCTTTTTGAGAAAAACCTTCAACCGCTGCCAACTCATAAATGGTCACCAAAGGACCAAACTGATCGATATATCTCAATAGATGATAATATTGATAATCAGACATTTGTAAGATATTCAAAGCCACATCTTGACTCAGCTGATTGATATTCCACTTCGAGCCCTCTTCCTGTATGACCAGTTCCTCCATCAAATCCAGATTTTCCTCACTATCTATTTTTTCTATTTCTAAATCAATAAAAAAGGGGGGAGACCATTCAGTGTCGTTACGGACACTATCTTGCTGGGAATAAAGAGCTTGCGCCATGGAGAGTGCCAGTGTACAGAGTAGAAAGTGCTTGAGCGGTATCGGAAAAAGAGTCATCATGTTAGAGTGTTGAGTAAGTAATCAGCGAAGAGGGAGAGAGTCCCAAACGGTAATGATATTGGAAGTGAAAGAGGAAAAGAAAACGACGAGACTCCAACCCAAATCCCAATGTAAGCTGCTGAAAAGAAATCTGTTGCATAAAATGAAACTGTTTGGCAGTAACCCAGCCGGAGAGTTGAAGGTCGATCTCCCCCGGAATCTTTTTCACCACTTTTGCCGACAAGAGTACACGCTGGGCTACCTGATAGGTCATCATCCATTGGAAAGATACCGGTATTGGTTCGCGCTGCAAGTCCAGAAAGGGAATCCTCGGCGGATTGTACAAAGAAACTCCCATTCCCATTTTGGAGTTCAATTTCAGCCAAAACGAAAGCGAAAAGGTAACCCCCTGCTTATTTTCATATCCCGAAACATAATAGTACAGGTGATGAAACTGCATTGAGGTAGAAAAACTGCGTCCAAACTGACGAGCATACCCCAAACTGCTCTCTATCGATCCAAAATGGGAATATCCAAAATGCTCCAGCTGAAAAATAAAATGGTTTTTCGATACGGGGAGATGGAAAAGCAATCGCTGTGTGGAAAGTTCCGGTATCAGAAAGCGGTTCTCCACTCCACATTGCAGTCGGACGTGAGGATAGAGTGGAAAAAGTGCCGGAAAATGGGTTAACTCAGAGTAGCAATAAGGAAGCGACTCTCCGGATGTAGGTAGTGAAGTTGAATGAAGCGGGGTTGCTACAAGTAAGGAAATAAAAAAGCAATAGAACCCCAAAAGGGAAGCAAATCGAGATCGGGCAGCCATGTTAGTAGTATTAGGCTACAAAGATAGTCGAAAAATTTGGATCTACAAAATTTATTTTTTACAACCTCCCCTTCAGCGCCATCAACTCATAGCCCGCTTTCAGAAGTTGCATTTTGTGTACTTCGCGATTTATTTGAGACTGTAACTCTTCATTTTGCTGCTTGATATAATCGAAAGGGGTAATCGCGCCATGTTTCAATTGCTGCTTAAAACTTTCGGTAATCGCTGCTTGTTTGGCGACAATCGCTTCATCCAAAAGGAGTTGTTTCTCGATCTTGGCAATTTCATCCCACTTCTCTTGAATCGCCATCTGATTGTATTTTTCAAAATCACTGCGTTGTTGCTCTACAATCTTTTTCTGTAAAGTGATAATATCTCCGATACCGGCTGTTTTTGCCCAGGAAATGATCGGTACACGCAATTGTAATCCGACATGGTAAAACCATTTGAATTGATTATCAAACAGATCATAAGTAGGACGACCATACCCGCCCAATGCATACAAAGTCAAGTTGGGCAAACTTTTGGAAATTGAAAGTTTCTTTTGATAATCCAACCCTGTCAATGTGGTCTCAAAAATAGCCAACTCCAGGCGTTGAGAAGGAAGATCTTGTTGTAAAACAGGAAATTCAGGAGTCAGAAAGGTTGATTCAGTCAATGTATGACCAGTCAAAAGACTTAAAGAATGGATTAAAGAGTTTTGGATGGCGTACAACTCCTCTGTTTGTTGTTGCAATTTCAGGATTTCCAACTCCAATTGTGAAACCATGTTACCGTAAATCACTCCCTCTTTCAATAACACTTTGGCATTCTCATATTGTTCATTGATAGAGGCATCAGCAATGGCAAGAAGCTCTATCTTCTTATTGATAATCAACAAGTTGAGATAAACATCAATCACCTGATCTTTGATTCGGTTCAGGGAAAGGTCCAACTTGTGCAACTCATTGCGGTTCATCATCTTTTCATACTGACGATTGTAGTAAAATTGGTGACCATCATAGAGCATTTGCGAAAACTCCATGGATACAGCATATTGATCTTTAGAAAGAGGAGCATATCCTAACTGGTAGGGCAACTGAGGAACATGGGAATAATAATTGAGAGAACCCAACAGTTCCAAATGAGGAAAAATATGGGAGGAAGCATCATGCAGTTTAACCTCTAACAACTCTTCATTCAGATTTTTTTGCAAATTCTCCGATGAAATAGAAACGGCCCAGTTGATACAATCATCCAGGGTAACTACCGATTGTCCAAATAGATTCAGTGAAAAAAGAGACCAGAATAAGAACCCCAAAGAGATTTTTCTAACACCCATAACTACCTTTTTTTACAATCGACAAAAATAGAAAAAATAATTCACTCTTTCTAATTGAAAATCAAAACCCCTTCATGGGAATAACTTTTGAACAAGATTAGTGAGTCCCGATATTCCAGAATCTTCTCATATTGAGCCCAATAATTAGCACGTTCCAAGGACTCACTCAGGTAAATATAATAGTCAAAATCAAGATTCGCCTCCGAACGATGGTGTCGGTTTTGAATTGACTCAACATATGGATAGTGTTTCTTTTCAGCTACATAATATTGAACGCTGGACTCAAAAGGCCAGGAATAATCAATTTTCATCACTCTTTGCTGATCTTGTCCATCCAGGTTAATTAATTCCAGAAGATCTCTGGTATGTGCTTCAAAATAGAACAATGCAGTTTTATAAAAATTGGCATTTTTAAAAAAGTTAAAACAAAAAGCCAGGCAGACCAATACAACTAATATATTTTTTACATAAACAAACCTTAATTCGTTTAATGAAAGTGCAAAAGCGATTATGAATAGCGGATAAAAATAGAGCGCAGCACGGTCTAAAAGGTACAAAGTTCCCAGCAGATAAAACTGCATAATCACCGCCAGAATACATAACAGCAAAATCAATACAGCCGCATTTTTAGGAGATATCCATTTTTGTTTATGCAAAAAAGAGAGAACTACAACAACACCCACTACGATTAAAAAAAGATTTAAAACCGTATAGACCACACTACTACTAACAGACTGTTGATATAGTGATAATTGCATTAAAGAGACTAAAGAGTCATGATAAAAGCCGGTATTTCCTCCATAATAGAGTGAGTTGGACGCTATTAGTTTGGTAACAGGAGTATAAATAAACAAAGCTAAAAGAATAGAGAAAACAGAAGCCACTATGATATTTGTCTTCAGTTTATATTGTGTCGGTTTCAATATGGACAACAAGAAAACAACACAGATTTCTGCTATAAAGAAATTGATCATAACAAAAATCGAGAGTACGCTAAAGAATGAAAAAGAGAACATCTTGATCAGGTCCTTTGGATCAGCATCTCTCACATACGACAATAAATAGTAGAGTGATCCCATTTGGAAACCCAGTGAGAGACCATAACCTCTGGCTTGACTGAAAAAGTCTAACAAAAAGGGATTAACCAAAAGAATAATAAAACTAAAAAATGCAATCGGTTCCGAGCAAAATTTTCGACAAATTTTATACGCAAAGAAAATATACAAAATGGAAGCCAAAACATTGGGAATCCGGGCAACAAATGCAGTATGGGGTAAAAAAGCGTAGAAGAGTTTGATCAAAAGTGTATTCAATAGGTGATGATTGGCATCACAGGGTTGGTATCGAAATATATTTAAGATGGTTCGGGGTACAAAATCTCTCAATGTCCAGGACTCATCAAAAGTAATATCCAGAAGAATAGCCCTTACTAAAACATAAGCAAAAATCAAACAACCCACCGCAAAATAAAGATAGGTTATACCTGATCGTTGATTGAGATTTAGTTTTTTCATTTAACTGCAAATTCTAAGTTTAGTTTGCAAAATTACTCTATTTTTTTATACTTCCACATAAAAACAAATCTATGTGATCTGACTTTTAGATTTCTCACTCTAATTTTAAATATTTTTTTTTGAAAAAATACATTTTATTGAGTAAATTTAGCATCAGAATAATGACAATTTACTAAAATTTTATGCATATTTTCACATAAAAAAGTAACTTTTTAACAAATTAAATTACATCAAACTCAAGAAATACCGCATAACCTATTGAAAATCAATTTAAATAAAAAATTTGTTAAAATTGAGATTTCTATTGTTTATTTCAAAAAAAGAGATTATATTTGAACATTCAATTATTATTAACCAATTCCAACTACTATGAAAAAGATTTACAATTTACCCGGATTAGTGAAAAGATGCTTTCTGCTCACACTTTTAGCCTCAGTTATGACGATCTCGTATGGTCAAACTGTAAACCAAAAATCCTATGATGAAACTCAAGGTTCATCAGTAGCTACACCTAGTCTAACTGAAAATATGAGCTTAAAACATGGCTTTAAACTCATATTCGATGTGGGATACCAATACCAACTGGAGTCCTTTTTTGCAGACGTCAATCGTATTAAATTCAATGTTGTAGGGAATTATCAATTCAATCCTTATGTATCTGCCGGAGTTGGACTAGGAACGCGATATTACTACGATGTGGATCTTTTAGTATTCCCTTTTTTTTACGATATGAGGGTTAGACTACTGGATAAACCTTTTTCTCCCTATTTTTCAATAGGCGCAGGGTATTCCGTGGCGACTAAAGGGGGGCCTACAGGACTCTATTTAAATCCTGAATTGGGCGTATCTTACAGAATAAATGATAAAGTAAACATACATCTTACGTTGGGATATGAGATGCAAAATAAAGTTTATCACGAACTTTATGATAATGTTTTATTAACGCACTCAACCATTTATAACTTAGGTGCATTCTCGACTACCTTTGGGGTTACCTTCTAAGGAACAATCGACCATTCAAAATAAACTGACTTCAAAATATTAGGGTGGATTGAAAAATTCGCCCTTTATTTTTGTAAAAAACAATGAATTAGAATAAAATCACACTTAAAATGAACTCATTTTTGGCTATTTCAAAAAAAGATACTATCTTTAAAGTTTCAATTATTGTCAATAAATTCCATCCCATTATGGCAAAGATTTACAACTTATCCGGATCAATAAAAAAATATTTTTTACTCACACTTTTCGTTTCTATTGTACTACTCTCCTATAGTCAAACAATGAACCAAGAGCCAAATAATGAGAATCAAGGTTCATCGATAACGACTTTCAACCAGTCTGAAAAAACAAACTGGAAACGTAGATACCAAATCTTGGTTGAGGCCGGATATCAATACCAAGTATTTGGCAAAAATATCAGCCGAGTTAAATTCAATCTTGTACAAAGCTATTATTTTAACTCTTATACTGCTGCCGGTGCGGGAGTTGGTATGCGTTATTATTATGATGCCGACCTTTTTCTGTTTCCTGTATTTATCCACTTCAGAGCGCGAATGCTTGAAGCCAGCTGAGCTCCATACTTTTCAATGGGAATGGGTGTCAGCACCGTTTCAAATAAAGGACTGCTCCCTATGGGTCTCTGCTTAAATCCTGAATTGGGTTTCTTATATACTATAAAAGAGGATCTGGAACTTTACTTTACAGTAGGATTTGAATTGCAAAATCTACATTTCATTGAAACAGAGTATGATTATGGTATTGGATCTAATACAGTCAATTTAGACGCCCTTTCTGTCAGCATCGGAGTAGCTTTCTAAAGAGGAAATTGCATCAAGAAAAAACTTTTTTTCATTTTGATTTAACTTTTCTGCTTTTAAGGTGTCAAAGCCGATATATGATAATATGAAAATAATATCAATTCAATAAACAAAAATTCAAAATTATGAAAAAACTAATGTTATTATTAATGGTAAGCCTCTTTACCTTTGGACTTCAAACTCAATATGTAGCAGCACAAGCTCCTGTTAAAAAAGAAGTTAAAAAAGAGGTAGTTAAAGAAACTACAAAAAATGTCAAAGTTGATCATCAATGTCAAGGGAAACACAAAGATGGAAAAAAATGTGAAGGACATAACAAAGATGGACACAAATGTTGTACAGAAGGACAAAAAGAAGGTCACAAATGCAAAGGTGAACACAAAGATGGACAAAAATGCAAAGGTGAACACAAAGATGGACAAAAATGTTGTAAAGAAGGACAAAAAAATGCTCACAAATGCAAAGGTCAAAACAAGGATGGACATAAGTGTGAAGGGAAAAATAAAGAAGGACACAAATGTCAAGGTGAACACAAAGATGGCAAAAAATGTGACGGAACTCAAAAAAGAGAAAGAGAAAGAGAAAGACAATCAAACTAAGTCAAAAAATAGTCTGATTTAACAGACAATTATACAACCATACAGAATCCAAATTATTTTCATCAATTTGGATTCTTTTTTTATTTATTTTTTTGAACATTGATTTTTTTTAGTTAATTTTGCAGGTTCATTTAAAATAAAACATTTGAAAATAGGAAAAGGGGTATAAGTGAGAGAGATTGCCAGGTTAGGAATCGACATTGGATCAACAACAATTAAATATGTAGTAACCGACAGCACCTTCAAGGCGCTGTTGTCAGGCTACGAACGTCATAACACTAAAGTAACAGACACTCTAGTTGATCTGTTAATGGAAATCAATCAACATTTCCCTGACACCCTTTTCCATGTCGCATTCACCGGTTCTGCCGGAATGGGTATCGCTGAAGCTACCGAAATGCAGTTTACTCAGGAAGTGATTGCGGCTTCCCGTTGGGGAGAAAAACTGTATCCCAATCTGCGTTCTATTTTTGACATTGGAGGAGAAGATGCCAAATTAGTGCTGATTGATGAGCAAAAGAGGCTGGATATCCGCATGAATGGAAACTGTGCCGGAGGAACCGGCGCATATATCGATCAAATGGCGACCCTGATGAATGCTTCCATCGAACAACTCAACCAATGGGCGTTTGAACATCAGCAGCTCTCCCCTATCGCTTCTCGCTGTGGCGTTTTTGCCAAAACCGACTTGCAAAACCTGATCAGCAGAAATATTAGCAAACCCGATATATCGGCTTCCATCTTTGAAGCCATCGCTCAACAAACCCTGAACAGTCTGGGGCGTGGAGCTCAGATTGAGACACCAATATTGCTGACCGGCGGTCCTTTTACCTTTATTCCCTTCCTCAGACACAGTTTTGCCAAAGCTTTGGATTGCTCTATCAAAGATCTGATTATTCCGGAACGTGGGGATACCTTTACTGCCCATGGCACCGCATACATGATTGATCCGGGAGCGGAAGCTATCCCTATCACAGCGTTGATTGAGCGAGTAGCGATGATTTCGCCCCCCCCTAATTTTAATTCTCAAATAAAACCACTCTTTAATAGTAATGAAGAGTATCAGAATTGGAAAGAGCAACGAAAAAAATTTGAACTCAAAAAGGGGGAATATGAAAATTCTGAACAGCTCTTTTTAGGGATCGATTCAGGCTCTACAACCAGTAAAATAGTGCTGCTCAATGAAAATTCGGAGATTGTTTTTCATTCTTATAAACCCAATAATGGCGATCCACTGAAAACGATACTTGTAGAGTTGGAAAAACTTAAAAATCAACTAGATAAGAGCAACCGAACGCTAAAAATCAATTGCAGCGCGGTGACCGGTTATGGAGAAGAATGGATCCAAAAAGGACTTGGTATCGACCTGGGTTTGGTAGAAACAGTGGCGCACTTGAAAGCTGCTCAATATCTGGATCCGGAGGTTACTTTTGTGCTGGATATTGGCGGACAGGATATGAAGGCGATGACGGTGCAGGACGGAAAAATCATCAATATTGCCGTGAATGAAGCCTGCTCCTCCGGTTGTGGGACTTTTATTGAAGGATTTACACAAACTTTAGGCTATCCGGTTGAAGAGTTTGCGCTGTTGGGTACACAATCGCAACGCCCCTACGATTTAGGCTCTCGCTGTACCGTTTTTATGAACTCCAAAGTGAAACAAGCACTGCGTGAAGGGGCAACAGTGGGGGATTTATCAGCAGGATTGGCATACTCTGTGATCAAAAACTGTCTCTATAAAGTACTGCACTTGCAATCAGTGGAAGAGTTGGGAGATCATATTGTTGTGCAGGGAGGAACATTTAAGAACGATGCTGTTTCCAGAAGCTTAGAACTTCTTACAGATCAAGAGATTACATCTTCGAACATGCCTGAATTGATGGGCGCCTATGGTGCTGCATTGCACGCTTTTCAGTACTTTCAAGATCATCCGGAGTACCAATCCGGCTTTGACCTGGAAACTACCATCACTCAGCCGAAACCCAAAATCAAGCTGTTTACTTGTCACGGTTGCACTAACCAATGTGTGATTACGCAGTATCATTTTGAAAATGGAAATCAGTGCTATACCGGGAATAAATGCGAGAAAATTTTTACCAACAACCCCGCAGCGAAGAGTAAAGGTGAGAACATTTTCGACATCCAATATCAGTATCTGATGGATCGGATAAAGCCGAAAAAGAGTTCCAAAGATGCTAAAAAAATCAAAATTGGATTGCCGCTCATCCTCAATATGTATGAAAATTATCCTTTCTGGCATACACTGTTTACTGTGGCGGGTCTGGAGGTTGTCACTTCTGACGAGAGTACGCAGGAGTTGTACAAAAAGGGAACCGGTGCGATTATGGCGGATAATATCTGCTTCCCGGCTAAATTGTCCCACGGGCATCTGGTGAATCTGGTTGAAAAGGGCGTGGACCGCATCTTTATCCCGATGGTGATCTACGAAAACAAGCAGTTCGATGAGAGTACCAACAGTTTCAATTGTCCTATTGTGAGTGGTTATCCTGAGGTTCTGCAAGGATCTATAAAAAAAGGGGGGAATGACAATACTCCCTCCATCGACAATATCCCTTTCAATATGGATTCTGAAAAGCTGCTCTATAAAGCGTGTCGCAGATATCTTAAGCAATTGGGCATCTCCAAATCAGAGACTCAAAAGGCATTCCAACGGGCTATAGAAGAGCAGAAACGGTACAATCATAACGTGGCTAAAGCCAATAAAAAGATTGTTGAAAGGGCAAACAAAGCGGGAAAACCGATCATTATGGTCGCAGGTCACCCTTACCATATTGACCCGTTGATACATCAAAAAGTATCACACATTTTGACAGATTTAGGGGTGTATGTAATCAACGAACAGATTACCAAGGAGAGTCCTGGAGTAGATTTTTCACGCTACTACACCATATCGCAGTGGGAATACCCGAACCGTATTTTGCAGGCGATGGAATGGGTATCAAAACAACCTTTTGAGGTTGGTTTTGTGCAACTCAACTCCTTTGGTTGCGGTCTGGACACCATCATTATGAACGAATTGAAGCTGTTTGCGGCGTCACGAAGAATCTCCTACGCCTGGATCCGTATCGATGAGATTGCAACTCCCGGCTCTATTAAACTTCGCCTCCGCTCTTTTGTGGAATCGATTACATTAAAACGGAAACAGCAACAAACAACCGTTCAAAAGAAAGTAAAACCAACAGAGCAACGTGCACTTTTCGAAAAAGAGGATCGGAAAAGAACCATTTTATTTCCTTGGTTTTCAGAGTTTTACTCCAGCTTTGCACCCACTATTGCAAAACAGGTAGGATATCGTTTTGAGAATCTTCCTCCTTCAGATCAAGAGTCTATCCAAACCGGACTAAAATATGCACACAATGAAGTGTGTTATCCTGCTACCCTTGTTGTAGGAGATATCATCAAAGCACTCCAAAGCGGGAAGTATGATCGGGATAAAATTGCGATCGGGATCACACAAACGGGTGGACAGTGCAGGGCAACCAACTACCTCTCACTGATCAAAAGAGCGATGGATCAGATCGGTTTTCATGATGTTCCGCTCATCGGATTGGGAATGCCGGATGGAACCTTCAACGAACAGCCCGGCTTTGATGTACCCTGGTTAAAAATCCTCAAACCCACCTTTATTACGCTCCTCTTTGCCGATGCATTATCGGAAATTTACTATGCAACCGTCTCCAAAGAGGAGGATGGAACGCAATCTAAAGCACTCAAAGACAAATACATAAAGCTAGCCATTGAGCTATTAGAGAAAAAAGAATCCAACAAGTTGTTCAAACTGTTGGAAGATGCGATTGCCGAGTTCAATCAGGTACCGATTGCCTATCCTAATCCCAAAACAGTGGGCATAGTGGGCGAAATCTATCTGAAATACAATAGTTTTGCGCAATACTACATTATCGATTGGCTGATTGAAAATCATATTGAGGTGAGAATTCCTCCTATGTTGGAGTTTATGATACAAGCTTTTGTCAACGGAGAAGTACAACGCAAAGAGTTTATTGCGGAGAAAAAAGGACTCTACTGGGGAGAGGCTATCGCGGAACTTTTGAGTAATCACTACATTGAGAAAATGGAAAAGGTTAAAAAGCAGTTCCGATACTACACTCCGGGAGATTCCATTCGGGAAGCAGCAGCGATGGGAGAAGAAATCCTCAATCTGAATCACCAGTTTGGAGAAGGATGGCTAATACCTTCCGAAATTGTGGGATTTATCAAAAAAGGGGTCAACGATGTAATCTGTCTGCAACCTTTCGGATGTATCGCCAACCACGTCATCGGTAAAGGGATGGAGCATAAAATTAAACAACGTTATCCTCAAGCCAACCTCCTCTATCTCGACTTTGATTCCGGAGTCAGCAAGGTGAATATCCTCAACAGACTTCACTTTTTAATCCAGAATTAAGATCCTGATATTGAAAAGATTTTACTCTTTTTGTGTTGTTTTTTGCAATCTCATTTTCAGCTTGTAAATCCCAAATATATTTTGTACTTTTGCAGCCCAATTTAAGAATAGTATTTTTAACTTTAAAATCATAGAAGAATGAATGTTAAACACGAAAGCAATGACCCTTTAATTCATAAATTTTCGATCGAAGTCGTTAAAGAGGATTATGCAGAAAAAGTAAACAGTGAATTAAAAAAACTGCGCAGAACACACCAGATGCCCGGTTTTAGAGTTGGACATGTCCCCATGGATTTGATCAAAAGAATGTTTGAAAGAGAACTCATTGTTGAAAAAGCATTCGAAACTGCTCACGAAGAACTATACAAAATCGTTCAGGAAGAAAAAATCGAATATATCTTCTCCCCTGTCCTCATGGATCAGGAGTCTTCTCTTGAAATCACTGATGAAGGAACTTTTAACTATGTTTTTGATCTGGTTAAATATCCTCAATTTGAGCTCAACTATAGTGAGATTCCAGCGATTGACTACTTCCAAATGACAGCTTCTGAAAAAGATATCAACGATTTGGTGTACGGCAAACAAATGGAATTGGGAAGCATGAGCTCTCCCGATACCATTGAAGAAAAAGATGACCATATCACCATTCTCATTAGCGGAGATGAAGAAAAAGAGTACTCTTTCATACTCTCAACATTGACTGAAGCTACTCAAGAGAGCCTGATGAATAAAAAAATAAACGATGTTTTGGAAAATGTGAATCTAAGAAGCTATTTCACTTCAGAAGAACAGTTCTTAAATACCCTAAAACTGGATAAAACTGAATTTGCAGGAGTTGAAGAGTATGTTCAAACTATCCAGATTAAATCGATTAGCAGAAGATTACCTGCTGAATTGAATGAAGAGTTTTTTAAAGAAGCGTTGCCCGGTGTGGAAATCAACAGCGAAGAAGATTTCAGAAAAGAGATGGCAATTTCCTACGCAAACCAAACTCAAGGTTATGTAGACCAATACTTCTTCGAAGAGATGGCAGGAGAATTAATCAAGGCAGTTTCAATTCAGTTTCCTGAAGAGCACCTAAAATATTTCATCAAAACAAATAGCAAAGAGAAAATGAGTGATGAGGATATTGAAAGAGATTTGCCTAAATATATTAACTCTTTCAAGTGGGAATTGATTGAAAGTAAGATTGCTACTGATCACGGAGTTAACGTTACTCAAGAAGATATGCAACAGCACATTGAAGATTTCCTCTACAACAACTATTTTAGATATTTCAACAGAGAAGAGGTGAGTGAGCGTTTGGCTGAATTAGCTAAAAAACAACTGGAAGATAAAACAGCAGCAAGACAGGTTTATGATCAGCTTTTCAACAATAAAGTAATCGAGGCAGTTAAAGAAAAAGTTACCCTAAATATTATTGAAGGAAACCTTGAGGATTACTACAAATATATGGGTGATAAATATCAACAAAAAGAGCAAACTGCTGAAACAAAAACTGAAGAGCCTAAAGAAGCTAAAGAAGAAAAGAAAACTGAAAAGGCTGAAAAAAAAGCGAAAGTAGAAAAAACTGAAACAGCTAAAAAAACTGATAAGAAGGAAGAAACTAAAGCTACTGAAGAGAAAGCTGCAAAACCAAAAGCAAAGAAAACCCCAAAAACCAAACAAGATGAATAGTAACGAATTTAGAAAATATGCTCTGAAACATCAGGGAATCAGCAGTTTAAAACTACATCGCTATGAATCGGTGTGGAAAAACTACATCACTCCCTATATTATTGAAGAGCGTCCTATGAATATTACGCAATTGGATGTTTTTTCCCGATTGATGAAAGATCGCATTATCTTCTTAGGTGTTCCTATTTATGATGATGTGGCGAATATTATCCAGGCACAATTACTCTTTTTAGAGTCACAAGATTCTGATCGTGATATTCAAATCTACATCAACTCGCCCGGTGGTAGTGTATATGCCGGTTTGGGAATTTATGACACCATGCAGTATCTTAAACCCGAAATCTCTACAATCTGTACAGGTATTGCCGCTTCTATGGCTGCCGTACTGCTTTGTGCCGGTGCAAAAGATAAACGATATGCTTTGAAACACTCCAGAGTGATGATCCACCAGCCTATGGGAGGTACTCAAGGACAAGCATCCGATATCGAAATTGAAGCTAGAGAGATTCAAAAGTTAAAAAAAGAACTGTACGAAATCATTGCTGAACATACCGGTAAAAGCTACGAACAAGTATGGCAAGATAGTGACCGTGATTACTGGATGATTGCCTCTGAAGCTAAAGAGTATGGGATGATTGATGATGTTTTAATCCAAAACAAAAAATAATGGCCAAAAAAGGGGTGAAATTTTGTAGTTTCTGCGGAATGGAGATCGATAATGATACGCTCCTTCTGCATGGTATTGATGCTGCAATTTGCGAACATTGTGTAGAACGAGCAATGGAGATTGTAAGTGAAGAGAACTACGCCAAACCTCGAAAAAAGAAGCCATTTACAATCAAACTGATTAAACCCAAAGAGATCAAAGCCAGACTGGATGAGTATGTAATTGGACAAGAGGAAGCAAAAAAAGTGATTTCCGTAGCGGTTTACAACCACTACAAACGGTTGATGCACACGCAAAAAAAGGATGAGGAGATTGAATTGGATAAATCCAACATCATTTTGGTGGGAGAAACCGGAACAGGTAAAACATTGATCGCGCAGACGATTGCCAAACTGCTCGAAGTTCCTTTCTGCATTGCGGATGCCACCGTTTTTACCGAAGCCGGCTATGTAGGAGAGGATGTTGAAAGTATTCTCACACGACTTCTTCAGGCTGCGAATTACGATGTCGATAAAGCGGAGCGTGGTATTGTTTTTATTGATGAGATTGATAAAGTAGCAAGAAAAGGGGGAGGAAATCCATCGATTACCAGAGATGTATCGGGAGAAGGTGTACAACAGTCTCTACTCAAACTGTTGGAAGGTGCTGAGGTCAATGTACCCCCGGAAGGAGGAAGAAAACACCCTGAGCAAAAGTTCACTGTGGTGAATACCAAGAATATTCTCTTTATCGCCAGTGGTGCTTTCAACAGCATTGAACATATCATTTCAGATCGGGTCAACACCAACCCTATTGGCTACAACCAAAAGAATAAGATCGTTGACAAAAACGAACTTCTGAAATACCTTACCGCACAAGATTTGAAAAACTTCGGATTGATTCCGGAAATTTGTGGACGATTCCCTGTGATTACGCACATGAATCCGCTGGATAAAGAAGCTCTAATCCGAATCTTGCAAGAGCCCAAAAATGCACTGATTAAACAGTATACCAAACTATTTGAGTATGACCAGATAGAACTGAAATTCACAGATGATGTACTGGAATATATTGCAGACCGCACCATCGAGCTACAATTAGGAGCCCGTGGCTTACGCTCTGTCATCGAAGAGATTATGATGCAAGCGATGTTTGACTATCCTTCCAAAAAGGTCAAAACTGTCACTATCGACAAAGCATACGTGATGAAGCAAATTGAAAAGTAATTACGAATTTTCGGACTTTTGGTATTGAGCTATTTTAGAATGTGACTCTCAAAAATATTGAGTTTTAATTATCAGGTCTTTCAAATGTACTTTTGTACAATATCTAATTGATACAATGGACTTTAGCCTATATTTATAAATATTCAAGATATTTAAGACACAATAAATGTGATTTTTACGTAACTTTTGCGACTAATCATATTAAAGGCTAGTTAAAAAAGTACACGAACATGGGATAAGATATGAATAATAAAGAAAACTTTGAATCAATAATCAAAAATCACAAACCAACAATACTTAATGTCTGTCGCATATACTCAGATGGGAAAAGAGAAGATATGAGCGACTTATTTCAAGAAATTTTGATCAATATTTGGAAGAGCATACGTTCATTTGAAGGAAAATCTTCAATAAACACATGGCTCTATAGAGTCTCCCTAAACACCGCAATAAGTCATTTAAGAAAGAAAAATAAACAGATTCCAATTATTGAAATCAGAGAAGAATTCAATCGCTTGACAGATGAGAATAAACCCGATGAACAGCTGGAAATACTATATGAGGCTATTGAAAAACTCAATGAAGTTGATAAATCTTTAATTTTTCTTTACTTAGAAAACAAAAGTCATAAAGAAATAGCAGAAATATTAGGCATTAGTGTCTCTAATGTTGGAACTCGCATTCAAAGAATTAAAATTAAATTAGAACAGATTATAAAAAACAACAATTATGACAAAGGAAGAATTGAAAATTGATAATTATATTCAAAGTTGGAATACCTATCGCAATCAATTAGAGCAAAATATAGCCTACAACCAAAAAATATTGGAAGGTATTGTCAAACAAAAAACAATACTATTGCACAACAAATTACTATACAAAAAACTATTAATGCTCGCCTTTTGTTTTGCTGTGGTAATTTATATGCTTGCAAATATCAATTTATTTCTCACGGAAATACGTAATGCAGTCCCATTCTTTTTAGTTCTACTACTATTCACAGTCAGCACCATTGGATATGGCAGATACTCAGTAAAATTGAAAAAGGCTAACAATTACAAGCTAGGAGTTATAAAGTTCGCAACTAATATCAACAAACTTCTGATTTACGAAAAAAGAGAAATGTTATTATCGTTCTGTGTAGCACTACCTATTTTATTATTGACCTTACCTCAAGTATTCAGTGTATTATTTCAAAGAGAAGATTTTTATAGTAATTTTAGTACTCATCTACCAATATTAATTATTGGGTGTTTGTTATCTATTTCGGTCGGTTACATAGTTTACAAGAAAAACTATACGTTATTAAGTAGTATCAAACAAAATATTGATGACTATAAATCGATGTTTGATTAAACCTATAATAAAAAAATAATTAAACTGAATAATTTAAATTTCCAAAATCTAAAATTTCCAATAGAGAGCGTCTCCTATCGTCATTTCTCCGGAAACTTCTCACAAATCTCACTACCTAATTCGATATTTTGGGGGACTCCGATGCCGTAGTAGTAACAGCGTCCTACTTCATATTTCGCTTTAGGTTCACCATAAAGGGCTGACAATAAGTAACATTCAAATGCTTTTTCGAGATCTTTTGGGGTGCCTTTGCCGGTTTCATAACAAACAGCAATATCAAAATAAGCCTCTTTGTTGGGTTCCCACGCTATAGATTTTTCCAATAGCTCAAATGCTTTTTTGAATTTCTTGCCGACATGCTTTCCAAACAGATACCATGTGGCGAGAGCATAAGCAGCTTTGGCATTGTGATACTCCTCAATAGAGCGATTCAACAAAGAGATAACCTCTTGAGAATCATACTCTTGCTGCCCGGCTAATTGTAACGCTTTGTAATATAATTGATCTCCTTTTGCCATGATTTTTCCTATTTCTTCTCTTCCTCCCCTCGCGTTATTGTTCCATCGGCACCTATCTTTAAAGTGCACTCGGGAAGGTCTTCTTCGGTTAATTTTCTGATCTCTTTTAAGGCGCGATGATATATATCCGGAACGGGACCACCCTCTCCTATTTGTTTGATAGAGTGAATTTTACCGGAAATAAACTCTCCGCTTTCATTTAAATACAATTCGAGAATGGGAGCAATTCCATTCATTCCCGACAGATTAAAGCGCTTGTAAGTTGCGAAATTGCCCAGACTATAGGCGATGAATCGGCCTTTGTACAGGTCAACAGCGCGGGGAACGTGAGGACCGTGACCCAGCACAAGATCAGCACCGGCATCGATTGCCATGCGTGCAAATTCATAAGGATTGCCTCTATCCTCCTCCAGAAAGATTTCCGTTTCGCGGGTAATATGTCTCATCGCTACTCCTTCCGCTCCCCCGTGAAAAGAGACGATGACAATATCACTAATGGAATCCAAATGAGAAATAATTTTTCTTGCATTGGCGTAATCATTCATTTTGACCGTTCCCTTATTGTGTGCAAACGCCACAAAACCGTAGCGAATTCCATCCTTTTCAAAAGTGACATACGGATACTCAACCAAACCGGCATAATGAATCCCTGATGAATCCAGCAGTCTGACGGTATTGGCTGTTCCCGTTGCTCCAAAGTCACGGATATGATTATTGGCTATGCTCAACAAATTAAATCCGGCATCCACAAAATAATCAACGTAGTGATCCGGCATTTTAAAAGCATAACATTTTGTAGAATCCTGACATTTTTTGAGTTCCCCCTCACCGGTCAGAAATACGCCCTCCAAATTAGCAAATGAAACGTCCCCTTTGCTGATAATTTTCTTAACCGGAAGTAAAAGTTCCCTTCCATCGACAGGTGAAAGGTAAGTGCTGTCCGGGAAATTTGTCCCCAACATAACATCTCCAACAGCCATTATTTTGACTGTTTTAGGTCTGGAATTTTGATGGTGCGATTGTCCAATCAACGATACAGATGCGAAAATAAGAATAAAAGTCAAAATATATCGCATATCTTCCATGATTGGAGTTTTACTGGTGCAAAGATACAACAAACATTTCGGATTTCGGAATCAACTTTTTATCATAGAGATGCAAAGCATTGCGTCTTTACAGCATTTCTTACTTCTTATTTCTTATTTCTTCTTTCTTATTTGGTATTTTAAATAATTGGGGGGCAGATTATATTTTGTCTTTGTGGTCAATTCATCACCCCACTCTGGAATGTTATACCATTTTTGATATGCAGTGATCAATTACGAATTACGGATAGTGCAAATACTAATTGTACATAATTGTTTGTAATTTGTAAGAAAAAAAGTATAACTTTGCAGGTTCGAAAAAAACAGCCAATTCTGAATGACAGAACAGCATCTTAAAGCTTAGAAAAGGCTTCTTTCCGATGAAAGATAAGATGTGGTATGGATTGGCTTCCCCCCTTATTTTTTAATAACAAAATAAAAAACAAAAAAATGAAAATATAGGGCAACTTTTTCTCCAAACAGGGTCTAATAAGAATGATCAATTTGAGCACTAAAGTTAACAATAATTAAAAAATCACACAATTTAACACAAATAAAGCAAAATGAAAGTTAGAAAAAACATCGCAATTAGCGAAAATGGCTTTATCTTCAATCCGCTGACAGGAGATAGTTTCAGTGTCAATGAAACGGGCGTTTTTATTCTCCAAAAACTAAAAGAGGAGGAAACTATAGAGGCTATTCTTCAAAGCCTGATGGATGAGTATGAGTTGGATACTTATACTGCCGAAAAAGATTTAAATGATTTCTTAAGCATGCTAAAAAGCTATCAATTGATTACCAATGACTAAGAGGAAAGTTACTGTAGCAGCTACCGGACTCAATAATATTGACAGTCCGGGACCGGGAATTCCCGTTATTCGCGGTTTGAAAGAGAGTGAAAGCCTGGATGTTCGCATTATAGGTTTATCCTACGAAACATTGGAACCCGGAATCTATATGGAGGATTTGGTGGATAAAGTGTACCAATTGCCTTTGCCGACTGCCGGTTCTTCCGTACTCAAAGAGAGATTGAGATATATTGCCAGTCAGGAAAAAATCGACGTGCTGATCCCCAATTTTGATGCTGAATTGCACAATTTTATCAAAATTCAGGATGATCTTAAAAAGGAACTGAACATTGCTACTTTTCTGCCATCACAAGTCATTTTTGATGAACGTCAAAAGTCGGAATTAGGTAAATTTGGCGAGAAATACGGTGTGAAAGTTCCTGAAAGCCAAATGATTAACCAGGTAATGGAGATCAGAAAACTGGAAGAAAGATTGCATTATCCCATGGTAATCAAAGGTCGTTATTATGATGCTTATATTGCTCAAACATACGAACAAGCCACTAACTTTTTTTATAAAGTAGTTGCAAAATGGGGATATCCCGTTATTGTTCAAGAGTTTGTAACCGGCACGGAAGTGAACGTAACCGCTATTGGTGACGGGAAAGGTACTTGTATCGGTGCTGTCGCCATGCGAAAGTTATACATTACTGATAAAGGTAAAGCATGGTCAGGTATTTCATTGGAAGATGATGAACTATTGGAAATTTCCAAAAAAGTAATCGAAAACAGCAAATGGCGTGGCGGTTGCGAATTGGAGTTTATCAAAACCAAAAATGACGAATATTACCTGCTTGAAATGAACCCCCGTTTCCCTGCCTGGGTATACCTTGCCAATGGCTGCGGACAAAATCACCCTGAAGCGCTTGTCAAAATGGCACTCGGTGAAGAAGTTCAACCTTTTACAGAATATCAAAGCGGAAAAATGTTTATCCGTTACTCTTACGATCTCATCGTGGATATTGCAGAATTCCAAAAAATCTCCACCACCGGAGAAAAATAAAAATCTATGTTCAAATTTAATTCTAAATTCTAAAATCTAAATTCTAAATTTAATATGAAACCCAATTACGAAAGTCCAACAATACAAAAATTGAATGCCGGAATGATGAATAAATTCGGCAGTCGTACAGAATATACACCAGTAAAATTCATTGATAATGTGGCTATTGCCGATTTAATGGACCAATATGGCTCACCACTCTTTGTGATCAGTGAAAGAACCATTCGTCAAACTTATCAAAAAGCCCTAAAAGCGTTTAGAATGCGCTATCCCAAAGTGCAATTTGCGTGGAGTTACAAAACAAACTACTTGAATGCGGTTTGTCAGGTTTTCCATCAAGAGGGCAGCTGGGCGGAAGTTGTTTCCGGATTTGAATATCAGAAAGCGCTCCGCAATGGTGTTCCCGGTAATCTAATTATTTTCAACGGACCGGATAAATCCAGAGAAGATTTGATCATGGCAGTTGAAAATCGCTCTCTTATTCATATCGACCATTTCGATGAACTGTTCATGCTGATTGAAATTATGGAAGAGAGAGAAGATGTTAAAGCACGAGTTGCCATTCGTGTCAACATGGATACCGGTGTTTATCCACAATGGGACAGATTCGGTTTTAACTACGAAAATGGACAAGCCTGGAATGCCATTGTAAAAATTATTGCCCAAGAGAAACTACAATTAGAAGGACTCCATTGCCATATTGGAACTTATATGTTGACCGCTAACGCTTATGCAGTAGCTGCACGCAAAATGTGTGAATTGGCTTTTGCATACGCCAATACAACAGGAAAACATGTAAAATATTTGGATATGGGTGGTGGCTTTTGCTCAGCCAATACGCTCAAAGGATCCTATTTGCAAGGAAGCGACATTATTCCCACTTTTGATGATTACGCTGAAGCAATTACCACTACTATTCTGCAATTCGGTTTCCGTCCTGATGAACTACCATTATTAATTTTAGAAACTGGTCGTGCATTGATTGACGAAGCGGGTTATTTGCTTGGAACAGTGTTAGCAACAAAACGTCTAGCCGATGGTCGCAGAGCTACCGTACTGGATATTGGTATCAATATTATGTTTACCTCGTTTTGGTACAATCACCGTGTTTCACCTGCTCAGGATTTCACTCAACATGTTGAAGAAACCACACTTTATGGTCCTTTGTGCATGAATATTGATGCTATCCGCGAAAGTGTGATTATGCCCATCTTGAAAAAGGATGACCGCGTCGTTGTACATGAAGTGGGAGCATACAATATGACCCAATGGATGCAGTTTATTACGATGAGACCCAATGTGGTAATGATTGATACAAAAGGAGAAGTACACCTGATCCGCAAGCAAGAAACAGTAAATACTATTGTAGATTGTGAAGTAGTACCGGAACACCTAAAATAATTTGTGATATTATCAGATAATGCAAGATAAAACCACCCTCAAGTCTTTCATGACCCTACATCTGAAAGCAACCCTCAACAGCTATGGCCAGATCTTCTTCTCAATGCAGACCTGGCTTGCTGTTCTCGTACTCATTTTAAGCATGCTGGATCTCCGAATCGGGTTAGGAGGATTGGTAGCGGTCATCATTACCAATTTACTCTCTCACTTACTCGGTTTTTCCAGAGATAAGATTGCTACCGGTATCTACGGATTTAATGCTGTCTTCATGGGTATGAGCTTGATGAATAAGTTTTATTTCAACCACTCCTTTTTACTCTTTTTCATCTTTGCCATCATACTCTCATTTTTACTTACCATTTGGCTCGAAACGGTACTTTCAAAGAAAAACTTACCGTTACTCACTTTGCCTTTTGTGATTACCAGTTTTATTATCGACTTTGCATTCCGAAACTTTGCCAATATTGAACTGATTACTCAATTTGACCGCTTTACATTGCTGTTAGCCAAGCAAATGAGTGTTCCGTGGTATGACTTAGTACATTCGTTGGATCATGTTCAGTTTCCTCAACTCATTCACCTCTATTTTAAAACGCTGGCATCTCTCTTTTTTACAGATAGTATTTTAGTGGGAGTTTTGATTACCATTGCATTGCTCATCCATTCCCGTATTAAATCGACAGTTGCATTTCTCGGATTTTTCTGTGCTTTTGTAATTGGTAAAATCGTAGGGTTTGATTTGCAGTTATTGACTGCCAACCTGGCGGGAACAAACTTTATTTTCTGGGGAATCGCAATGGGTTGTTTTTTCATCATCCCCAATATCCACAGCTATCTACTTGTAGCAGTATTTACACCCATACTTTTCCTACTGTATGCCGGTATTGAAAAACTGATTGCCGGAACAGGTTTATCGTCATACACTCTGTCATTCAGTATATTATCCATTGTAGTGATCTACGTATTAATCCATCGTACATTCAATAAATTTTTTATTTTTCCATATATACAATATTACGATCCCGAAAAAACGGTGTACAAAAGCAGAAACTATGCACAACGTTTCGAAAATGATATACCCTTTAAGATGAAACTCCCATTTATGGGTGAATGGACTGTCAGTCAGGGATATAATGGAGAAATCACCCATTTGGGTGAATGGGGAAGTGCACTCGATTTTGTTATTACGGATGAGAATAGAACCTACGCATTACCCGGATCCCAAAAAGAGGATTATTACTGTTACAATAAGCCTGTTTTAGCTCCTGCTGATGGGTATGTGTATCAAATTAGCAATATTACAAAGGATAATGAAATCGGCGATGTCAATACCAATAAAAATTGGGGCAACACCATTATTCTCAACCACTTGAATGGACTTTTTACTCAAATCAGCCACTTAAAGCAGGACAGTTTTAAAGTTCAAGTCGGGGATTATGTAACAAAAGGTACGATACTTGCCTCTTGCGGTAACTCCGGACGCTCACCCGAGCCACACCTCCACTTCCAGGTTCAGCTAACGCCTGAAATTGGTGCAAAAACATATCGCTATCCATTCGGGTACTATTTTGAAAAAACCGATGGAAAGCCCATCTTAAGAATTGGTGAAATTCCTTCCGAAAATGCCATTGTATATAATGTGAACAGTTTGGACTTGATTTACAGTGCGTTCAATTTCAAGCCCGGCAGAGAATTGAATGTCAACTATAACGGAGAAGTATTAACCTGGAAGGTAGCAACCAATGCATATAACAATACTTATATTCACTGCGAAAAGTCAAACTCAACTGCTTACTTTGTGAATGATGGCACTATGTTTTACTTTACCGATTTTGAAGGAAAGAAAAACTCTGCACTCTATACCTTCTATCGTAGTTGCTTTAGACTTTTATTGACCGGAGAGCAAACTATTGAAGTGAAAGATATCATTCCACTATCAAAAGAGTTGCCTCTCTCCATCAAATGGCTACAAGATTTTCTTGCTCCGATTGTACTGCTCAGTCAGGTCAATTTTTCATCTAAATTGCATCGGATGGACAATCCATTTTATCCTGAATATGCTGAGTATCTCAATCAGGTTGAGGTCAAATCTTTTTGGAAAAAACAGCCGGGTACAGAATATAGCATAGTTATATCACAATCAAAAATCGAAATTAAATCACAGAATCTTAACTTATGTATCGAATAATTTTAAGCATCATTGCAATCACTCTTTTGGGAACAGTCAAAGGACAACAAGAGCCACACAGAACCCATGAGTCAAACAAAAATAAGAAGATAGCTTATTATGACAGTCTCACTTTTGCTCAGCTTCAAAATAAAGATTACAAAGCACTGATTAAGACAACAAATAGAGCAGAAAAAACGGAAATCACTTTTCCCTATTTATATTATCGCAAAGCAATTGCTTATTACGAGTTAAAAAACTATGCCAAAGCAGCAAAATATTACGAAAAAGCGATGGTTGATATTCCCGATGATCTTTATTTAAAAGGTAGTTTATACATGGCATATCGGCTAAGCGGACAAAATATGAAAGCTGACATACTGGGAAAAAGATTGCCCAAAAGCAGCCGGGAATATCTGGGTTATAGTTCTCCGTTGGTTGATTTTGTCCATCTTTCCGGTGGATATACTTTCAGTGACAATAATGAAAAACTACGCAATGATATCGCCAATCTCGACACTATAAACCAGTATCAAAATATGGTATTGGGAGGTATAACTATCGGATTTAATCTTTCTGAACGTGTAAAATTGAACACAAGCTATAACTTGTTTACTACAAAATTTGAAAGTTTTGCCCGAGACAGCATTAGAAAAAGTGATTTATTATCACAACATCAATTCAATCTTGGTACAGAAATCGGATTAAAACACAACTTCACCATCGGATTTACTGCCGGATTTTACGCTATTGAGAAGAATAACAAGTTGGCAGTTCCTGTATCAGGAAATGGAGCAGGCAGGAGAATCAGATCTTCTCAAACAACAGATTACAACATTTCTGCTTTAGTGTTTATGAATAAACGATTTACGTACTTTATGCCTGAAATCTGTTTTGGTTATTCAGACTTTGCTTCATCAAATCAGTTTCATTCCACAATACAGCTTACATATTATCCTTTGGGAAACCTAAACTTCTATGGAACTACTGCCGGAACCTTAATTTTTGATAATCATGAAAACAGAGGTACACAAACCATTTTCACTCAAAAAATAGGTTTGAGATTATTCGGAAATATGTGGTTAGATGGAATGGTCAGTGTTGGAGATCACCTGAATCACATGGCAGAGCGTTCTTATATCGTTTATGATACCTACGACCCAATCAAGCTCATCACCAATGTCAGTTTATCTTACTATTTTAAAAAATTGACTATTTCTGCCACATACTCGTGGACACAACGAGAAGGTTGGGCGTTGACCAATTATTACACAGAACTATTAATGTATAAGTATAACAATCAATTAATTAATCTTGGATTAAAATGGAATTTTTAAAGAAAAACAGTGCAATACTCATCTTGTTAATCCTGTTTGGATTTTCAGCTTCCGCACAGGTTACTCCTTCCAAACTTTTCGAAAACAGCTACGCCAAAGAAGCAGCCGGTGATTACAAAGGTGCTATCAATGAACTTGTCGGATTAAATGGATTTGATTATCACAAATCCCTCAGATTGGGTTGGCTTTACTACTTAGACAAAAATTATGATGCGAGCATTCGTTACTATCAACAAGCCATCAAGTTACGTCCCAAAGCGGTTGAGGCATTACTCGGTTTGTGTAATCCACTCGAAGCACAGAAAAAAACCGATCAACTTGAAGCCACTTACAAGAAAATACTTGCTATCGACCCGACAAACACCAAAGTAAACTACGCTTTAGGCAATATTTACTATTATCGCAAAAACTTCACTTTAGCCGAAAAACATTTTGATTTAGTGGTTAGTTTATATCCTTTCGACTACTATTCCAACCTCATGGCAGGCTGGACCAAGTATTTCTTAGGTAAGAAAAAAGAAGCTAAAATCCTCTTTAACACGGTGTTAATCATCGCCCCTAACGACAAATCCGCAAAAGACGGACTTTCCCTTATCAAGTAAGAAGTATGAAGTAAGAAATTAGCGTTCTTATATCACTCATTATCAAAAAAATCAAAATCTTCTCCAAAAACACTAAAAACAAACTATAACAACTAACAATTCTAATTTTAAAGAGATATGAGTAAAGAATTACAAGACAGAACAAAGTGTTTTTCACTTTCAATTATTGATTTGGTCGAAAAAATTGATTATTCTTTTCCTAAAAGAGTAGTTATAAGTCAATTGGTTCGGTCAGCTACATCTGTAGGAGCCAATTATAGAGCAGCATCAAGAGCAAGAAGCGATAAAGAATTTATTGCAAAACTGCGTATAGTAGTTGAAGAAATTGACGAATGTTGTTTTTGGTTAGAAATAATTCAATCAAAAAAATGGTATGAAGTGGAAGAATATTTAAAAGAAGCGGACCAATTAACTGCAATATTTGTGAGCGCCTTAAAAAAAATAATACAAAGACTAAGTTCGAGTCCTAAAAACAAGACCCTAAACCCTAAAGATTAGACACTTACTTACTTCTTACTTCTTACTTCTTACTTCAGCTAGTTGAACATAAAGTGTGATGTAATCGAAGATTGATCTACCACGCTTTGGATGACGTCTGCCAATAGTTTTGAGATGGATACCACTTCAATTTTATCAATATCAGCTTTAAGAGGGATTGTATCTGTGAGTACCAACTTATCAATTGCGGAATTCATCACATTTTCGGGACCATTACCGGAGAGCAATCCGTGTACACACATAGCGATTACACTTTTAGCTCCCAACTCTTTTAGTCTGGCAGCTGCTTTACATAAAGTTCCACCGGTATCAATAATATCATCCACTAAGATACAGTTTTTCCCTGCAATATCTCCAATAATTTGCAAACTGGCTACCTCATTTTGTTTCTCACGTTGTTTAAAACCGATAGCCAGGTCACAATCCAATGCTTTGGCATAAACTGATGCTCTTTTAGTTCCTCCTGTGTCGGGGGATACTATACAAAGATTATCCAAATTCAAACTTTGAATATAAGGGAAAAAGACATTGGAAGCATACATATGATCCACAGGAATTTCAAAAAAACCTTGAATTTGATCAGCGTGCAGATCTATTGTGATTATTCTATCCACACCTGCAGCACTCAACAAATTGGCCATCAATTTAGCCCCAATGGAGGTTCTTGGACTATCTTTTCTATCTTGTCGGGCATACCCAAAATAGGGCATCACTGCAATTATTTTGTACGCAGAAGCTCTTTTAGCAGCATCTATAAGAATTAATAACTCCATGATGTTTTCAGCCGGACCGGATGTAGGTTGAACAATAAAAACATAGTTTCCTCTAATTGTTTCTTTGTAATAGGCCTGGATTTCTCCATCTTGAAACTGAGCTATATCCACATCTAAAAGTTCAGTATTTAAATGTTCTGCAATTTTTTGCGCTAACTCGGGATGGGCGCGACCTGTCACTAAAGCACTCTTGTGTCGAATCATATTTTATTGATTATAAACGGTTTGGTTAAATTAGTTTGGATTTACAAATATACAAAGATTTTTCACATTTTCTCGAAAAATATCATTATTTTTGCATATTCATTGATAAACCATAATTTAACCTCTGTAAAGATCATGAAAAGAGTAGCTTTAATTTTTCTTTCTACATTCTTTTTATTACCACTATTTGCACAATCTCCTGCAAAATATTGGGTTCAGTTTAAGGACAAAAAAGGAACTCCCTACTCCATTGAACAACCACTTCAATTTTTGTCGCAAGCAGCACTGGACCGAAGAGCTAAATATAATATCGAAATAACAGAACAAGATCTACCTGTCAGTCCGGCATATATTGAGGCAGTTCTAAAACTGGATAGCAACATGCTCCTGATGACGCGATCTAAATGGTTAAATGGAATTACAATCTACTCAGAAGTGGAAAATATTGAAGAACTAATCAGAGAGTTAAGTTTTGTAATTGATTGTGAGAGAACCATTCCTATGAAAGATAAAGAGGAGATTATCGCTAATCCTTTTCATTTTGTCAACGAAAAAGAGGTTGTCTCTCAAATTGAAATTCCGGATGACCTTGATTATGGCTTAGGAACGGAACAGATTAGAATAAACAATACCCATTGGCTACACCGTTTGGGATTCAAAGGAGAAGGTATTAAGTTGATGTTGTTGGATGGCGGATTTTTAAACACGGATACCATTCGCCACTTCGAAATGCTCAGATCACAAAACAGACTGAGAGGAGCAAGACATTACGCACAACTGGGAGCCAATCCTTTTGGTGCAGGATCACACGGAACCATGGTGTTGGCTACTATTGCATCCTATTTACCCGGAGAATTGATTGGCTCAGCACCCGGAGTAACAGTATGGCTGGCGCAAACTGAAGATGGAAGAAGTGAAAATAAAGTTGAGGAGGATAACTGGGTTGTAGGTGCAGAATGGGCAGATAGTCTTGGAGTGCAAGTAATCAACTCTTCATTGGGATATACCAAATTTGACGACACTACCAAAACGAGAACCTATGCCGAAATGGATGGTAAGCATAGCAGAGCCTCTATCGCAGCTTCCTATTTGGCATCAAAAGGAATGATTCTATGTAATAGTATGGGAAATGATGGAAATAAACCATGGAAATATTTAACTTCTCCTGCAGAAGCAGAAGATATCTTAGCCGTTGGTGGAGTGAATGTGGAAGGGAAAAGAGCACCCTTCAGTTCCTATGGACCCAGCTATGATGGTAGAATTAAACCGGACGCAGTTGCTGTAGGATGGGATACTTATGTCGCTAACCAAAGAGGAAAAACGCTCCGTGCAAATGGAACCTCCTTCTCCTCCCCTATTATGGCCGGAATGGTTGCCTGTTTGTGGCAAGCTTTCCCTGAAAAAAATGCTTTTGAAATTATGGAAGCGATCCGCTTGAGCGGAGATCAGGTTCATAAACCGGATAGCTCATTAGGATATGGAATTACAGACCTTCTCAAAGCATACAATATCTTACTTCAGAAAAAGAGTTCAAATATCAAGATTGACCTCGAAACTTATGCTGTTTCCAATAATAAAGTTACTCTCTTGGTAGAGGTAGAACAACCTACTGACATTGTAGTAGTGAGTAATTTAAGGTCTAAACCCGACAAAAAAGTGACTAAGAAAATAGTATTAAACCCTGGAAAAAATCAAGTTGAAATAAAAACTCCCAAATTGACTAAAAAGAGTAAGTATGATTTCATCGACTTGCTCATCTTTGAAGAAGATGGCAGTAGTCAGCTATATCAATTTGTAGTGGGATATGAAAATAAAAAAAAATAAAAAAAATAAAAAATAAATTCTAAACCTTAAAATATTAATTAAAATGAAAAGAGTGAGTTTAACTTTAGGAGCATTAATCGCCCTTATACTGGTTTTTACATCGTGTGAACCTGAGTATTTTAGACCTGAAAACCCAAAATATAAGGTGGGTGATTTAATTAAAATTGGCGATATTGATGCTGTTGTGTTTTATACTACCTTTGAAGGAGATCATGGCAAAGCTGTTGCTGTTAAAAATGAAGCTGCACTCCAGTGGTCTAGCTCTTCTACTGTAGATTTAGGTTGTTCTAATATTTTATTTGGAAAACCCAATCAACAAATAGTACAAAATTTACCCAGTTCAGGACCTGAAGATTGGAGATTGGGCTATCCTGCTTTCTGGCAATGTTTTAATGTAGAATATCAATCTGACTTTAAAAAGGTAAAATGGTATCTCCCTGCTATCGGTGAAATGAAACTGATTTTAAAACACAAAAAACTGATTAACGATGCTATGAAGGATATCTCCGGAAAGAAAGAGATTAGAGATAATGTAAGATATTGGAGCTCAACTGAAATAGATGGGTTTGATGTCAAAGTTTGTTACATCGAAGATGGTAAAGTTGTTGAGGAAAGCAAAATGAAAACCAATAACGACCCATTCTTTAGAGCTGTTATTGATTTTTAATATTTTTTGACTATGAATAAGTTTACTAAACTATTATTTTTTTGTTTTACTGTTCTTTTAGTTACCTCATGTACTGACAAAGAAAACACAGGTACAGTAACAGTTAAATTTAACCATGTGGTTGGCGGAAGTATCCCCGGACCGATGCCTTTAATGTTAAACCAATTATCATATTATAATGCAGCCGAGAACTTCTATCAAGTGAATGAGGTAAAATATTTTATTTCAAAAATGAGATTAATCGGCTACGAAGATAACCATTTTCCTATCAAACAAGACAAAGGGATCCACTATGTTGACCTGATTTATCCTAATACTACGACCTGGGAACTCAAGGAGATTCCCGCCGGAAGCTATAAAGCAGTTCAGTTTGTATTTGGTTTGGATGAAGAGGATAACATTTCAAATAGTTTTCCCAATCCGCCTGAATGTAACTTTTTTTGGCCTGAACATTTAGGAGGCGGATACCACTATATGCAGATTAACGGGAAATGGGAAATTACACCCGGAACACTGAAGAACTTTAACTTCCATACCGGAATTGGGCAACTATACCATGGTAATGTGACCAGTATTGACTCCATTTTTGCCTATATCCACAACTATTTCGTTGTTACACTTCCTATTAATTTCGAAGTTGAAAAGAACCAAAACTCTAATCTGGTACTCGAAATGGATATCAATGAATGGTTTCAAAATCCCTATGTTTATGATCACAATGTGTACGGAACCAGCATTATGCAGAATCAAGAAGCACAACAGATTATTAGGGAGAATGGTAGGACAGTTTTTAGGATTTATAATTAGTAAATAAAAAAAAGGGGGGGCGACAAACTATCGCTCCCCTTTTCATTTTATCACTTTCGTATTTTAAGCCATCGCTTTTCTTACAGTTTCCATCAATTCTGCCTCCTTGGCTTTGGCTTTCTCAACATACTCTTCAGCCTCTCCAATCATTTTCTCAGCAAATGCCTTGTCTTCCAAATCGGCAGCGTTGATCTTCACATTCAAATAAGCACCTATCACGGCAGCACGGGCACAAAGTACACCTACTGCTGCATCGGTAATCGAGTTAGGATTTCCCTTTTGAATCATCTCTTCACAAATCTCAAACACATCGTAAGAACGCTTTAATGTTCTGAATGGTATCTCCATAGCATATTTTGTAGCCTCTTCGATGGTAGCTTTACGAGCAGCTTTCTCTTCATCTGTTTTCTTGGGAAGTCCATATGCTTCAAGAATCAACTTAAATGAATTGGTATCCTCATCTACTAACCAAAGTAGGTCATCTTTTATTTTTTGACCCCGTACGGCAACATCGGAAAACTCTTCCCAACGCTCATCCCATCCGGGTTTATGTGATGAAAGATTCGCAACCATAGTCCCCAATGCAGCACCTAAAGCACCCATATAAGCAGAGATCGAACCACCACCGGGAGCAGCACTCTCAGATGCTGTTTCGTTGGCAAAATCTGCACAAGTCATGCCCATCAACTTAGGACCTTCCTGATCTTTGGCAAGTAAATACTCTATCACTTTTTCTTCCGGAACAAATGGTTTAAGATCATCCAATCCCATAGATTTAACGGCAATCTTGATCAACTCTTTCTCATCCACTCCAACAGATCTATTTTGTTTTCTCAAGAAAAAGATTCCGGCATCAATCAAAGATTGTTTGGGAACCAATCCAACAATTTCCGCACCGGTTACTCTGATACCACGTTGATCTGCCTTCATTCTTACCTCTTCAAAAGCGATATGTAACGGAGTGTCAGTAGTATTGGTAATATTCATCGATACTTGAGCAATACCGTATTCTTCAATAAACCAACCAATTGCTTTTGTCCCTTTCAGTGTACCGGGAATATCGATGGTATTACCATGCTCATCTCTCATAATTTTTCCTGTAATAGGATGACCTTCACGCATAGGACGCCCCTTTTCGCGTACGTCAAAAGCAACAGCATTGGCACGACGAGTAGAAGTAGTATTCAAGTTAAAATTCACAGCAATTAGAAAATCACGTGCACTGATAGCAGTAGCACCACTTTTCGCAACTGATTCGTTAAATTGGTCAGGACCAAAATCTGGTTTCCATGCAGGATCTGCCAATTTTTCTTTTAATCCTTCATACTCTCCTCTTCTACAGTTTGCCAGATTTCTTCTTTTCTCTTCAAAGGCAGCATTTTCGTAGCAATAAACCGGAATTCCCAGCTCCTCACCTACTCTCTTGGCTAATTTTCTGGCATATTCAGCCGTTTCCTCCATCGTAATGTTGGCAACAGGAACCAAAGGACATACATCAGTAGCCCCAAAACGAGGGTGATCACCATGGTGACCTCTCATATCGATCAACTCTTGAGCTTTCGCAATCACTTTTACTGCGGTTTCCACCACCTCATCCGGAGTTCCTACAAAAGTAACAACGGTACGATTAGTAGTGTACCCGGGATCCACATCCAATAATTTTACACCTTCCATTTTCTCGATCTCCGCCGTAATCTGACGGATCACTTCAAGATCTCTTCCTTCACTAAAATTAGGAACACACTCAATTAATTGTTTCATAATGATTATATTATAAGTTTATAAATATTTTACAATAGGATCGCAAAGATACGATTTTTTTCTGTCTATATTACAGCTATCCTGCAAATAAACGGGATAGTTTTGCATAAAAAAAGGACCATCTATTGATGATCCTTTTTCAATATTATTTACTAGTACATTCCCGGCATTCCACCCGGTACAGCGGGAGCAGCGGGAGTCTCTTCAGGAATCTCAAAAAGTACACACTCGGTAGTTAACAACATACCTGCAATCGATGCTGCATTTTCAAGTGCTACACGAGCTACTTTAGTAGGATCAATTACACCCGCTTTGATGAGATCTTCATACACATCAGTTCTGGCATTATATCCGATTTTTCCTTTTTTCTCTTTTACAGCGTTCACAACCACTGAACCCTCTTTACCGGCATTCGCTACAATCTGGCGAAGTGGCTCTTCCAAGGCTCTGCGGATAATGTCAACACCCACCTTTTGATCTTCATTTTCAACTTTTACATTATCCAATGATTCAATGGCTGTAAGATATCCAACGCCACCTCCGGAAATAATTCCCTCTTCAATAGCAGCACGAGTTGCATGAAGAGCATCGTCAAAACGATCTTTCTTCTCTTTCATTTCCACTTCAGATGCGGCACCAACATAAATTACAGCTACACCACCTGCCAACTTAGCCAATCTCTCTTGTAACTTTTCTCTGTCATAGTCGGAGTTTGTCTTTTCGATTTGAGATTTAATCTGTGCAATTCTTGCCTGAAGAGCTTCTTTATCACCCTTACCGCTAACAATAGTCGTATTTTCTTTATCAACAGTTATCTTTTCAGCAGTTCCCAGCATATCCAGTTCTGCATCCTCTAATTTGAAACCTTTCTCTTCAGAAATTACAACTGCACCTGTCAAGATTGCGATGTCTTCCAACATCTCTTTTCTTCTGTCTCCAAATCCGGGAGCTTTAACAGCTACAATCTTCAATCCGGCACGCAAACGGTTTACAACCAAGGTTGCCAATGCTTCACTTTCGAGATCTTCACTAATAACCAATAAAGGTCTTCCTGTTTGAACTACTTTCTCCAAAATAGGTAAAAACTCTTTCATATTACTAATCTTCTTATCGTAGATCAAAATGAAAGGATTTTCGTAAACAGCTTCCATTTTTTCAGCATCAGTAATGAAATAAGGAGAGATATAACCTCTGTCAAACTGCATTCCTTCAACAACTTTTACCTCAGTTTCAATTCCTTTGGCTTCTTCAATGGTAATAACCCCCTCTTTTTTTACTTTTTGCATTGCTTCAGCAATAGTTTTTCCAATAGTGCTGTCATTGTTTGCAGAAATAGTAGCTACTTGCTCAATCTTTTCATGATTAGTTCCAATCGCTTGAGATTGACCTTGTAAATGTTGCACTACTGCAGCTACAGCCATATCAATCCCTTTTTTCAATTCCATGGGATTTGCTCCGGCAGTGACATTTTTTAAACCGGTATTATAAATAGATTGCGCCAATACAGTGGCTGTTGTAGTTCCGTCACCGGCTTGATCATTGGTTTTAGAAGCTACCTCTTTTACCATTTGAGCACCCATATTTTCTAGTGGCTCTTTTAATTCTATCTCTTTCGCAACAGTTACACCATCTTTGGTAATCTGTGGAGCTCCAAATTTTTTATCAATAATTACATTTCTTCCTTTGGGTCCTAAGGTTACTTTTACAGCGTTTGCCAATGCATCAACACCTTTCTTTATACCTTCTCTTGCTTCCCAATCATACATTATCTCTTTTGCCATAATTAAATCTATTTTTATTTTTTATTAATTTTTGTATTATTTTTTAATTAAATCTTTAGATATCCTTGAGTTTATTTTAAAATTGCAAGAACATCACTTTCTCTCATAATCAGATAATTTTCTCCATCAACATTCAGTTCCGTACCGGCATATTTGCCATACAATACTTTATTACCCACTTTTAAAGTCATTGGTTCATCCTTTTTACCTGGTCCAACAGCTACAACTTCTCCTTTTTGTGGTTTTTCTTTTGCGGTATCCGGAATAATAATTCCACCTGCGGTTTTTTGCTCAGCCTCTGCCGGAGCAATAATTACTCTGTCTGCTAAAGGTTTAATGTTTAATTTCATAATGTTAATATATATTTAGTTATTAAAATAAAATTCTATTACAATAACATTGCAAAAAGCGTGCTAAATCAAAATTTGACATCAATCCTGACATTTTGTCATAAAAATAATCTGGATTTTGCTCATAAAGGATAAAAAAGAAACATTTATCGTTGAATCGAGTCAGGGAAACGATCACTCTTGACAGTTTTATACACTCCATTGTCATCATAAATGAAGTAACCTGCAAGAGTCGTGTCATGTTTGATAATCTCCATAGACTTTTCAATACCCAAAACCATAAACGCGGTTGCATAAGCATCAGCTGTGGTACAATCAGGGGCAATAACACTCACACTCAACAAAGAGGAAACCTCCGCTCCACCAGTAAAAGGTGATACAATATGGGTAAAACGTTTTCCATCTTGTTCTATGTAATTACGATAATTTCCACTTGTGGCAATCGCCTTGTCCTGCATAGTAAATACATAGTTCGTCTCAATGGGATCATCTGCATGATGAGTCGGAACCTGCACTCCTACCCGCCAGGGCTTACCCCTATTGCTTCCCCGGGCAACAACCTCACCCCCAACATCAATCAAACAGTTGGGATAACCCATCTGAAACAAATATTCTGCTATCTGATCAACAGCATATCCTTTGGCTATGGCATTAAAGTTCAACTTAATAGCTGGATTTTCTTTAACCAAATACTTTCCCTCAATATGAACACGTTGATATCCAACCAATTGCTTTAAACTATCGATCACCAGAGAATCTAAACTTATCTTTCTATCCTTGCCAAATCCCCAGGCTTCCACCAAAGGCTCAATAGTGATATCAAAAGCACCATTGGTGTGCGCACTGACCTCCATCGATTTTTCAAAAAGCCACTGAAACTGTTCGCTTAGTTCAGGGTTCTCCCCATGGTTCAGTCTGCTCACTAAGGTAGTGGGATCAAAAATGGAAAATTGTGCGTTAATTTGATCCAAAAGCGAGTCAACCCCACATTGGATTGCTGCTTTTTCTTCCCCAATATAGGTAATTCTGTAGTAAGTACCAAGCGCCCTCCCCCCAATTTTTATTTTTTTAGAATAATTACAGCTTATTAAAAATAAAGCAGTTAAAAGAAAAAACAGAGAAAAAAAAACTTTTTTCATAATCAAATTTTAGGAAAATGCAAATTTATAATTATTTTTCGTATTTTTGCAGCCGGGTAAGTCTTATACGATCAGCTCCCTTTTAACTCCCCCAGGGTAGGAATACAGCAAGGGTACATCGGTTGTAGCGATGCGATATAAGTAGCTTACCCTTTTTTAATAATAGCATTATGATTATCAAAATTTATCCCGAAAATCCGAATCCCAGAGCAGTTCAACAGGTTGTTGATTGTCTGCAATCCGGAGGTGTCATCATCTATCCGACCGATACCATCTACGGAATTGGGTGTGATATCTATAATGCCAAAGCAATCGAAAGGATCGTTCAAATTCAGGGAGATCACAAGAAAAAGGCGTCTATGTCATTCATTTGCCATGACTTAAGCCAACTTTCAAACTTTACTACTCCTATCAACAATACAATTTTTAAAGCAATGCGCCGTGCGTTGCCCGGTCCCTTCACTTTTATTCTTAATGCCAGCAACGTAGTACCTAAAATTATTCACGGTTCTAAGAAAACAGTCGGTATTCGTGTGCCTGACAATAACATTATCCGTGAAATCGTAAGAGTGAACGGCAATCCTATCCTATCCTCTTCCGTTAAAGATGACGATGATGTGATTGAGTACACCACTGACCCCGAACTAATTCATGAAGCATATGGTGATTTGGTTGATATCGTAATTGACGGAGGTTACGGCGACAACGTTCCTTCGACTGTGGTTGATTGCACCAGTGGGGAAATTGAGGTAATCCGTGAGGGCAAGGGAGATTTAGACCTTTTATTTGGATAGTTTTCTTTTTTTAAATTATTAATAAAAAAAGGGAGGAAGGAGATTCATCACTTTATAAATTTTACCATCCAACTAATAGAGTATCAACCTCTTAGACAGTGTGTGGCATCAATATATTCTATCTCATTTTATTCTCCATTTATTCAAAATTATTTTATAACTTTGCGGGTCACTTTTATTTTTTCACAAAACAGAATATCATTATGAAAAAATCCGCCCTTCTCCTTATCGTCATTATGATACTGTCTAACTTTGTTTTATACGGACAGAAAACCAAGCGACTTAAACAGATTAATTCTCAACCTATAGTCGAAGCTGGTGTTCGTCTGCATGATCAAGGAAAATTTGACGAAGCAATTCAATTGTACAAACAGATTCCACCTAGCGACTCGCTATATATTTTAGCTCAGTATGAAATATCTTACGCATACTTTGCGCAGGAAAAATATGCTGAAGCAGCAAAAATTATGGAACCATTACGAAGAGTCTATGACGATCATGTCAGAATGAGTTCCATATATGCCATTTTAGGAACAACATACCTATATCTTGATGCTTACGATAAGGGAATTGAAGTGGTGCAAGAAGGATTGACCTATCTTCCATACAGTTATCGTCTTTATTTGACTTTAGGGAGTCTCTACTCAGAAAAAGGGGAATACAAAGAGGCTGAACTCGCTTTTAAGAATGCGCTGTTTTGTGCTCCTGCATCACAACTTCTTCACTATAGGCTGGGGGAAGTGTTGATCCTGCAAGGGAGAACAATCCCTGCAATTTTAGCACTTAACTACACCGTTTTTCTAAATCCTAAAACTGAAGTGGCCATTACTGCCATTCAAAAACTGCAAGAATTTTACAACAGTTTTTCTGAAGATACAGACAACTATTCTGCCAAACCAACGGAAGATGCCGAGTTGATTGCAGAATGGGAACAATTCAACGAACTCGAATTCTGGGTTAAATCTGAAGTTGCCCTAAAGAGAAATTTTCATAAAAAATCAAAAATTGGACATAATATAAACTCCCAAAATCAACTGGTTTTTGAAAATCTCCCCGAGCCCACTTCATCCAAAGATATTATCCAATATCTTTATGTCCCGTTCTTTAAGCAAATTATGCAAGATCGTGAATTTAATCTGTACGCTTTTCACTTCTTCTCCGGCACCAATCTGGAAGATGGAAAAGTAGAGAAAAAGGCTCAAAAAATGAGTAAAAAGATCAATAAAATGGGTGACAAAGGATTCGCCTTTTTTAAGGAAAGGATTTATCGTGGAATAGGAGTTGAAAATGAGACCACCCCTTTAAGGGAGTTTGAATATGATTATAATAGTGGATTGATTCAAAATATTGGAGGACATTCTCAAAAAATCTCATCCAGAGAAACTTCTTATCATGGTAATTGGATAATTGTAAATGGTGATGGCGGTATAGTTGCAGAAATTAACCTCGATAATGATGTAAGAAATGGGATCTCCACAATTTACTATCACGGAGAAAAACAACAAGTTGTGCCTTATTTGAATGGACAAATCGATGGTACAGGCTTGATTTACTTTACTGACCTTGGACTAGAAGAACAGCCTCTTCAAATTAGTCTCAATTTTAAAAATGATAAATTGGAAGGAGTGAGAGAAGAGTATAACCGTTATGGTGTACTGATTGAAAAATCATACTATAAAAATGATGAACTTCATGGAGAAGCAATAAGCTATACTTCAACCGGTTTGCTATACCTTAAAGGAGAAATAGAGGAGGGTAAGTTTGTTGGACAATATGAAGAATATTACCCAGATGGAACAAAATCATATGAATGCTACCATGGAAAAGAGGATGAAGAAGGTATCAGCCGCAATTACTACCCCGATGGAAAACTATATAAGGAAGGCACTGTTATTAATGGAAAATTAAATGGAGTTACTAAATCGTACTATCCTAACGGACAACTAATGAGTGTTGGTTCTTATTTGAACGGAGAATTAGATGGATTTTGGACAGATTATCACCCCAACGGAATGGTTAGTGTAGAAGCTAGTTACAATTATGGTGTTTATAATGGAACAAACTCTTACTATTGGCCAAGTGGATTACTATCCATTCAAATGCAGTACAACGAAGGAATAATTAATAAAATTACTACTTACTATCCCAATAAAGAGATCAGAAAAGAGTATACCGGAGACCAATTAAAGGAAGAGATTGAGCTTTATAATGATTATGGACAGTTAATCAAAAAATACAAGTGTAACGAGAAAGGTCAGGAAGAGGGAATTTCAACCTTTTACTATCCTACCGGTAAGATCAAAAAAACAATTACCTACGTTGAAGGGGAAGCTCATGGAGAAAACAAAGAGTATTATCCCGGCGGGAATCTTAAAATATGGTGTTATTTTAAAAACGGAGAGTCAGATGGGCTACAACTTTATTATCATATTAATGACACTATAGAATCTGAAGGATATATGCAAAATGGTAAGAAAGTCGGTTCTTGGTATTGGTATAATCTCGATGGTTCTCTCTCTCACCAAGAAGAGTACCAAAACGGGACTATTGTGTACGCTGCCGATTATTTCCCGACCGGATCACTGAAAGAGGAATATTTTTTCGACCTCGGTGGAGTAATGACAAAACATATTATATACAACCACTTAGGAGAAGTTTTACACACCAATCTATTCCAAAATGGGGAAGGAACAATGAAAAACTATTACCTCAATGGAACACTCGCTTCCATGGGAGAATGTCGCTATAATAAATATGTAGATACATGTTTCTTTTTTGACTTGGATGGAAATAAACTCTTTGAAATCAACTATTTAGATGGAGAAATACATGGGAAAACAACTACTTTTATGCTTGAAGATCCATTTTATAAAGCTGAAAGTTCCTTTCTGTTTGGCAAAGAACACGGAACCATTAAAGTGTATGACAATCAGAGGTTAATCAGAGAAATCAACTACGAATATGGTACTCAGAGCGGAAACAGGATAAACTACTATCATAATGGGAAAAAACGTTCTATTGTTCCCTTTGTAGATGATGTTGAAGAGGGTGAAAGTTTCTATTATGGCGATGACGGAAAAACCTTGTTGGTAAGTCATCAATATTTATATGGGGATCTTGTTGCTATCGCACGACAAAAAGCAGATAGAAAAGGAGTTCAAAAATGGGAACCTGTAACTCAAGATACAATCTCTGTTGAGAGTTATTATCCTAATAAAAAGTTGGCTAAAAAAGAACAATGGGTTGATGGTCAACGTCATGGTGAATTCCTGCTCAATGGATCTAATGGTAAACCTATTTATCAATATTATTACACCAATGGTCTTTTGAATGGTCATTACCTAAGCTATTACCATAATGGTAACAAAAGAATGGAATGTGATTATTGGCTTGATAAACTCCATGGAGTATACCAGGAATGGTATGAAGACGGCACTATCAAAATGAAGGGGAATTATTACCTCAATGAAGCCCATGGCGAGTTCCAATTCTACAATCAAAATGGGGAATTACTCTATACTATAGAATTTTATTATGGCTCACCAATTCAAAAAAAATAAAGCTATGAAAAGAATATGTATCATTATCGGTTTATTAACTTCTCTTTACATTGTAAGGGGACAAGTAGGAATTGATCCCAGGGATTATAAATTTGGAGAAATTCCCACTACAACAGAAGCGGAGGATCAACAATTCAAAGATTATCAAAGTGCCACACTCAAGGATTGTCATCTCCTGTATTACAACATAACCAAGACAGAAATTGAGTTATGGGAACTCTATCATTTTGCGCATAAAATATATACTCAAGAGGGACTGGAAAAATTCAACTCTATTACATATAGAAACACTGATATCAAGAGTTTCAAAAACTTTGGAGCCCGGATAATCCGAAATAATGAGGTAATCAAGGAGTACAATCTATCTCACCTTACTAAAGTGGTCAATGAGGAAGAGGATGAAGATGAAACTACAGCATCTTATGAGTTGAAGTTTACCGATTTAGCTATTGGAGATATTATTGAATATTTCAGAATTGGAATCAGACCCAGAATTAATGAGTCAGAGACATATTTTTTACAGGAATATGTTCCTTGCAAGAATATTGATTATACAATTGTACTACCGGATCAATTTAAGCCACACCTACAATTATACAATGCTGACTATCCTGTTTTAGACACCATTATTAGTGATAAAGGGTTACGTTACACTACAATTCATATTCCTTCTTTACCTGTTATTCCCAATGAACCACTCGCCCATCCCAGTAAATATTTAGCTCGGGTTGAATATATCCTGGCTTATAATTATGGTTCCGGAAGTCAAAGAGTAAATACAACAAAAGGTTTTGTAAACGGATTTTATGAGTCATCCAAACTTAATGATTCCGATTTAATCAAAGTAGTAAAAAAACATATCATTAAGAGGTTAAAACTGAATAAAAAAGATCCTTTGGAACAAAAATTAAGAACCATCGAAACAATGTTAAAAAATGAATTGTATGGAATCAATGGCATAACACAGCTCAGAATATACAGATATGTTTTAGATCATTTTAAGATTAATTATGAAGTTGTACTCACTACAAATAAAACTAAAAAAACATTTGATAAAAACTTCAATGGAACTAACTTCAATGAAGAGGTATTACTCTATTTCCCTGAAATAGACCAATATATCGCACCCGAATACTATGCTTTACGTTTGGGATTAACTCCTGCTGTATTAATTGGTAATGAGGGACTCTTCTTAAAAAAAGCAAAAATTGGAAAAACAGAGTTGTTCACATATTATTATAGTACAATCTCAGTTCCTAAAAAGGAAAGAACAAAAGACAATATTGTACTATCATTAGATTTCTCCTCTGATCTCAAAACCCTGTATGGTAAAATTAAAAGAGAAATGAGCGGCTATATGGTCAGCTTCCTTCAAACAAACTACGATTTTTTTGAGGTAGAGGATAAAGAACAACTGGTAGATGAGCTAATGACACTCTCCTCTGACGGATCATTGATTTCAGATGAAAAATTCACCAACACCTCACCTCAAGATGTTGGAGTTAATCCTTTCATTGGAGAAGGTTCTATTTCCAACAGTTCCTGGGTAAAAATGGAAGGTGATGATATCATCATCTTAGTTGGTGAAATGATAGGAAAGCAATCAAAAATCGAATCTGAAAAACCAAGGGTATTACCGGTAGAAAGAAATTACCTGAGCTCATACAAAAGATCCATATCTATTAAACTTCCTCAGGGGTACAAAGTAGATGATATCGATCAATATCAGGTTGAAGTTTATGACAATGATGACCCAAAGAAAGCCAAAGCTGTTTTCACTGCTCATTTCAAAGTAGAGAATGATGTTTTAAAAGTTGAAAGTATAGAATATTACGATCAACTATACCACGATGTAGAGGCATTTCCTCTTATTGCAAGGGTAGTTAATAGTGCTGCTGAGTTTAATGAACTCAAAGTTAGATTGGTGAAAAAATAGAAAGATTAATTCTCTTTCAACACGGTTTCGGCTGCTTCAATGATATGGTAAAAATCCTTAGCATTGAGGGAAGCACCTCCTATTAGTCCGCCATCCACATTATTTTGTGTGAAAAGGGAAAGGGCATTCTGTGGATTACAACTTCCTCCGTACAAAATGTAAGTATTATATGCTACTTCTGTACCATACTTCTTTTCAACCAAATTCCTAATAAATTGATGCATCTCTTCGGCTTGTTCAGGAGTTGCCACCTCACCAGTACCAATAGCCCAAACCGGTTCATAGGCAATGACTACCTGTTCGAATTGATCTTTTGACAAGTGGAACAAAGTTGACTTAATCTGTTGCTCTACCACACTATTTTGTTTATTTTGAGCTCGTTCCTCCAATAACTCTCCACAACAAACTACAGGAATAATATCATTTTTCAAGAGTTGATCTACCTTTTTAGCAATGGTTTCGTCTGTTTCATGGAACAATCTCCTTCTTTCTGAGTGCCCTACAATACAAAACTCCACTCCTATTTCAGACAACATTTTTGCTGATACCTCACCGGTTACCGCACCATCATCATATTCACTACAATTTTGTGCTGCAACAGAAAACTGATTCTCCTCGGCGTGATCAGTTAATAGTTCCAAATAAAGGTATGGAGGCGCCATCACTACAGCGGTTTCCAGATTTATTCCTTCTAACAAATCCGAAATTTCAATCATCAAATCATCAGCTTCAGAAAATGTTTTGTTCATTTTCCAGTTTCCAATTACTAATTTAGGTTTCATAATCTATATTTTTTAATTATTTATTTTTTACTGTAAAAGAAAATATATAAAATTGATACAATAAGAATTGTGGTCACCAATGCAGTTGCCAGTGAAACCCACAAAATCATTAGTATCTCTCTCATATTGAACGTTTCCAACATCGTGATAGTCAGTTGATGTAGAAATACCAATCCTCCGACATAAGCGAGAATCCATTTAAAATCTTTTTCTCCCGGTAAAGGTTTGAAAATCTCATCTGATGAACGAACTCCGGTAATTATGGAGACCCAAATCGGTTTAAAATAGATCAATAAGAGGCAAGCTATGGAGTGGATTCCATAGGTTTGAAAGAACATATCTATAAAATAACCTGTAAAAAAAGCAATCAGGTATTGAAATGTCTTTTTCATTTCCAATGGAAGTAGTAACAGAGGGAGAATATAGACCTGAGGATTGATAAAACCAAACAGATGCACATAATTGAAGATGAACACCTGTAGTGCGATAAAAATTACAAACCGAAACAGATTGGAGGCTATACTATTCATCTTGGAAAGAGGTTTTAAGTGAATCTATTTCTGATCTGTATATATTTTTAATCAAAAATACGGAATTAATAGTTCTAAAATCGGTGGCAAACTTCACTTTAATCGTCAAGAAAGTATTTTTCTCATTATCAAATTTATCTACTACTTTGCCAATCAATAAATTGGGGGGGAACACACTGGAAAATCCACTGGTAAAAATCGAATCCCCAACATTAACGATCAAATGCTGAGGTATATCTATCAAGTTACCAATATCGGGTTCATTATCCTCCCAAACCACAGTTCCAATCTGGTTAATCGGGGAGACTCTGGCACTGGTTCTGGAATTCGGATTGATCAACGGAATAATAGAAGAGAAATTCGCTGATGCCTCTTTCACAACCCCTACTACTGCACCCTGCAAAGACAACACAGCCATATCTGAAGTAACGCCATCCTTATATCCTTTATCGATAATGATGTAATTATGTTTCTTGTGAGTAGTTTTAAACACTACATTGGCAGAAAAATAATCATACATTCTTTTTTCAACTCTTTTTCCATAGCGGTTTGTATCCTTAATTGAATAAGTATAAACTGTATCCAGACTGTAGAGAAACATATTCTCTTTTTCGCGTAATAATTTTAAGTTTTCGGCTACCAGCTGTTCATTCTCATTCGCCAGTTGAAAATGTCGCAACAGTTTACTCCATCTTTTATTCAATGGTCCCGTAATGGATTGAGTAGCATTATGGAATATCATTTTCTGATAATGCATGCTATTGTACATCAAAACTATTGAAAGCACCAATAGAACTACAAATACAAAAACATGAAAATATTTTATCAAAAAATCCCGAAGGGCGTTCATTCGCAATTTAAATTATAACCTGCAAAATTACAAAAAAAGATTAAGATTTATAGGATTTGAGGATGAATAGAATTATTTTGAAGGCGGAAGGCGAAAGGCGGAAGGCGGAAATTTAGTTTTGAGCTACTTTTTTAATTTAACCCATTGATTTTTAATTATATATATATTTTGGAAATAAAAAAATTTGGGGGGCAGGATTTGAGGTGTCTCTTTTGTTATTCCATTCCCCCACTCTGGAAAATTGACCATTGTTGATATGGAGTGTTTTTTTAATTACGAATTACGAATTACGAACCTTCATGATTTCGGATTTCGGATTTCGGAATCTTAAATTTAAATTTTAAGAATTTAGAAATATCTGAATATTAAGCATTTGCATTTATAAATAGATCTACTTCATATTTCTAATTTCATACTTCTTACTTCAAAAGAACCCCGAAGGGGTGACATTATTATAGCAAAATGTTTACCCCCAAAAGTTCAAAGAACCCCGAAGGGGTGACATTATACTAAGGTAGAAATTTGAAGGTAGAATTTAGAATTAATTGGGAACGATATTGCATTTCCCTAATTTAACCCTCTAAAGCTAATATTATAATAAATTTGGGCTAAAGCCCGGTATTGGTAAAGAGCATTCCCAACCCCGACATAAATGTCGGGGCTATTGATGTGAATATCAATAAGATACGGTAGTTTTTTTAACCATTTTCAATTTTCAACTTTCAATTTTCAATTTACAACAAAAACTTTCGACTTCCGACTTTTTTATTCCGCCCTCCGCCTTCCGCCTTCAAAAGTGTTCCGAAATTCGAAATCATTCCGAGTGGGGAAATAAAATAACAGAAGAGTACTGTCTGTTCTGCCCCCCTCTTTTTTACTTTTATAAAAAAAGAAAAATAAAAAATTAAGAGAAAAAAATAAACAAAAAAAGCGATTTACTTCTTCCCTTTTCTTCGTTGAGCCCTTTCTTCCCAGGGAGGAGTCGGATTTTTATCCTTCCAGAGTCCCTTTTTCTCTGCTTTGGCATCCTTTTCCATTTGAGCCAACTCCGATTCTTTATTATACTTTTTGTAGTGCCAGGCATAGCCGGCTTTCAACATCTCGCGACTTAATTCCCGACCATCTTCGAGGTAGGAAAATGCCACTGTTCGTCCATAATGATCCTCTGTAACCTCCTTCAAAGTCACTTTTTGGTGCATACAGAGGTCGGAAAGATATTGCTTCGCCATTTTATAGTAGGGCATTCCCCTTTCCGGTGCATCAATCCCTTGCATCCTCACCCTGACAGTCGTTTTATCGGGAGTTAACAACTCATAAGTGTCTCCATCCATCACCTTAACAACCACTCCAGTAATCTGATCTTCAGATTCTTGAGATTGAGATTGAGAGCGCTCTGCATAGTAATAAAAAAGAAATACAAAAGCAACAGCGCCAAGTAAAGAAAATATTCTGAGCGTTTTTTTCATATTAAAATTTAAATGGTTCTCCTTTCAAAACCTCTTTTTCATCCAACAGATTGAAATGACCATTATTTTCAATTATTGAATAATTTCTGATCGTTGATTGTTCAAATGTCGTATCTGTTGTGTTGAAATAAAACTCTTTTTCAGTTTGGATATGAATCATGTTGCGATCATTGAAAGTGAGTTTATTCTCATACACATAAATCAGCTCTTTTCCATCAATAGAGGTAATGTAATCTTCTCTGTAAATATCGGTAATATAGAGTTCATCATTTATTTTTCCTATTTGATCACAACTCATCACTAAAATGGTATCTTCTGCCAATCCTTCAATATTAAAACCCAATATTACACTCTTATCAATTGTTTTTAAGAAAACAAGATTGATTATTGAAGATGGGTCCGGTCTGTATTCTTTAAATATTTTATCCACTTGTGTGCCATTCAATTTGACCCATTTCTCTTTGTTTTTGTATATGTTTTTATCCAAACAAGTGGGAGTATAAAAAACTGAAGGAAGCTTTACAACCTCATTGATGTATGGAATATTTGCAGTTGTAATAGTATCATAATCAATAGTTTCACCATTAACTTGATTCATATTTTGGGATGGATCATTGGCACTGCCTTTAACATTACAACTGTATGCAATGAGAACAGAAAAAAAAAAAAGAAAATATTTCATTTTAATTAATATTTTCATATTTTTTATTTAAAAATTAATTAATACTACAACAAACTTTGAACCATATCAATAATTCTCTTTCTCAACTTCTTCAATCGCATTACCTGATCACTTTTTCTTTGTAGCAAATAGAAGTAAGATTTAAACAGTTTTTTTACCCAAATCAGCCAATAGAAAAGGAATTTGTAACTGATGGCAGCGGCAATCAACCAGAGTATGGTGAAGAATAGGGATTTGAGGGAAAAAATAAGTATCAGAAAGAGAATCAGGTACCATAAAGGAGAGAGCAACAGCGGCAATGCAAAACGAATACTGGACTTCAACTGACGATCTTTGATTTTTTTGGTTACCCATTCAGTCAGCCAAATCGGGATAAAATGGTGGACCAATCCAAAGAGAAAAAGCGGGATACTCAATGTCAGCAGAAAATCCTTCCATAACGCCCTACCCCACGTTTGAGGATTTGCCAACGCTCGATCCCCAAACTCTTCCTGATCCAGCAAATCGCAATAGTTTCGGGTTTCCTCTATGATCTTCAGATACTCTGCTTCATTCTCATCTTTGAACGCCATCAATCGATCGATCACTCTTTTCTCCTCAATAAACCGCTGATAAAAATCATTCTTATCGCGCTTATCCAGTCGCTCTTCTGAGACCATCAGACGAAGCATATCCAACTCCCGATAGTGCTCGCGATCACTGATATCGATCATCATTTTTGGGAGATGAGTGCGCACTTTGTCATTCAACAACTGATAGGCATGATTGGGCTCTTCCTGATAGGCAGGATACAGCTCCCGGAAAGTAATCGGCTCTCCCACCACAGCCAGCAGGTCGCCGCCTCTGTACTCATACGTAGAATAGTGAATGGTTATCGGTAAAACCTGTAAATCCAGCTGATAGTCGGAAAGTTCTACCGCTGTAAAACAGATTCTTGGGAACCCTTTCTTAAAGGGACCCAAGTAGCGCCCGTGCTGATGTTGTGCCTCGGGGTACATCATGAGCGTCCCCCCCTTTTTTAATATTTCACCTGCCAATAAAAAGATATCATTATTGCGACGAACGTCATTCCTGTCACCATCCCGGGTTCTAAAAGTGGGTAAAATTTTGAGAAATCTCAATAAACGGGCGATAAAGTCACGCTTAAAAATATCACCTCTAGCAATAAAAACGGGCTGACGACCATCCTTAAAAAGGAGCAATTGCGTCATCGGATCCATCAATCCATTCTGATGGTTGGCAATCACTATACAGGGAACTCCTTTGGAAGGAATATGCTCCTCGCCCACAATCGTAACAGATCGATAAAAAGACCTAAACCCACTTTTTATCAAAGGAGCCAGAAAAGCATAAAGGCGCGAGTGCCGATCAATATTGTCAAAATTGATCATCGAATCAGTATTTGGTTATCGTAGTTGCATCTCTTTGATCAGGTTCTGAGCATTGGCGTAGTAATCAATGATATAAAGGATATATCTCACGTCCACGCTAATGTTACGACACTGATTGACATCGTAATAGAGGTCGCTCATAGTTCCCTCCCACATGCGGTCAAAGTTAATCCCTACCAATTCTCCATTACCATTCAAAATCGGACTACCGGAATTACCTCCTGTGGTATGGTTAGCCGCAATGAAAGCCACTCTCAGATTACCCTCCTTATCAGCATATTTTCCAAAATCCCTCTTTAAAAGCAACTCTTTTAAACGTGCATCCAATTGATAATCAAAGTGATCCGGATCCTCTTTTTGCAAAATCCCTTCTGAAGTAGTATAAGGCAAATAGTATATTCCGTCAATAGGTGCAATGCCCAGCATTTTGCCATAAGCAACGCGCATGGTCAGGTTGGCATCGGGGAAAAGTACGCGCTCCGGTTCAACATCCATCAAACACTGTAAATAGAGCTTGTAATATTGATCTAATTGAGCATTAATAGGTGGAATTTGATTGTTTTGCAATTCACGATGCGCTGCCAATGCATCCTTAAAGAGTTGATGTTTATCCAGCCAACGCTTCATCTTTTTAATCTTACTTGTACTCAATTGATTCACAAACTTTTCAAATTGCTCTTGAGACGAAAAAACAGAACGTTCATACAACTCTTCACTTAACACCTTTAAAGTAGGTAAAGAAACAGCATAATAATCTTTTATTGCATCAGGAATCTGATCTTGAGGCATAACATTAAAATAATGGTGCAACAAAGCAACAAAAATCTCTTTATCGATCGGTTTGTAGAAAGAGGGATAAAAACCTTTGGAGAGTGCCAACAATTTCTCTTTTGTCATTTCCATAGTACCAATTTCCTCATCTTCAAGAATTTTGCGCACTTTTTCTACAAAACCCGGTAACTCCACTGCGGTAAAGGTTTCCCTTAAATAAGCAGCCTGGTACTCTAACTGTTTAGACTTACTGTATTCACTTTCAATATCTTGTAGCAAAGTGCCATATTTGATATTCCACGTCGGATTTTGCTTAATCTTCTCATGAAGCGTTTTTTCCTGTTGCTTTTTCAACTCAATCACATTGGAGTTTTGGATTCCTTGGTTTTCTCCTATCCATTTCTTCCAACCATTGGAAATAGAGTTCGCCTTGGCAGCGTACATCAAACGAAGTTCTGCCGATTCTGCCATATATTTCTTCATGATATCCAGGCGTTTACCTCGTTGTGTAATTGCCGGTGGATTTCTATAGTTCACCACCAAATCTACCCCATCAGAAGTATAATATTGCATGGTTCTCCCCGGATAACCTATGACCATCGTAAAATCACCTTCTTCTATTCCTTTTGTTGAGATAGGCAAAAAATGGGGGGAATTCATTGGAATATTCTCTTCCGAATAGGCAGCAGGTTCTCCATTAGGTGCCGTATAGATGCGGTACAGAGAAAAATCTCCGGTATGACGAGGCCACACCCAATTGTCCGTATCTCCACCGAACTTTCCAATTGTTTCGGGAGGAGTTCCTACCAAACGCACATCGGAATAAACCTTGTAAATGTACATATAGTATTGATTTCCGTAGTATAAAGGTTTTATATTGACCCGATATTTACCCTCTTCACTACTCTCTTTGATTAATCGTTCTATATTGGTTGCAATTTGGATATCTTGTTTATTTTGATCACTATTTATGTCTACGTCTTTCATCACTGCTTCGGTTACATCTTCCATTCTAACCAGAAATGAAACCTCTAAACCTGCGCAATGAATCTCCTCTTCGTAACTTTGAGCCCAAAAACCATCATGCAGATAGTTGTTTTCCATCGTGCTATATCGTTGGATATAGGAGTATCCGCAATGGTGATTGGTTAGTAATAAGCCGTTTGGTGAGATTAGTTCTGCAGTACAGCCTCTTCCAAAAAGCACCACGGCATCTTTTAAGCCGGAATGGTTTATACTGTATATATCCTCGGCAGTCAGCTTAAAGCCCATTTGTTGCATTTCTGCTTCATTTTTTTGCAATAACAGAGGAACCCACATACCGCCATCGGCAAGGGCATAGAGAAATAAAGATAAAAAACCGATTAAAAAAAGTACTCTTTTCATTATTCTAATTTAATTAATAAGCTAATTTGCAAAGATAAATAAAAATGATGAGTTTTATTGATAGAATTGATAGAATTGATAACACGCTATGAAAAAAATAATCTATTTTTGCAGTCTAAGGATATAAAGTGATCTTTAAAATTTATTCGACTAATCACGTTTAGATAACTATATGGAAGATAACAATATATTATTTGCCTTTTTATTGACCCTTTTCGCCGGATTATCCACCGGTATTGGGAGTCTTATGTCTTTGATATCCAAGAAGTTCAATCCGAAGTTTTTATCTTTCTCGTTAGGTTTTTCTGCCGGTGTCATGATCTATGTTTCTCTGGTTGACATTCTACAAAAAGCTAGAGAATCATTGTCATCACCTGAGGTATATGGCAAAACCTGGGGAGAATTGTATACTGTAGTTGCTTTTTTTGTCGGGATTGGGGTGATCGCCTTGATTGACAAACTGATACCTTCCTACGAAAACCCGCACGAAATCAAGAATATTGATGAGGAGAATTACAAAGCATCAAAAAGAAAGAATTTGGCACGTATGGGTATCTTTTCTGCAGTTGCCATTGCAATACACAACTTTCCTGAAGGATTGGCAACCTTTATGGGTGCACTCAGTGAGCCCAAATTAGGAATCTCGATAGCCATTGCTGTGGCAATTCACAATATTCCGGAAGGGATCGCGGTTTCCGTGCCCATCTATTTTGCCACAAAAAGCAGAAAGAAAGCGTTCTGGTATTCATTTTTGTCAGGATTAGCTGAACCACTGGGAGCTATTATTGGTTACTTTTTACTCAGTTCCATTTTCAGCGAAGCCACCTTTGGTTTTGTCTTTGCCGGTGTTGCCGGAATCATGGTCTATATCTCCCTGGATGAACTGCTCCCCACCGCCGAAGAATATGGAGAACATCACATTGCCATTGGTGGTCTGGTTGCCGGAATGGCGGTCATAGCGGTCAGTTTGGTTTTGATTGGGTAAATGTTTATTCCTCCTCCGCAACAAACGAATCATAGGTCAACAGACACATAAAAAAGGCGATAAAATTAGCACCTGAGCCTGTTTCAAACATCGATTCTGTCATCAGATTGAGCGTGATAATAAGAATAAAAGCCAATAAAAGCGGTTTCTTTCGCTTAAATGCATGATAAAAAGGATATCCAAAATAGAGAATCAGAATCCCAAATCCTACTATACCCACTGTCAAGAGTGTTTGAAGATATTGGTTATGAGGATTTAAACGATCATCGTATAAATTTTTATAGCCTTGCTCTTTGTAAGCCTCCACCATCACATCAATAGCATCTCCGGTACCGGTACCCAAAGGAAGGTGTTTTACCGATTGTTGAAATGCAATTTTCCAGGCTACTAACCGTTGAGAAGTACTCCCAATAGGTGAACGAAGCTGCTCCTCGGTACGCTCATTGGAGAGGTCTTTCATTGCTTCAGCCATTCGGTTCATCGACTCCGATCCATAATGCATCACTAAAAAAACAAACCCACCCAATAAAAGCACAAAAGAGATACTTTTTAGTATCTGTATCTTAATCCGATTAATCAAATATAAAGCAGCAATTAAGATAACAAAAAATAGAATAATGATCCCTGCTTTAGATTGTAACAAATAGTTGTACACAAATAAAATCCCGATTCCAAAAATGAGAACAATCCGCTTCCATCGCCGTATTGGAGTTGCTGAAAAATAAAGATAGTAAAGAGATGCAACCAAAGCAAAAGTTACGTACATAGAAAGATAGGTAGGATGCATATTGCGCCAGGAAGGAGCACCAGTCTTAAACTCATATAAACTGATTGGTATATGAGTTGCTTGTTCATAAAAAAAGAGAAACGGATTTCTATATTGCAAATATTCAATAAAAGAATATATAATATTAAAAAGCGCCATGGCAAGGGTTGAAAAAACAAAAATCAAAACCAGACGCTGTCTTATCTTTTTGGAAAACAACTGGGGATCCATACTAAACAGAAGCATCGGAGCCAGGAGAAACCATAATTTATTTTCCAGATTACTAAGTCCGCACTTAAGATTGGATGTGTACAACATTCCTATCAAATAGATGAGATAGAAAGAGATAAAAACTATGAAAAAGGAACTGAGGCGATTTTGGGATATTCTCGCTTTACGTTCTTTCCAGTTCCAATGCACAATCAGATTGATAATGAGTAAAATAGCAATCGGTAAGGTGAAAAATAGCGTAAAGGGAGTGGTGACCATCAAGGTCGCCAACAAATAAAAATTAATTTTAGTTTCCCTTTTTAATGATTCCATCTTATTGATTAGCCTGTTTGGTTATATAATCCTCGAAAAAAACAATATCTTCAGGATAGGTTATTTTAAAATTCTCTGATGCCCCTTCAACCACTTTAACAGGAATGTGGGGCAGATAGTAGTGCACTAAAGAACAGTCATCAGTAATCTGCTTTTGAGAATCCAATAATGCTAACCGAAAAGCTTCTCTAATCACAGATATATGAAAACCTTGGGGGGTTTGCGCCCGGAATATTATACTTCGCTCCGGATAATGAGCAACTTCCTGATTCAAATTCACCTCAACAACAGTATCCGCCGATGGAATTGCAGTTAAAACAGCCTGATAATCTTGCAAAGCTGATAACACTCTGGAAATCACCTCCGTAGAGATTAACGGACGGGCAGCATCATGAAATAAAATATGAGCCTCTGCTTCATCTTTGTAGTAATTTAGTGCCGCTAAAGTCGATTCATAACGTTCCTTTCCACCTTCAATCTGTGCCTTAATCTTAGGATATTGCTCTAAATCAATATAATCCCCCAACTTTCCAACATAATCAGAGGAAAGGACTATAGCGATCTCATCAATCTGCGGATGAGCATGAAAAGCAGTAATCGTGTACTCAACAATCGGTTTCCCATGAACGGAAATCCATTGTTTAGGCAGACCCTCCCCTACTCTTTTCCCTGATCCGGCAGCTAAAATAACCACTATTTTTTTCATCTGTTATCTTTTTTTATCGATTCACTTCCGCCTGAAAAGACTTCTTAAACATAACCTTATACAAACCATGCCAATACCCTACTCCATAACTCACGTGCACTACAAAAAAGACCCAGGGCATAACAAAATAAAACTTCCAATCTGCCCACTTACGGGATCCTTTTCTTCCATAATCCAATGCTGTACCCAAATAAATGATCAACACCAGGAGAAAAGGATAGATGATATAAGGGACGGTTGCCGCGAGAATAGTTCCTACAATTAGCCCCAGCACAAAAAGCGGAGGAACAAACTGTCTCAGCGTTGCAGGTGAACCTAACTTCTTATTGACCAACGGTTTATATAAACCATATTGAAAAAACATTCGGGCTGTTTTTTTTATCGTGTCGCGGGCATAATAGTCCGAAACTATTTGAGGCACCAAATAAACACTACCCCCATATTTATTGATTCGACCATTGAACTCATCATCCTGATTTCGAATCAGTTCCGTATCAAAAAGACCTATCTCTTCAAAAATAGTTCTTCTAAAACAGCCGAATGGTACGGTATCCACTTTTCTAACTTGAGAAATCCCCACTCTAAAATAAGCATTTCCCATTCCAAACTTGGAGGAAACCACTTCTGCAATCACACGGGCGGTGGTAGTGGGTTTTGGGGGTAAAGTCCGACATAATCCACCCACATTATCCGCATCCAAACGCATTTGCCAACGTACCAGATCCAAAATATAGTTCCGAGGATAAATTGCATGGGCATCAATGCGGATAATCAGATCTCCAATCGCTTGCTCAATGCCATAATTGAGCGCATAAGGAACAATTTTTTCGGGGTTCTCCACGATTTTGATCCAGGGATAACGTTCAGTATAGGAGCCAATGATTTCCCTGGTGCGATCCTTGCTCCCCCCCTCAATTAAAAAAAACTCCATCAAAGAATGCGGATAATCGGAAGCAATGACAGACTCAATACACTGTTTCACATAATTTTCCTCATTATAGACCGGACAGATGATAGAAATAAAAGGAAGTTCCTCGTTTTCAGCAATTTGCTGATGACGATAAAAATAAGGCGAAAGAAAAGAAATATAGCTATTTGCAATCTTTTCCCAATCAAATAAAGATAAATCCAGATTAGCAACCTCAGCACAATACTCATCATAATGATCAAAAAGAGTGAGCATGGCATTCGTTACTCCAGCCGGATCTTTCAAAGTAGCAGCAATACCAACTTTCTGATTTTCAAATAATTGATCTATCGCTTCCCCTTTAGTGTAAATTACAGGAAGCCCTTGAGAAAGTGCCTCCAGATAAACCAACCCAAAAGTTTCCGATTTGGAAACCATAATGAATGCATCAGCCTCCCGATAATATTGTTGCAATCGTTCCTTATCATATTCCACACCATGGTAGACAATGGCTTCCGGATTTTGCTCAATCAATTGAAGCACAGCTTGTTCTCTGTCACCGCCACCCCCTACAAGATGCAACTCCCAGTCAGACCTCTCTACTCTGGCTTTCAAAAACGACTCAATCAAAAACTCCACATTCTTATTCCGATCAAACTTCCCGACATACAACCACTTAGAGGGCTTCCTCACCTCTCGTTTTGCTCTGTGAAGATGCCAGTACGGATCCAATCCATTGGGAATTACTATTGATTTTTCTTCTAATATTTTTTGAATTTTAAAAAAGGGGGGAGCCAAGTACGCGCTCTTCTGTTGTGCGGGCGAAATAAAAATCACTTTTTTCGCATTCCTGACAATCTCCCTTCCCAGATGCCACAGATGGGGCATCTTCTTGAGGTAAAAGTTAATATCTGTCCCTCGGATCGTGACACTGTAGGGTATGCCATAATACTTCCAGCATCGGTAAGCCATAATACCTTCCGAAAAAAGAGTAGCTGCATGAACATAGTTTATCTGAAACAGATCCACACTATTTAGCAACAAACGCCACTTGGTTCTGATCTTATAAGGAAACCAATATTTGTAAAAAAAGTGCGAATTAGTCAACGGAACTACCTTTTCATCGTAAAGCGGATCCTCGTATAATGATCTGATATCTTGAAAATCAATGCCGGTTCTGGCTACAGAAAAGAGGGTAATATTAAGTTGTTCTTCGCTATTCATCAAGGCATTACACAACTGATGATGCACCTTCGAATTCAAATGATCTTCCGAAATATAGAGTAGATTCATTCCTGGTTCTAATTAAAAAACAAAAATAACATTTTATTTGTACTTTTGTCCCCTAAAATTTCATAAATTTTTATGGACCCTATTCTAAAAATTGAAAAGGATCGCTTTACGAACTCTTTGGCCAGATCTTTTTTGATCACTTTGATCCCAATCCTGGCCTTTATTCTCAATGATGTTTTTGTTTTACAATGGAATGATTGGGGCATCCATCCACGTGAATTTGATCATGTGTGGAGTATACTGTTGATCCCCTTTTTGCACGCAGATTACGAACATCTCTTTTCCAATATGATTCCTCTTTTTGTACTCTCATTTGGATTACTATACTTTTTTAAGAAAAAAGCCTATCTGATTATGCTGTTTAATCTGCTTGTGAGTGGTGTTTTAATCTGGAGTTTTGGAAGAACCGGAAATCACATTGGAGCCAGCGGCTTGGTCTATGCCTTTATCTTCTTTATGGTAACTATTTCCTTAATTAAAAGAGAAAAATCTCTGATGGCCTTCTCTTTAGTTGTAATTTTCCTATATGGCAGTGTGGTTTGGGGCTTTTTTCCTCAACTTTTTCCGGGTAAAAACATCTCTTGGGAGGGACATGTATCCGGAGCGGTAAGCGGAATTGTCCTGGCTTGGATCTTCAGAGATGAGGGTCCGCAAAGGAAAATTTTCTTTGAAGATGAAATCGATGAGGAAGAGGAAGAAGGTGAAAATGATGAAGAAAATGAGTTTGATGAAAATATTTAAAAATGCTTGCTTTTTTAAGAAAAATGTTGTAATATTGCATTGTTATAAGAAAGTGATCTAACTCTTATTAACACCTTATTTATCAAAAGAATACTCTATGGTTGAAATGATTAAATCGAAAGCGTTGGAAGTAAACCTCTCACGTACTCAAAATATTCCATACACAATCCCTGAAAAACATCTTTGGTTTATCAGTCTTTCAGAACAATATTGGGGAATTCATAAAAGAGCTGATGAATTCTTTAATGAGTTTCATCACCCCTTTTCCAATCGTAAAGATGTAATCCAACTGATCGTCAATGTCGTTAATAGCGACTTTTGGATCTATAAAGAGATGGAAGAGTTGGAAAAGGTGATTGAGATTATTCTGGAACTTTTTGAACAATTAATGAAAGAGAACCTTCCCGATGAACTTTACAAACAACTCCTCTTTGTTTATCTCAATTTTATTGATGCCCATTACGACTCACTTGCCCGTTTTGAACGATTTCCAAACCAGATTCTGGAACAGTTTGACCACTATTTCAATCAACGTCCCTTCAGTTTCTTTATCAATATTGGCTACTTCAAGAAAAAACTGGAAAAATTAGCCACAAATCCTGCTACTGCTGACTCTTGTTTTAAGTTGATGCATAAAATGATCAATCACCATATCACTTTTTGGAAAGAAACCACCCGAATTGAAGAATGGTATCGTGAAAATCAGGACAAAATGAGTGAAGATTATCTTCCTGCTATTACTGAAATGGGAAACAAAATCTTTGACTATTATGAAGAAAAATCCAATAAAGCGCAATCCTGGCAAGATTTGAATGATATCACCTTCACGGTAACTGATGTCATTGATTCGTTGATGGAAAAAATATACTCCTTTAAAAAAGCACCAGAACAGTTTATCTATATTTTCTACTTACTCCATTTGCCCGGAACCATTTATCATCGTGAGTATATTTTGATTGAACTCAATAAAATTATCAAAAAAATCAGTACTGAACTAAATGAAGATGAAACTATTGAGTCAATTGATGCACTTTTTCTACAGTTTAGAGAGTTTAAAAAGAACTACATGAACATGATTCTGGACTCTATCCTAACCCTTGGGAAAGAGATCCTGAATACTGAAAATTTAAATCTGATTCATCACCTGGAAAATCACTTGATCAACTTTGGATTTGTAAATCCGGGAGTAACTTACATGACCAACGACTGGGAACTCAAAGTGGACCCTTGTCACGTTAAAAATATCCGCGTTTGGTTAGAATTGATCGAGTACCGTCCGGAAACTATGAAACGACTCCTCTCCGCACTCATTATCAACCTGAGAATCGGAGGGATATTTATCTTTGATACCGACTTTTTCCAAAAAGATATCACCAAACTACTCAATTCCGACATCTTCCCTATCTACAAAAAGGTAAAACAATTAGCCGGTATTTTCCCGGTTTACTTTAATGAAATTGGAGCAGAAGGGCTACTTCGGGATGTATCTACCAAAATTGATGAGATAACCCACCGAAATGATATCCTGATCCACTTTTTAAGAAAACAGATCCACACGGAAGGAAACAATTCTCACATTCAAATTACCATGGATGTAATCCGTTTCTGGTATCATAAAGATAAAAAATGGATCTCTAAGGTAGTACCTCAAAATGTATTCGATCAGATTGATGAGGATGGAATGTTTGTTCAGGGAGTCCATGAACTCCTTGTAAAAACCTGTGAAAAGCATCAGATTGAAATAGAAAAGTTGATAGAAGTTGAAAAAGAGGAGCTGGCAAAAATGATTCAGGCAGTCGGACATGAAGACAGTATCGATGTTGAACGAGTAATGTTGATTATTGAACTCTATCAACTGCTTAAAGAAAAATACATTTTTGCCAGTACCAATATAGTGGCTATCCTGAACAGACACACCTTTGTGGATAAAGAGGACATTGATAAGTTGGAAAACTTACTCGACACCGAAAACAATATTGCCCTTCTCAAACACATCCATATGATGATCAACAAACTCAATGAGATCATCTTCGACCCCAATCCTTCAGAAGGAATGGAGAATGTGTTCTATAAACGACATATTGCTTTCGGAATCCCATCCATGTACGGATACTACAAAGAACCTAAATTTGATGCATTAGGACTGATATTCCGTTTGGAAAGAATTGCACTGGTGATCATGAAGAGAATCATAGCAGAGATCAATATTGACTACTTCACACTCAAAACAATTCGTGAAATTCTGGATCTCATTCAACTCTTCCAGGAAGGATTACATTGTGAAGGGATTCATCTCCAAAATTTCGACTCCAACCTCAAGATGCTGAGATTTAGTCTAACCTCAGGCTGCTTTACGCTGAAACAGTATATCAACATTTTCCAGTTTATGGAAAAAAACATCAAGGAGATTATCAATAACTACTTTATTCAGCCTTATGAAAAACTACTCCCCACAATCATTACTCAGCATTTACCTGAAGATACAGATGCCTACACACTAAAAAAGATTATTGCGCAAAAGTCAGAAATCTTTTACAGGGAATCAATCGCTTCCTCGTTCAACATTCAATTGCTGGACAACTTCATGGGAGAAGTACTGACTAAACTCAGAAAACAAATTAACTCCCTAACTGAAGAGGAAGCTAAACGCATTATGACTTATGATGACAACTTGAGTATCAGTCCATTATACAAAGCAACTCCGCTCATTGATAATCCCGTATTTTTAGGTAATAAAGCTTACAACCTCAAAAAACTATACCTGAACCAATATCCGGTTCCTCCCGGATTTGTAATCACAACAGAAGTGTTCAGACGGATTGATGAGATCCAGAAAATTGACAAGCTCAATGAACGCGTAGACCAACTGATCACTTCGCATCTTAAAAAACTGGAAGAACTTACCGGTCAGGAGTTTGGAAACTCTGAAAAACCACTTCTTTTGAGTGTCCGCTCCGGATCTGCCATCTCTATGCCGGGAGCGATGAACACCTTCCTCAATGTCGGACTGAATGATGAGATTACTGAGAAATTGAGTAAAATGGAAAACTATGCCTGGACCTCCTGGGATTGTTACCGCCGTTTAATCCAAACCTGGGGAATGTCTTATGGACTGGAACGTGACCAGTTTGACCAAATCATAATCGACTACAAGAAAAAATACAATGTCAATCAGAAAGTAGAGTTTACTCCCCATGTGATGCGGGAAATCGCCTTTGAATACAAAAAACTACTGGCAAAATACAGCATTGAATTTGAAGAGGAACCCTTTGCACAACTCAAAAAAGCGATTATTTCAGTATTCAACTCCTGGGATACCGTCCGTGCCCAGGCATACCGTAAACATATGCATATTGCTGATGAATGGGGAACTGCTGTAACAATCCAAAAAATGGTGTTGGGAAATATCTATATTGAATCAGGATCAGGAGTACTCTTTACAAAAGATGTTCAGGAAAAAAGTGATGAAATTAATCTTACCGGTGACTTTACCTTTATCAGTCAAGGGGAAGATATTGTGGGCGGACTAGTAAAAACATTACCCATCAGCGAAAAACAGAGAGTCAAAGGAGTGTACAGTTCACCTATTTCATTGGAAAGCACTTACCCCGAAATCTACCAACGCCTCTTCGACATTTCTAAAAAGATGCTGGAAGAAGAAAAAATGGCACATCAGGAAATCGAATTTACATTTGAAACATCACGTGCTGAAGATCTTTACATCCTGCAAACCAGAAATATGACATTCCATTACCAAAACAGGATGGAAGTATTTGATACCCCTGAAGAAAAAATGGAGCGTGTAGGTAGCGGTATCGGTATAGGTTCGCAAGTTCTCAACGGAGTAATTGTTTTTGAATTACAAGATATTGACTGGGTAAAGAAGGAAAATCCAAATATTAATGCTATCTTAGTGCGTCCTGATACTGTTCCGGATGATATTGAAATTATCTTTGAGTGTGACGGTCTGCTTACAGCCAGAGGAGGAGCTACCTCCCACGCTGCGGTAACAGCCGGAACCCTCGGTAAAACCGGGGTGGTGAACTGTAACGACCTGATTGTATATGAACAAGATAAAAAATGTACGATCGGCGGTGTGCTGTTTAACCTCTTTGATCCTGTCGCTATTGACGGGAAAAATGGATTTATCTACAAAGGAAATTATCCAATAAAAATTGAAGAATTTTAAATTATCAACAGTTTTAAAAAAATAATGCTATGATGATCAATCAAAAAACAAAAAATTTATTAGGGATTAACGGATCCGGAAGAATTGGAAAACTTACTCTTTGGCACCATTTAATCTCACGTAAGTTTGATGGTGCAGTACTCAATGTTGGACGTATTGTGGGTAAAAGCCTGGATGACCTGGTTCAAACCATCACCACTGACTCTACTTACGGTACATTAGGTCACTTTTTGTACGGTAGATGCGGAAAACCTTGTGATATCCAAGTGGATTATGACGATCAAGTGATAGTAATTGATGGTTTTCCTATTAAAGTACTCAACACTGAAAGAAATCCGGCTAATATTAACTGGAAAGAAGAAGGAGTACGCATAGTGGTTGATTGTACCGGAAAATTCTTAGACCCTAACCTCCCTGACAATGATCCAAAAGGATCTATTACAGGACACTTAGCCGCAGGAGCTGAAAAAGTAATTGCCAGTGCTCCATTCAAATCTAAAAAGGAAGTGGACATTGATCGCTTCCCTACTATTATTTACGGAATTAATCATAACGCATTTGATCCCGGTAAACATCACATTATCTCCGCAGCCAGCTGTACAACAACCGGTTTGGCATATATGATGAAACCACTTTTGGAAGATAGAGAGACTTGTGAAGTGCTTACCGCTTCCCTTTCTACTATACACGCTGCTACCAATAGTCAAAGCGTGCTGGACACAGTGCCCACAACCAACACTTCCGACCTGCGTAAAAACAGATCTGTTCTCAACAACATTATTCTCTCCTCTACAGGTGCTGCAAAAGCATTGGAGAAAGTAATTCCTGAGGTTTCACAATTTGGATTTATGGCAGACTCGATCCGTATTCCAACTACGACAGTCTCTTTAATTGCCCTGAATATCACTTTTAACTCTCGTCTCAATGAGTCCGGAAATCCATATATCAACGGTAATTATATCAAAAACATCTATAAAAAAGCCGCTGAAGGAGAACATAAAGGACTTCTGCATCTATCAATGCAACAAAATGTTTCTATGGACCTCATAGGCAAAAGAGCTGCCATTGTGATTGAAGGACAAGAGATCCACACACGTACCGGATTCTTAAGAATTCCTAAGGATATTCTACATCAGGTTGGAGCTAACCTGGAAGATGTGAATATCCCGGTAACACACGCTAAAATTATGGGCTGGTACGACAATGAATTTGGAAGTTATGTAACCTGTTTAGGCTACTTAACTGAACACGTTGCTTCGCAATTGGCATAATTTATACAAACCTCTCCCCTATTGGAAAAAACCACAAATCCGACTCTAGTTATGAAAAAAACTGCTATTCTTCTGGGAGCCACAGGATTAACCGGTGGAGTATTATTGCATCTCCTGTTGGATGATCCGGATTTTGACAAAGTTATTGTTTTCACGCGAAGAACTACAGGTGTGATTCATCCTAAATTGGAAGAGCATATCGTAGATCTTCTTCATTTGGATTTGGTAAAAAAAGAAATTAGGGGGGAGGTTATCTATTGTTGCATCGGTACTACAAAAGCAAAGACACCCAATAAGAAGCTCTACGCAAAAATCGACTATGGTATTCCTGTCCAGGCAGGAAAGATAGCCGCTGAGAATGGAATTCAAAGCTTTATTGTCATCTCTGCACTAGGCAGTAATCCCAAAAGTCGCATATTTTACAACTACCTCAAAGGACGGATGGAGGAAGCTCTTTTACAGCTAAACATTCCACATTTACAGATTTTACGTCCCTCCCTGATTGGAGGTAAAAGACAAGAAAAACGCACAGCAGAAAATATCAGCAAATTCGTGATGGGCGCACTGGATTTCATTATCCCCACAAAATACAAAATGGTCACCCCACAAGAAATCGCCAAAACGATGATCCACCTAACCAAACACCCCAGCCAACACACCATCATCACCAACACGATGATTAAAAATTTTTGGGAAAAACCCTGAATTTGAAGGCGAAATCAATCCAATTAAGAATTACGGAACCGAAAAATTTTAATTGAACGTGGTCGTTGTAGGGATAGGTCGCGACCTGTCCTGGAAACAATCATATAAACAAAAAACATGGTCGTAGAGACAGGGCATGCCCTGTCTCCATGATGTTGTTGTGCAACAGATTAACATTTATGTTAAACATTTGAAATTCACAGAATTACGAGATTGACAATTTAAGTTAAACGCGATCGTAGGGGCAGGGCTTGTCCCTG
>DIRT01000042.1 GCA_002427605.1 Bacteroidales bacterium UBA5429 | reverse complement strand
ATTAGTGTATTTTTGTTAAAAATTGTCTAAAAATAGATGGAAATCCATTACAAAAAATTTTTGACATATCAAAACTTTTTAGCTGCGGAATTTGGGCTAATTGTTTATATTCTACTTAGTGAATCAGAGTATCCTTTCTTCTTTTTTAGCACACTTCCTTTTTCTTTACACGAGACATCATATATATCCATGTTGCAAATATACAACTTTCCATCATATAAACAAATAGTAAAATAAATCTAATTTTTATTTATAGAGAGATGTTAGAATTAAAAATTTAAGATTTCGTAATTCGTAATTCGTAATTGTCATTTCAGGGCTCGTAGGATTTCCCTTTTCCCGGGTGGACCGGGGATTTTTTCAATTATAAATCCTGCCTCTTTGAAGACACGTTTAACGATTCCCTTGGTGGAATAGGTGACCAATACTCCGTTGGATTTCATTGCTTGATAAACTTCGGAAACTACGGGTAAACTCCACATTTCAGGTTGTTTGTCGGGAGAAAAGGGGTCAAAATAGACCAAATCAAAACGTTCTTTTTCCCACTGCGCCTTCCGGAAGTCGAGTTCTCTTTTATAGAGTTGGAAATAAGGAGAAATCTGCGCCACCTGATCGTAGGGAGTTTCGGTGATTTGTTGAAATATAGAGTCGGAATCGGGAAATTGAATGAGCTGTTTATAGTTTAAAGCCTGATACTCCTCCTGACTCAGAGGATATTTCTCTATCGCTTCATAATAGAGCTTTTCGCCTCTGGAAATCATCTGCGGGATAGTGAGAAAACAGTTTAAGCCGGTACCAAACCCGATCTCCAGAATGGAGCGTGTTGCATCCGGATTGGGTATTATGCTATTCAATCCTGCCCCAATGAAGATATGTTGTGATTCCTGTATGGCGCCGAAATGAGAGTGAAAGCTTTCATCCAGATCCTCTACTTTGAGGGAAGTAGAACCATCATCGGTAATGACTATTGACCTTTTCATCAGAATTTGCCGTAAATTGTAATACCTTTTCTTGCCAGTATGACCATTTCGTCAAATAAGTGATGGGCGTCCACACGAAAGTAATTAGAACCCTTGAACTTAAACTGTCCTCCCCCCTTTTTTGATATATAATCATAAAAAAAACGAACCACATTCCGCTGCTGAATATCCGGAAGAGGATATAAGGTCGGAACCATTATACTATTTCCTTGATAATCAACTACTTTACCCTCAATAGGAGTATCGGAAAGGGTCTGAATAGGGAACTCATCTTTCATCATATCTTCCACGCAATGAACAAAAGAGAGGCTGACCAGCTTCTCTCCCAGCCCAATCACTTTAGCCGGATGAGACAACATTTTGTACCAGGGAGATTGCTCGCCACAAGGATAGAGATCAAGATGATGGGTAGCGACCAGTTCTTCGGCTCTTTTTCCTATAGCACAAACGCTAACAGTCGGATGCATAGAGCGTTGCGCCCCGGGATACTCCATCGCCAAGCGGTTCAGATAACCCAATGTAGTCACTGAATTGCGAACATCAAACACGGAATCAGGGTTGCGCAGATAGGTTTCCGCCCGACCAATATAGTGCCAGCAAGGAAAGAGCAATGTACCCTCCTCGCCCACTTGCTCCAACAAAATCTCCAGTAAACGTTGCGGTGAAAAAGCGATATTCAGCTTACTCATAGCACTATGCACAAAAACAGTATCTCCCTTTTGTACATCCAAACGTTCCGTCAAAAGCTGAATAAATTGCTCCTCAGTAATCTTCCGGGTCATTTTTTTCAGCGTTTTATAGTAAAGTTTCGAAAGTTTGCGAAACCAGGTATTGGGTATGAGAGTGTACAACAGATCGGCTAATGACATGAAACGAGCAGTTTAAATGATCAGCATCTCCTCTTTGATGTCATCATAATCGAGGGTTACCTCTTTTTGCGTTTCAAAGCGATTTGAGAGGATACCTTCAGCCAAAGTGTCTTCCACATAACGTTGAATGGTTCGTTTAAGCGGTCTGGCGCCATAATGAGGATCCCATCCTTTCTCCACCAAGAAATCCCTGGCTTTTTCAGATAAAGAAACCGTAATTCCCAGATCGGAAACGCGTTGAATTACCTTATTCATTTCCAATTCAATAATCTGAACAATCTCATCTTTTTCCAGATTCTTGAAGTAGATCACCTCATCAATACGATTCAGAAACTCGGGAGAAAAAGTCCTTTTTAAAGCTCCTTCAAGAACTCCCTGAGCTAATTTATCTTTATTCGCTTCAATAGTTTGAGTTGAGAACCCTACCCCTGTACCAAAATCTTTCAATTCACGGGTTCCCACATTGGATGTCATAATAATTATTGTATTTTTAAAATCCACCCTTCTTCCGCTACCATCGGTCAATACGCCGTCATCAAACAACTGCAGAAGAATATTATGTACTTCAGGGTGTGCTTTTTCAATCTCATCCAACAACACAATTGAATAAGGTTTTCTCCTGATTTTTTCAGTCAATTGTCCGCCCTCTCCGTAGCCAACATAACCCGGAGGAGATCCTATCATCTTGGAAATAGTGTATTTCTCCGTATATTCACTCATATCGAGTCTCGCCATAGCATCCTGAGAATCAAATAGATATTCAGCCAAAACCTTAGCCAAATAGGTTTTACCCACCCCTGTAGGACCTAAAAAGAGGAACACACCAATCGGTTTATTAGGATCTTTCAACCCTGCTCTATTTCTCTGGATTGCCCTCACTATTTTAGAAATTGCTTCTTGTTGTCCAATCACTTTTCCATTCAACTCATCCGGCATAGAAACCAGCCTTTCAGTCTCATTTTTGGACATTTTTTTAACAGGTACTCCAGTCATCATAGCTATCACTTCAGCCATATCCTCTTCAGTCACTTCTGTTCTTTCTTTATCCATTGATTGATCCCAATCCAATTTCAATTGATTGAGTAGGTTTGTTTTCTCAACAACCTGATCGCGGTATTCAGCAGCCATTTTAAATTGTTGTTTTTGAATCGCTTCTGATTTCAGTCTCTCCAATTGATCAATCTCTTGTTCCAACACTTCCAGTTCAAGGGGTGGTCTTAAATTTTGGATATGCACTCTCGAACCGGCTTCATCCAATGCATCTATTGCTTTATCCGGCAAACAGCGGTCTGTGATATAGCGGGAAGAGAGTGAAACACAAGCTTCAATAGCTTCATCAGTATATCTCACTTTGTGGTGATCCTCATACTTATCTTTGATATTGTGCAGGATAGTAATTGTTTCCTCTTCTGATGTAGGTTCCATCATAATTTTTTGAAACCTTCTTTCCAGGGCTCCATCCTTTTCAATATGCTCTCTATATTCATCTAACGTAGTCGCACCGATACATTGCAATTCTCCCCGTGCCAAAGCAGGTTTAAACATATTTGAGGCATCCAGGCTTCCCGGTGAGCTTCCTGCTCCAACCATCGTATGCAATTCATCAATGAAAAGAATAACGTTTGGATTTTTCTCAATCTCTTCCAGCAAGGCTTTCATTCTCTCTTCAAACTGTCCTCTGTACTTAGTCCCTGCAACAATCGATCCCATATCCAAACTGATCACCCTTTTATTCTGTAACGTTCGGGATACTAACCCTTTATGAATGTTGAGTGCCAACCCTTCTGCAATAGCCGACTTACCTACTCCCGGCTCACCAATCAAAACAGGATTATTCTTTTTTCTTCTACTCAATATTTGAGCAATTCTTTCCAACTCCTTTTCCCGTCCTACAATAGGATCCAGTTTCCCTTCAGCAGCATACCTTGTCAAATCCCTTCCAAAACTATCCAGCATAGGGGTACTACCACTGGATGCCCGTGTTTTTTTCTGTGTTCTTCTGCTATAATATTTATCATCGTCATCATCATCATCGTCTTCCTCGTCGTCATATTTCTCCGATGATCGTGTATAGGTTGATCCCTTCACCACTTCAATGATATCATCATACGTGTAACCCGCTTTTTTAAACATCACTTTTATCACATTAGCTACGTCAGCTCTGGTATCCTTAATAGTTGCCAGAAGAAAGTGAATCATATCGGTTGTTTCATGCCTACAATCTCTTGAAATCACGTAAGCCAAACGCGAGAGTGCCTCCACCTGCGGTGAAATTTTAACATCATCTTCATTAATTTCCACCAACATCTCCTTTTTCTCCAACAATTCTTCCAACTGCATAATAAAGGAATTGACCTCCAAAAGAAAGTGGTCCATCACTACTGATACTGTGTTATCCGCCGGAGTTCTAAAAATAGCCAATGCGACATGCTCCACATTAATAGACCTATCCTTATAATGGCTGGCTATTTTTTTTGCTTCTATAAATGCATTCTGCATTTCTCCGGAAAAATTCAAATTAATCATAATTTATTTTTCTTCTTCAAAGTACAATTTATAATATTTTCTTCCATCTGCTTCATTTCCCTGCTCAATGAGCTTTCTATCTCCATGAACATAGATATGAAAATTCTTATCAAGTTTAATTACGCTTCTAATATATTTCGTCTCCCTCTTCACTGCTTTCTCACTGATTTCAAACTGTTTAAGAGGTAGTGATTGATTATCCTCAACTCGTTGTTCCTGAAACTGTTCAAAACTCTGAATCACCTCCGGTTCAACCAATACCTGCTCTTTAAACTGTTCTTGTTCAAACTGATCATTCTCTTTAAAGTATTCTACAGAACGTTGAAGAAGGTCAACTTGTTGTGCTCTATTGATCTCTATTTGTTCCGGAAGTTCCTGATTGATAAAATCTTTGCATAAAGTAAGGGCTTGTTGAGTATAAAAATAAAGATCCTCTTTGGGTTTCAGATTAAGGAACAGATTGGTCCAAAACTTAGACTCACTTCCTCTGTTTGTCTGATCCACAACTGAAACAGTATATCCATTTTCAGGATCAATATTGAAAATCAGACACCCTTTATCCAATTTGTTAATATTAATCCCTTCTTCAGTTTCTATTCCCAAAGATCCTTCTTGCTCAAAAATTGTGAGAAAAAGATCTTTGTGTTCAGATTTAAAAATTCCCACAGCATCACACACTTCTCCATCTACCACACACTCTTTTAAGTAAGCTACATAAAGTTCTCCGCCTTTAATTTTCGGATGAACTCCCTGCTCATACAGGTGTTGTGCAATCGCAACAGAGTGCTCGTGAAGTTGTTCCGGATGGTCGAAAATCTGAGTAACCAACTGATGAACAGTGTTAGACTCCTGCTCCCCCTCAATATTAAATTGATAATATTGTCCCTCCTTAAAAGAGGAAAGAAAGTAGGTATGCAGCACCTGTTTGAGCTGCTCATTTAAGGAAATCACACGTTGAGAAAGGAGAAGTTCCTCCTCATTATTCTTATTTCCTACATAATGAGTTGCTAATCCGGTAATCTGCGTTGACTCAAAATAGTTCATTAACAAAGGATTATATAGATAAATAGCTTTAACAAATAATTCGTGGCAAATATACGGAAAAAATATTTTTTTCGTTATCTTTGCAGATTATTATTTAACGTAGTAGAGATATGAGTGACGACAAGAAGATTATTTTTTCGATGGTGAATGTGAGTAAGATCTACCCACCACAAAAACAGGTATTAAAAAACATTTACCTTTCCTTTTATTATGGAGCAAAAATTGGAGTTTTGGGTCTTAATGGATCGGGAAAATCCTCTTTATTAAAAATCATTGCCGGTGTAGATAAATCTTATCAGGGTGAAGTGGTATTCTCTCCCGGTTATACTGTTGGCTATTTGGCTCAGGAACCTGAGATGGATGACTCTTTAACCGTTAAAGAGGTAGTGATGCAAGGGGTTCAGGAGGTGGTTGATATTCTCGCTGAATATGATGCGGTGAACATGCGGTTTATGGAGGAGTTGAGCGATGATGAAATGAATCAACTGATTGAAAGACAAGGCGAACTGACTGAATTGATTGAACAACACGATGCCTGGGAATTGGATAGCAAACTGGAACGCGCCATGGACGCATTACGCTGTCCGGAAGGAGATACACCCGTACTCAATCTCTCCGGAGGAGAAAGAAGAAGAGTGGCACTATGCCGACTACTCCTTTCTGAACCCGATATTTTGTTGCTGGATGAGCCTACCAACCACCTGGATGCCGAATCGGTTGAGTGGCTGGAGATGCACTTGCAACAGTACAAAGGAACTGTCATTGCGGTAACACACGACCGTTATTTTCTGGATAATGTAGCCGGTTGGATTCTAGAACTGGATCGTGGAGAAGGAATCCCCTGGCAGGGCAACTACTCCTCCTGGCTGGAACAAAAGTCTCAACGATTGGCTATGGAAGAGAAGCAAGAGTCTAGAAGAATGAAAACCCTGGAAAGAGAGTTGGAGTGGATCAGAATGAGTCCTAAAGCCCGACAAGCCAAGGGAAAAGCCAGGTTAAATGCGTATGACAGACTGATTAATGAAGATATCAAAGAAAGAGAAGAAAAACTCGAAATCTTTATCCCTAACGGTCCCCGTTTAGGCAATAAAGTGATTGAAGCCGTCCAGGTTTCTAAAGCTTATGGTGACAAGCTACTGTTTGAAGATCTTAACTTTTCACTGCCACCCAACGGAATTGTAGGAATTATCGGTCCCAATGGAGCAGGTAAAACCACGCTATTCCGCTTGATCATGGGAATCGAAAAGCCTGACTCCGGAACATTTGAGATTGGAGAAACAGTAACTTTAGGATACGTAGATCAGCAACATAGTCAGATAGACCCCGAGAAAACCGTCTATGAAGTAATCTCTGAAGGCAATGAACAGATCATGCTGGGCGGTAAACTGATCAATTCCAGAGCTTATATCTCACGCTTTAATTTTGGAGGCTCCGACCAGGGAAAAAAGGCAGGTGTATTGTCCGGAGGGGAACGCAATCGTTTACACTTGGCTTTAACTTTAAAGTCTGAAGCGAATGTACTTCTGCTGGATGAGCCCACCAACGATATTGATGTGAACACCTTGAGAGCGCTGGAAGAGGCTTTGGAAAATTTCGCAGGATGCGCTGTCATCATCTCACACGACCGTTGGTTCCTGGATAGAATCTGTACGCATATCTTAGCCTTTGAAGGGGAATCACAAGTATACTTCTTTGAGGGTAACTATACTGATTATGAAGAAAATAGAAAAAAACGTTTGGGCAATGAAGGTCCTAAAAGAATACGTTACAAAAAACTAATGAAATAGTGAGGAAAATGAAATTTAAAGGTTTATTATTAGGTCTTGCTTTGGCTACCTCGCTATTTACTGTTTCTGCACAGAATGATTTTGAAATAGCGAAAAATGTGGATATCTTTGTGTCCATACTGAAAGAATTGAATGCCAAATATGCCGATGAGATATCTCCCGGAAATTTAGTAAAAAGCGCCATTGATGGGATGTTGAGTTCACTCGACCCCTACAGTGTTTATTATCCCGAATCACAGATTGAGGATTACCGAATGATGACTACAGGTCAATATGGCGGGATTGGTGCGCTGATCCAAAAATATGGCGATGAAGTGGTGATCTCTGAACCCTACTTTGGTACACCATCACAAAAAGCCGGACTGAGAGCCGGAGATATTATCCTTAAGATTAATGGACAATCCACAAAGGGGAAAACCACTGATGAAGTGAGTACCATTTTGAAAGGACAGCCCGGGACCACACTCAACGTTGAAGTGAAGCGATCTACAACAGGAGAAATTCTTCAGTTCGATATCAAGAGAGAGGAAATTAAGTTTCCTGCCGTATCCTATTCCGGTCTACTCGACAATCAGATAGGCTATATCAAACTGGATCAATTCACTGAAAAAGCAAGCAGTGAAGTAAAGGATGCTTTTGTGAAACTGAAGGATGAAGGAATGCAATATCTCATCCTGGATCTCCGAAATAACGGAGGAGGGTTACTCCATGAAGCAGTGAACATCATGAATATCTTTGTGGATCAAAATGTGACCATTACTGAAACAAGAGGAAAAATAGCTGAACAAAACAATATTTACAAAACTCGTTCCACGCCTTTAGACAAAAAGATTCCTGTTGTGGTGCTTGTTAATGAAGCCAGTGCATCCGCGTCAGAAATTGTTTCCGGAGCATTTCAGGACCTGGACCGTGGAGTGATTGTAGGAAAGAAAACTTTTGGTAAAGGATTGGTACAAAACATACTACCGTTAAGCTATAACACCTCTTTCAAAATTACGGTATCCAAATATTATATCCCCAGTGGAAGATGTGTACAAAATATAGATTATTTTGACAAAGAAAATCCTGAGAAACCTACAAAAATACCTGATTCACTGGCAGTGGCTTACAAAACCAAAAATGGCAGAACAGTGTACGACAAGGGAGGCGTTGAACCAGATATTTTAACAGATGAAGTGGTTCCGCATGAAATCCTCATTACACTGATACTCAATAACCTGATCTTTGATTTTGCTAATCAGTATCATGCCAGGAATCCGGAAATTACTGAAGCAGAGAAATTCCAGATTACTCCGGAAATATACTCACAATTTCAACAGTTTTTAAAAGGAAAAGAGTACTCTTATAAGAGTCAAACTGAAGCCCTTTTGGAAAAGCTGACTGAGGTCGCAACTGAGGAGCAATATCTGGAAAAAATTGACCCGATTATCAAGCAGTTAAACCAAGCAATAGAAGAGGAAAAAGAGCGCGATTTGATAAAGTATCAAGAGGAGATCTCTCAATATTTAGCGATGGAAATTGTAACTCGTTACTATTATCAAAAAGGAAAAATTGTAAATCAGTTGGTTTATGATCCGGATCTCAAAGTAGCAAAACAGATTTTATTAGATCAAAAACGATATCAATCTATTCTCAGCGGAAAATAATGAACCTCTTTACCAGGGCTAACTTTCATAAATATGTCTATCTGGCAGGACTACTCACCATTGCCATAGCGTTGCCGTTGTCACTTTTCGTGATGACTGTTGGAATCACTACAATATTCATCAACAGCATCTTAGAATGGAATTGGAAAGAGAAATGGGAGAGGATTCAAAGCAATCGTACCCTTTTATGGCTCATCAGTTTTCCGTTACTGCTGGGCATCTGGCTCATTCACAGTGACCATCTGCAAACGGGACTACAAAGCCTCCTTCTCAAACTGCCATTACTTATTATTCCTCTCGTAATAGCAACAACTAATCCTCTCAAAAAGAGCGAAATAGATGTAATTTTACTCGCTTTTGTCAGCTCTTTGGTAGTTACCACCTCCATCTCTGTCTATTATTTATGGAAAAACCCCATTCATGATATCCGCGAAATATCACGCTTCATTTCCCACATCCGTTTCAGCCTCAACATCGTCATGGGAATCGTGATAATTCTGTTTCTAATTCAAAAAAAAGCATTTAATAGCCTAATTTTTAACGGATTACTCATTATCATTGCTCTTTGGCTGACTGCCTACCTGTTTATTTCTCAAACCTTGACAGGAATCGCCATTTTGCTGATATTAGGAATTATCTTTTTTACCTCTTATCTTTTTGAAAAACAGAAAAATAGAGTTTTAATCTGGGTATTTTTCACCTCTATGGTTCTCTTTTTCGTTTATTTAGGAGTTATTACTTTTAATTATTTTGAAATAAAAAATGAGGGGGGAGGATATCCATCGCACACTCGTTTTGGCAATCCATATTACCACGATACTCTCTCTTTAGTCGAGAATGGATCCAGAATTGGAGTGAATATCTGTGAAATCGAGCTGATTCCCACCTGGGAAATGAGGAGCGAACTCCCCTATGATTCTGTTAAGCATGGTCTGATTCGGTACCTTAACTCCAAAGGGTTAACAAAAGATAGAGAGGGTGTATTGGCTCTCACTGAAAAGGATCTCAAAAATATTGAGATGGGATATGCCAACGTTGCCTACACAGAAGGATTTGGACTCAAACGCTCCCTCTACCCTACTTTCTTCAGCATCTCACTATATCATAAATACGGCATTTTACATCAATCGTCCCTACTGGAACGGGTTGAACTCTGGAAAAATTCGTGGCAAGTGATTCAGAAACATCCCTGGGTTGGAGTAGGTTTAGGTGATCATAAAAAAGCGCTGGATCAACAATTGGAGCAATCTCATTCGCAAATCACCAAAAAAGAGAAAGGTTGTCATAATCAGTTTCTTACAGTATGTATGACCGGTGGAATTATCCTCCTGACTATCTTCGTGTTATACCTGGCAGCTCCATTCTTCACATCCGGGAAAAGATCACTACTCTATTTTCTCTTTTTCATCTTAATTTTTATGTCTATGCTCACTGAGGATACGCTGGACACCCATGCCGGAGTGACTTTCTTTGCCTTTTTCAATAGTTTGATTCTTTTTGTGATAGAACCACTCTTTATTCACAATAAAAATGGGGATTTTTAAGTTTATACTAAGATAACTTTATCTATTTGGTATGAAAAAAATCACTATAGCAACACAAGTTCACGTTTACCCTGACAGGGCAGCCATTCCTGAAGATCTCCAAAAATTATTGCAAGTCGCCGAAGAGAATGCCCATAAATCCTACGCTCCCTATTCCCGATTTCAAGTAGGTGCCGCCATATTGCTCAACAATGGCGTTATCATAGGAGGGAACAATCAAGAAAATAGCGTTTATCCCACCGGTTTATGTGCTGAAAGAACGGCACTTTTCTATGCTGCCTCTCAGTATCCCGGTGTCCCTATTCTCAAAATAGCGGTTACTGCTGTCTATCCGCAAAATCCGGTTCAATCTCCCGTTCCACCTTGCGGTAGTTGCAGACAGGCATTACTGGAATATGAGGTTAAATACAATCAACCCATTCAAGTGATTATGGCCGGAGAAACAGGTGAAGTTCATGTAGTCAATTCTGTATCGGAACTGCTACCCTGCCAGTTTAATTCGCATTTTTTGGAAACGTTGTAATCCGTAATTCATCGCCATATTTATCGCGTGCCAGTTCCACAAAGGATTCCAATAAGCCCAAAGCATATCCTCCCATAGATTTAGGATGTCCGATGAGGGCTACGAAAAGATCCTTTTCGGTTTTGTATTTTCGGATATGGTAATCCAGTATCTGAAGCAACTGTTTTGGTGTAAAGGTAAAGTTGTCCACACTCAACATTCTGCTGGAACGGAACATATTGATTTTCTCTCTCCATGGAATCGCGTCCTGCCGGTGGATCATGCTGCCCCGATTTACTGCCCGGTCAGCGTACAACCGCATCTTTAAGGCTGTCGGCAACTCGAAAAGGGTTTTGGGTTTGGCGGCAATCGGCACCTCCATGATCGAAGAATTGCCCTCCTGAGTGAGATCTCCATCCAAGGGAAGCAACCAGTTTCCTTTGGCGGGTAGCTTGCGAAAATCTACGGTAGACTGAGCAGAGTGGAAATAGTAGCCCTGAGCCACAGAAGAATCGAACGCAACCCCATATTTTTGAAGGAGTGGTATCATAGCGCCCCCCTTTGATTGTATATTATAACCACCGGCACGATAAGCAGTAGGACGGTAATGAGGATCTATCGGCGATAAAACAGCTTTCAACTCTTTGATAGAGAGTTGCAATAATTGTTCCAGTTCTTCGTCACTAAAATGCTCCAATGTAAAGGAGAGATCAGGTTGAAAGGTCTGTTCACCCACTTCTGTCTTCATCCAGTGAGGATGGAGGTGGAGTTGCACCTCATGTCCCAGTTGTAAAGTTTTCTGAAGCTGGTTCTCAAATGGAACGGTAAAAGAACTGATCTGACTCTCTTTATGCTTGTAATAGGACAAAATATCAGCAAAAAGCACTATTGGAACTCCTATTTTTTGAGCTAACTCTAACAACTGCTCAGTAGGTTGAAAGAGCGCATCTTCATAAGAATGCTTCACCTTCCCCAGGGGCAATTCATAATCAAAAGTTAAAATCAGATGGATCATCGGGTCAATTCTAATAAATAGTTGGCAAATATATCATAATTTTTCCTAATTTTGCGAGTTATTTAAAGATGAAACAGAACCATTTTCTTTATATCATACTCTTGCTACTCCTGTATGGATGTGCTCAGATTGTAACGCCTACCGGCGGTCCCCGTGACGTTACACCACCCGCTGTAGTTAAAGAACAGCCTCCACAAAGCACCACCAACTATTCCGGAAAAAGTATCCGACTCACATTTGATGAGTTTATTACATTGAACAATCCCCTGGAAAACATCATCTTTTCTCCTCCGTTAACAACTGCGCCCAATTACAAAATAAAAGGAAAATCGCTGGTTATTGAATGGAAAGATACACTTTTACCCAATAAAACGTACAATGTTATCCTTTCCAATGCCATCAAGGATTATACGGAAGGGAATGAACTTCCCATTTATCAATACGCTTTCTCTACCGGAGATGAGATTGACACAGCAACGATCCGGGGTACAATTTTTGATGCTGAAACAAGAGAGCCTCAAAAGGATATTTTTATCTTCCTGTACGATCAATTTGAGGACTCGCTGCCTATTCTGGTGCAACCTCAATATTTAACAAAATCTAAGGCTGACGGCTCATTCCGGTTCAAAAACATCTCCGATGGAGAGTACAAAATATTCGCATTAAAGGATATCAACAGCAACCTGCGCTTTGATTTACCCGGTGAAGGAATCGCTTTTTTAGATGAACCGGTACGGACAGATCAGGAAGACACTATTGAACTCTCTTTTTTTACAGAGGATCATCAACGGTTTCAAATTAGTCCCTTATCTGTCAACAGAAATGGAGAATATCGTTTCAAATTAAACAAACCTTGCGTATTTCCTGAAAAAAATAGTCTCAGATTGCTTACATCCAACGATTTAGAGTTCTATTCGGAATGGGGTACAGTTGGAGACACCCTGACCCTTTTTACTACCCCTCTTTCTGAAGATACGGCATTGATAGAGATTACCATACCGGAGTATCAATTTATTGATACTCTGATTCTTACACCTTACAAACCGATTTCAACAGGATTGTGGGGAAGAACTGCTACACCACCACCGGCACAGGTTTCTGCACTACATGCCGGGTCACTTTACGAGCCACTCACTTTGCGATTTGATCCACCAATTACCTCTACTCCTAACCTACCCTTCACCCTGATCAGCAAAGACAAAGAGAGTGAAGATACTACCTTCCACACACTCACGACCGAGGAACCACTTACGCGATTGCTCCCTGTTGAGTATCCTTTTGAGCCCGGCAAAGAGTACACACTTCTATTTAGAGACTCGCTCTTTCAAGGATATCATGGAAGGATGAACGACTCTATACAGATCCGTTTTAAAATGAAAACCGAACGCGATTATGGATCGCTATCCATTTTGTATCGTTTTGAAAATCAGGATTGCAGCTATATTGTGGAACTACTAGATAGCAAAGGAAAAGTGGTTAACAGACAGATTTTAACCGTGTCCCAAAGGGTTAATTATGAGCATTTAACCCCGGGCAATTATAAAGTACGCATCATTTTTGATCGGAACCACAATGGGAAATGGGACACCGGCAACTACCTTGAAAAGATTCAGCCGGAAAGGATCCTACTGCATGACAGTCAATTCACAGTGAGAGGTTTCTGGGAGTTGGAAGAGGAGATTGAAGTCCGCTAGGACCCCCCCCCCTTTATTAATTAAGAAGGTAGAAGGTAGAAGTAGAATAAAAGGCGGAAGGCGGAGGGCGGAATCCAATTACGAATTATGAATTAGACCTCCCCTAGCCCCTCCAAAGGAGGGGAACAATCAATAAAAACAGTGAAAATGGTCGTAAACACAGATAATTATGGTTTTCAATACACAATTTATCCAAAAGGTATAACATTCCAGAGTGGGGAAATAAAATCACCTAAAAGGAATAGCTATTCTGCCCCCCTTTTATTTTTATTTCAAAATAATATATATAATTAAATATCAATAGGTTATATAAGAAATAACCCGATGCCAAAATTCCGAAATCCGAAATCCGAAATCACGTTGATTCGTAATTGATTATCGATTGCTGATCATCATTTTGTGATGGATCATTTGGTTATCGCAGAGGGTTCTTAAGATATAGGTTCCGCTAACGAGACCGAGCTGTTGCGCGTCAATATCTATTTCATTAGCACCTCCGGAGAGATTGCCTTGATAAATGGTGGCTATCTTTTTCCCGGTAACATCAAAACACTCCACATGAAGATAAGCCGAATAAGGCAGATTAATCAATAACGTAGTTCGGGTTGTCAACGGATTGGGATAAAGCTTGGTGAAAACATCTTCAATATTTTCATCGATACCCACAAATTGCACATTGTAAGGCGCTGAAACACTACTACAACCCAACTGATCGGTAATTTCAACCATATAAACGCCATTCTGAGTCGGCCAATAGAAACTCAAATTGGCACCGCTGATGAGCGTCCCGTTAAAGTACCACTTAAACGTATATCCGCTAGATGGTGTGGCTTGCAACAATCCTTCATTGACACTGATAGTTGGAGTTGGCGGAAGCGGATTGATATTGACTACAACCGGAGTTGAAGGTCGGGAACACTCGTTTTCATCCGTTACCGTAACCACGTAATTACCTGCTGCAACAACAGATATCGATTGGGTATTGGCGCCGGTACTCCAATTGTATGCATTTCCGGAAGAGGCTGTCAACACAATGGCACTCCCTTCACAAATGGTTTGCTGACCTGAAGGTGTAATGGTTGGCGGATTAGGATTGAAGTAAGACAATGTCAATGTGTCAGAATGGGTCGCACAACCATTGGTATCCGTTGCGATCAAGTAGTATATTCCGGCATTGTGAACATGGATAGAATTGTCAACACTACCATTTGGGACAAAGATAGGGGAAATAATTGGGTTTATCAACCCAAAAGGCAAACGAAAACAGAACTCTTTTTTTCGTTTTTATTCCGGTAAAAACACGAAAGAATTTGTTTCTATCTTCTACTTTCTAATTTCTACCTTGTTTTTTTAATCCAACTTCAAAACTGCCAGGAATGCAGATTGTGGTACTTCTACGTTACCAATCTGTCTCATTTTCTTCTTTCCTTTCTTTTGCTTTTCAAGGAGTTTCCGTTTTCTACTGATATCCCCACCATAACACTTGGCAGTTACGTCTTTACGTAACGCCTTGATGGTTTCACGGGCAATAATTTTGGATCCAATCGCTGCCTGAATGGCAATATCAAACTGTTGACGTGGAATCAACTCTTTCAACTTTTCACAAATTCTACGTCCAAACGGATAAGCATTATCAACGTGAGTCAGAGAAGACAAAGCATCCACTGAATCTCCATTCAACAGAATATCCAATTTAACCAGTTTAGCAGGCTTATAGTCAGTAATATGATAGTCAAAAGAAGCATACCCTCTAGAGATACTTTTCAGCTTATCATAAAAGTCAAAAACAATCTCGCCCAAAGGAAGATCAAAGCCCATTTCAATCCTGTTAGACGCAATATAAACCTGATTTACGAGGGTTCCTCTCTTATCCAGACAGAGTTTCATGATCGGTCCGATATACTCGGATTTACTGATAATTTGTGCTCTAATGAAAGGTTCTTCCACAAAATCGATCTCACTGGGATTGGGCATTCCTGAAGGATTATGCACCTCGATCACCTCTTTTTTGGTTGTGTGTACTCTGTAGGAAACGTTGGGAACAGTAGCAATCACATCCATATCAAACTCTCTGTCCAGACGTTCCTGTACAATCTCCATGTGTAACAAACCCAAAAATCCGCAACGAAAACCAAATCCCAACGCTGCCGAAGATTCAGGTTCAAAAGTTAAAGAAGCATCATTCAGTTGTAATTTTTCCAAAGAGGCTCTCAACTCTTCGTAATCATCCGCATCAACAGGATAGATCCCCGCGAAGAGCATCGGTTTCACATCCTCAAAGCCGGCTACTGCTTCAGCACAGGGGCGTTCTACATGTGTAATAGTATCTCCAACTTTCACCTCAGCGGAAGTTTTAATCCCGGATATGATATAACCCACCATTCCGGCTGTCAATACCGAAGTGGGTTCCATTTTCATTTTTAAAACACCGATCTCATCTGCATGATACTCTTTATTATTGGAGAAAAACTTTACAAAATCATTTTTCTTGATTGTTCCATTTAAGATCCTAAAGTAAGAGATCACCCCTCTGTATGAATTATAAACGGAGTCAAATATCAATGCTTGTAGTGGAGCTTCCGGATCTCCTACAGGAGCTGGAACATTATGAATAATTGCCTCTAAAATCTCCTCGACACCTTCCCCGGTTTTGCCGCTCGCCTCAAAAATATCATCTCTGTCACAACCCAACAGATCCACTATCTGATCTTTCACCTCTTCAGGCATCGCTGAAGGCATATCCATCTTGTTCAATACCGGAATAATTTCAAGATCGTGATCTATAGCCAAATAGAGGTTTGAAATGGTTTGTGCCTGAACCCCTTGAGTAGCATCAACAAGGAGCAAAGCTCCTTCACAAGCTGCAATAGAACGAGAAACTTCGTAGGAAAAGTCAACGTGCCCCGGAGTATCAATCAAATTCAATATATATTTCTCACCTTCGTACTCGTAATCCATCCGTACAGCATGACTTTTAATAGTAATGCCTCGTTCTCTCTCCAGGTCCATGCTATCCAGCATTTGATCCTGGAAGTCACGATCAGAGACATTACCGGTAAGCTGCAATAAACGATCCGCTAAAGTACTTTTACCGTGGTCAATATGAGCAATAATACAAAAGTTTCTAATATTCTTCATTTACTTTTTCCTATATTCTTTTTTTTACAATTTTTAATTAATTTAAACTTCCCCTCTATCTTTTATCTATTCTCCCAGCAATTGTTTCAATGCATTGACTAATGCATCACCTCGTAAGTTTTTGGCTACAATTCTACCATCTTTTCCGATTAAGAAAGTGGCAGGAATAGATCTAACACCGTAGATTGCAGCTGCTTCAGAAGACCAATGTTTCAGATCACTAACATGAGAAGGCCATACCAGCCCATCATCCTGAATCGCTTTCAACCATGCATTTTTATCTCTGTCCAATGATACACTATACACATCAAAACCCTTATCTTTGTATTGATGGTATGCTTTCACCACATTGGGATTCTCCATCCTGCAAGGTCTGCACCACGCTGCCCAGAAATCCAGCAATACCACTTTTCCTCTTAAATCGGATAATTTAATAATCTTTCCATCCGGATCGGGGAAAGCCAAATCGGGAGCCATAGAGCCAATGTTAGTACTATTTTTAGGCGAAGTTTCTACCTTATATCTTTCTACAACCAATGGATGTTCGGGATATTTCGCATAAAGTGCATGAGCAACCTGCTGATGTAAATCGGGAAACTGATCTCTCTTATAAATATCTACAAACATCAAAACTGCCAACTCGTCCTTATTATCCATCAGTTGCTGCATAATCACCTGATTCACCCTTTCCGTTTCTTTGTTATAGGCAGATTGATACGATTGAATCACCTGTCTCACTTTCTCCTGAGATTGCGCTTTTAACTCTTCTGCTGCCTGATTTGTATTGGTTATTTCTTTTATATATTGATTTTCATTATTAGGGGGAACAGGATAGTTTTGTAGCAGCTGGAACAATTCCTCGCCCATACTTTTCTTCACCTTACTCTTCGACAAATGGTCTCCGTACATCAAAGAGTCTCGCTTAGCATTGATCTTTTTTACCTCAGCCATTAATGTCCCAAGACCTGATACTGCAATTTGATGTCTTTCATTAATCTTATCCAGATAGCTTTGCTTAAATTGTTGATAAAAAGCTTGCGCTGCCTGAGGAACACCTGTGCTAAAATCGTAATATTTAGGAGCATTCACCAAATAGTTCGCCAAAGGTGTGTAATCATCCTCCATCTGTTTGGTATAAGTGATCACCTGAGAAATGAAATAATCAATATTTTTAGACTTCAAATGTTCTTTTTTGGATTTTGAAGAAACAAAAGTTTGCAATGTATCATAGATACGATATAGATGGGTAATATGTTGATCTACATCATTATTGGTCTGATGAAACAGATGCAGATCCTGAAAAAACTGATTGTAATAGAGTTGCTCTTTATCCTGTTGGAGCGCCACATTGATACTATCCATCACTTTTTTATTTCTTGCCAGAAGATCTGCCATTCCTTTAACAAAACTCATGGAAGGAGAACCACTTACCGACACAATCGATTGTAAATTATTGGCATCAAAAGCGATTTTTACCTGGTCACCGGGATGCAATACCATCAAAAAGAAATCGTTATCTGAAAACTCCAGTTTAAAAATATCTGATCTTGTAATATTGGTAGATGTCAGTAAAAAGGTACCCTGTTCCGTAATGGTAGCTTTGCCATATTCTGAAGGAGCATCAGCCTTATATGCTAATTTTAAGACAACCTCTTCATATTGATTATTTAAAATCGTTCCCTGAACTTTAGTCTCTTTTTGTGCAAAAAGTGCGAAATGAGTCACAATCAAAATGAGTCCTATAATACTTTCTTTCAATAGTTTCATATTTATTCTCTATAGTTAAAATTCGAATCTGCAAATTTACTATTTTTTTCTGTCTTGTTGATAAGTTTAATAGATCTTATTTCATGATGGTAATAAATTTATTATCAATGGTATAGAAAATATTTTAAAAATTTCTTTTGTTAACAACTCATTATTTTCTTCAAAAACTGCTCCGTATTAACTAAAAATGTATTATTTTTGATTTTCCAAATGGATAACGATTTTTTACACGTAATTTATGGCAAACGAAGATTTTAAGGTTAAGAAAACCTCTGCTACTCCTACATTTAACACCCTGGAATCAGTGATGGGGTTCACCGGAAAGTTGACTCCCCAAGCTGTTGATTTCGAAATGGCTATTTTGGGAGCAATTATGATTCAAGCAGATGCAGTGGGGGAAGTTATTGATATGTTAGCCCCTGAAATGTTCTATCAAGAATCACATCAATTGATATTTAAAGCATTCAGAGAGTTGTTCAGGGACTCCAAACCGATAGACTTATTGACAACCAGCAATCATCTCAGACAAAAAAAGCAATTGGATGTTGTCGGAGGACCGGCTTATCTGGCATCGCTAACACAACGTATAGCTTCATCTGCCAATATTGAGTATCACGCCAGAATCGTGATGGAGAAATATGTTTTACGTTCTTTGATCACAACTTGTAACACCATTATCAAAGATGCATACGATGATTCTACTGATGTACTTTCCCTTTTGGACCGGGCAGAAACGGACCTTTTTGGGATCATAGAACAAAACTTCAAACGTGAAAGTAAAGAGCTCCCCGAAGTGGTTAGTAAAGCAATTGAAGAGTTGATAGAGATGAGAAACAGTGATGAGACTGTCCATGGAGTACCAACAGGAATTCGCGCTATCGACGAAAAAATCGGGGGTTGGCAAAAATCGGATTTAATTATTATCGCAGCACGTCCCGGAATGGGTAAAACCTCATTTGTTCTTTCAATAGCCCGTAATGCAGCTATCGATTTTAAGAAAAATGTAGCTTTTTTCACCTTAGAGATGTCGGCAACTCAAATTGTACATCGACTCTTTTCTATAGAAAGTGGTATTGATTCTGAAAAGATCTCCAGAGGAAGATTGGATGATGTGGAGTGGACTCAACTCACCAATAAGATTGGAAACCTCAGTAATGCCAACTTAATTATTGACGATACACCTGCCCTTTCGGTATTTGACTTAAGAGCCAAGTGCCGAAGATTGAAACACCAACATGATATCGATTTGGTTATTGTCGATTATCTGCAACTCATGCAAGCGACTAGTGAGAATGAAAAAACAAAAGGGAACCGTGAACAGGAGATCAGTTTTATCTCCCGATCTCTCAAAGCATTAGCTAAAGAGTTAAACATACCTATTATTGCCCTTTCTCAATTATCCAGAGCTGTAGAAACAAGAAGTAGCGCCACAAAAAGACCACAACTTTCTGACCTCCGTGAGTCGGGTTCTATCGAGCAAGATGCCGACATGGTACTTTTTATTTACAGACCTGAATATTACAGATTTGACACTTTCGATGATGGTCAAACTCCATCTCAAGGGAAAGCCGACATTATGTTTGAAAAGAACAGACACGGTTCTACAGGTAATGTCAGAATTCGTTTTGAAAGCAAGTACACTAAATTCTCCGATTTAGACTATATCGATATGCAAAGCGATATCAGCATTACTCCCAATACCGGTTTTGACACATTTGATTCCAAAATGAACCACTACAGTAGTGAACCATCACCGGATGAAAATATAGGAGATGAACTCCCCTACTAAAAGATCTAATCTTCAATTATACAAATCTTTTTCCTCTTAAGAATGCTTGCTCAACCTTATTAGATCCAAAGGAATAAGGCATAAACTCAATGTTGGGTATCGGTTTAGTGATATAAAAATTTGCTACTTTACCTTTGGCAATAGAACCGGCAACATCCTGAACATCCATAGCGTATGCGGTGTTAAGTGTAGTTGCGTTGATTGCCTCTTCCGGAATCATTTTGTACTTAATACACCCCATAGAAAGCACTAGTTGCATATTCCCTGATGGTGAAGAACCCGGATTAAAATCAGAAGCGAGAGCAATGGGTAATCCTGCACTGATCATTTTTCTCACCGGACCATAAACCATTCCCAGGAAGAAAGCTGCTCCCGGTAAAAAGGTAGGCATCGTTTCAGATTTCAACAACACTTCAATCTCCTCATCCCCTGTAAACTCAAGATGGTCTACAGAAAGGGCATTATATTTCACTCCCACCTGTATTCCTCCGGAATAATCCAACTCATTGGCATGAATTTTAGGTCTCATACCATATTTAATCCCTTGCATTAAAATTCGCTCTGTTTCCTCCGGAGTAAAGAACCCTTTATCACAAAAAACATCGATAAAATCAGCCAATCCTTCTGCCGCCACCATCGGAATCATCTCATTGATAATCAGATCCACATAATCGGTTTGTCTGCCTTTATATTCCAAAGGAACTGCATGCGCTCCCAAAAAGTTCGATTTGATAATAAATGGGGTTTCCTCTTTCAATCTGCGAATCACACGCAACATCTTTAGCTCTGTTTCAGTGGTCAGACCATACCCACTTTTAATTTCAACAGCACCGGTACCATAAGAGCCCATCTCCATCAATCTGTCATAAGCAGTATCAAAAAGTTCTTGTTCTGTAGCTTCAGCTAAAAGACGAGCTGTGTTGTTGATTCCCCCTCCCCTCTTTGCTATCTCTTCATAAGACAATCCCTTAATTTTGTCTATATATTCAATTTCTCTACTTCCGGCATACACAATGTGGGTGTGTGAGTCACAAAATGAAGGGAAAACCATCTTTCCGGTAGCATCAATAATCTCAACCTGCTCTTGAACCTGATTCAGCGTTGCTTTAGTCAGTTTCTTCATGGGACCAAAATCAACAATTTTCTCCCCTTCAGTCAATAAAAACGCATCATCAATAGTTTCTAAATGAGCCATCTCTTTACCTGCACGATAAGCTACAGGTTCATACTCTACCTGAACTAATTTTTTAATATTTTTTATCAATAAAGCCATATTAGTTAATGTTTTAAAAAATAGATTGACAACAATCTGCAAAGATACAAGATTTTTTTATATATTTGCCGCCTAGTAAAATGCACTATGAAACACTTTGAAGAAGCTGACATTCAACTGATTAACGAATTCAAAGCAGCCTCAGAACAAAATATAGATATAGAATTCACTATAGAAGAGTTTGAAATTATTTCTCTCTATTTTTTTCTGGAAAATGAACCGAATGAATTTAAGGCATCTTTTTACCTTAAAAGAGCAATTGATCAGTCAATAAAACTCTATCCGGAATATTTAACTTTCAGATTAAACCTGGTGAGATATTATCTTTTGAATCAAAAATTTGATCTGGCTGAAAGAGAAATCGAATTAATAGAGCAAGAGTTCTATCAAACATCTGACCTTTACCTTGAAAAAGCGAATCTCTACGCATTATTGGATCGCGACAGTGAAATTTTTGATTTGATTCAGAAAGCTTATGCTTTGGATCCGGAAGATCCTAAAGTACATTTTGCTTTCACCTATGAATATCTTAAACAACACAATCCCGAGCAGGCACTGGAACACCTGATCATTGTTTTAGAACATGACATTGATTTTGGAGAGTATCTGAGTGGTGTTGTAGATCTTTTTGCATTGGAAAAACGCCTTGATGAAGGGATTCTTTTTTTCAAAGAGTTAACAGATTATTTCCCATTACTTGCTACTACCTGGATCAATTTGGCTACACTCTACCTGCATAGTAAAGCACATGAAGAAGCGATTGATGCCTTGCAGTTTGCACTGGTTTGTGATGATCAAATTGGAGAAACCTATTATCGTTTGGGAAATTGCTATCAAAACACCGGCAGATTTGAGGAGGCGATTGAGAACTATCTAAAAGCGGTTGAACTCTTTTCCAAACAGGATTTCGAGGTTTTTGCTCCACATATTGATTTGGCTGCATGTTATGATGAAACGGGAGAATATGCCAAAGCTATAGAGTACGCCAAGTATATGGTAAATAACGGTTTTTCTCACCACTATGCTGTACCCTATGTTATTGAACTCTATCTAAAATTGGGAGATATCGAAAATGGCAGAGCTTTTATTGAAAAACATATCGGCACCTTCCCCTTTAATTCAGAGTTTATCTTTACCATGCTTGAGTTTTATAATAAGGATGAAGTGGCTCAAGAGATGGTTCGACTTATTGAAGCGGGTATCAGAGATATGAAGATGCTCATTGTCTTTATCGATGGTTTAGGAAACATCCTTTTGGAAGATGAACTCTACCCTACCGGAGAGGCTGTTTATTCCTACTTTTATGAAAAGATACCTATTGAGAAGCAATCTGATATGTTCTTGTACTACTATGCTGCCTTCCAACTCTTGAATAACAATAAAGATATTGGTTATCAAACACTTGAAGATGCACTACTAACTCATTATGAACAGTTTCCTCAATTTTTAGTCATCTCTGATAACTTTATTTTAGATCCAAAAATCACATCATTAATCCAACAATATAAGCCTTAATGAAAAGAGTTTTTCTTATTTTATTGCTTGTTGCATTCTGTTCCGTTTCACTGGCTGACAATGATACGGCAACTAGTCCTCAAGATACGATAAAAAAATCGCTAACCATGCGATTGGTAGGAACCTATCTCGACAATCTGAACTATGGAACAATTACCCTCTTTATGACCATTGAGAGTTCTTTTATTCCGTTTCCATCAGAAATAGTAGTCCCACCGGCTGCGTATGGTGCCTGTGATCCCGATAACCCCCATCTATTTCTTACTGAAAATAAGTGGATTAACATATCAGTAGTTGTACTCTTTGCTACTTTGGGAGCGATTCTGGGAGCCTTGATCAACTATTATTTAGCTTTCTATTTAGGTAGACCGATTGTGTATTGGTTTGTTGAAACCCGCTTGGGGAAAATGTTCTTACTTAGTAAAGAGGGAGTGATTAAAGCTGAGAACTATTTTGTAAAAAACGGCAATATCTCCACTTTTATAGGTCGTTTAATTACGGGTATTCGTCAGTTGATCTCCATTCCTGCCGGTTTGGCAAAGATGAAAATGCTACCTTTTCTCCTTTATACTACTTTGGGAGCCTTCATCTGGAATTGCATCTTAGCTATTGTAGGCTATGTTGCTTATGGTCAACAGGATCTTATCAAAAAGTATGCTCATGAACTCTCCATTATCCTGTTAGGATTGGGCGTTCTTTTTGTTATTTATTTGATTTACAAGGGAATTAGAAAGAAGTAGCACTGAAAATTTTCCAGCTCTCCTCTGCCTGAACTTCCAGCATCTGCAGTCCATTTTGGGTAATTGCTCCGGCTTCTCTGCCTTTACGCAGAAAAAGAGATTCTTTCGGATTATATACCAGATCTATCAAGGTATGAGATGAGTTAATCAGCTGAGGATCAATAGGAACCATTTGCTCAACGACAGGGAATGTGCCAACCGGTGTACAGTGCACCAATAAGTCATACTCTTCCATCCCCTCTTGATTAATTAATTCATAAGTCAAAAAACCCAAATCGGGATTACGGGAGACAAAATGATACTCAACGCCTTGCTGAGCCAGTACAAATGCCACCATTTTTGCAGAACCACCGGTACCAAATATAAGTGCTCGATGAAAAGGAGCCCCCTTGCGCTTCTTCACAGCATCCAGGGTAGCAGCAAATCCGATATGATCCGTGTTGTAGCCTCGCATTTGAAAGTGATTCCTGGTACGAATCACCTTTACCACATTAACAGCACCAATCTGCGCTGCCAAAGGATCGATCCAGTCCAAATAAGGAATAATCTGCTCCTTATACGGAAAAGTCACATTAAAACCTACCAAATCAGGGTACTCTTCAACACATTGCCACACCTGCTGAATTGTTTTCAATACACAAGCATCATACTGATAATCAGTTATTTTTTCTTTTTTAAATTTATTATAAAAAAAGGGGGGAGAAAAAGAGTGTCCCAACGATACTCCAATAAGAAATAGCTGCTTCTTGCTCATGGCTACTATCTGATATTCAATTCTTTAATCGTCGGAGTTCCCAGCCTTTCGTTCAGCTTTTCAATAATCTCCGATTTTCTACCATTCAATTCAAAGCGAAGTGTACTATTTTTTACAAATACGGTCAAAACCCCCTTTGCGACACTCACTTTATGTGTATTTCTACTGATCAACTTACCTACCACTTCAGGCCAGATTTCAACCGCCCGCTGCTCCAAAAAAAGCTGCTGTTTTCCATGTTGAGCGAGAAATTCCCGAATTACATCACCAATCATCACTGTGCTCATAAACGTTCTGTTTTAGCCGACAAAGATACAAAAGATTTCCGATTTGTGCCTTCGAATTTCGAGACCTACTTATTTAGAAAAATTCAATTCAGAAAGTTAT
>DIRT01000013.1 GCA_002427605.1 Bacteroidales bacterium UBA5429 | reverse complement strand
CAGATTGCAGAAAAAAAAATTAACGGTAAATTATAAGTTACGTGGCGGATTGCGTGTGAATCTCTGTCCGGGTACGGACGAGAGATTGAGCGGAAATCCGCTGCTCGCATACCACTGAACCCGCCATGGAATTTATAAAATGTTAGCAAGCGTTTTTATTTTTTCCTTTGTCTGATTTAGTTCTTTTAGAAGCATGGTCGAATATTCTTTTATAATATCCGGTATGTCAGAATTATCCATATCTGCATCAATGAAATCAATGGAGAGAAAGTTTACTCACCCCAATTGGCAAAACTGATGGGTGAACTTATCCCTAAAAGTAAAACAGAACGAAAAGAACAATTTGAAGGCAAAGGACTGTTTTCAGCAGTTATACGGAACACAATAAGTAATCATAGAAGTGAATTAGAGAGACTTGAGGCAAAAAGCTATCAAATCTATATTGATACTTTGGAGACAACGTTTACGGTATCAGATGCAAAAGTTGTTAATGGGAAATCTTCAATGAACTGGAGTGGTGATGAAAAAAGATTAAACTGTACATTAACCCACCCTTCAATGGGTCCAAATCTTTCAATCAATTATTCCACCCTAATAGTAGATGGAAAAATTAAATATCCTGTTTCACAAATCATAGCAGATTATAGACAGCTTTACTCTTTAGTCAAGAGTTCCACGTTTTTTCAGGGATATTTAACCGGCAATAAAAAAGGACACCTGACCATTATTTATGATGATCATAGTTGTATTACTGATCAAGCAAAGCAATATATCATAGAAAAGTGTAAATCGCTAAATAATACAGATAGTTTAGAGAACGCAGTTTTCATAAAATTAGAAGATGAATCGGGGAGTCACTCACGTTGGGTACTCTTACCCAATGGGAAATATTTTAGTTTAGCAAATTCGTAATTCGTAATTCGTAATTGATCACAACTTCTCCCAAAGGCGTAATATTCCAGAGTGGGGAAATGAAATAACTAAAAAGCGAAAGATGATCTGCCCCCCTTTTATTTAAATTAAAAAATAATATAAATAATTAAATATCAATGGGATATATTAAAAAAACAATTCAATTCCGAAATCCGAAATCCGAAATCCGAAATGTTATTGTATTTTTGCTATTAATTAAATGACACCCTCATCATTCATGAATAAAAGAATTTATATACAAGATTGGTTGGAATTAAAACCATACGCGAAACCAACAGCAGTAGACGACTATTATCTAAAGCTATCCAATGATGTTCAAAAGGTGATTACAACCGATAAAAAAGCATTTGCTCTGCAGATGTTTCTGGATAAAGAACAGATTAACTTGTTGTCATGCTTTCTGACCTCATATTTCGAGGACTTGATTTCAGGAACCAATATATGGAACTCTTTTGTGAGAATGCGTCACAGATTATATGGAAAGCAACTCCCATTTTATGATTTAGATGAGTATTATGAAGAAGAAATTAATGCTCAAGATATCAGTTTTTTAATCTGCTACTTTATCAATTCAGTGCAAGAAGAGAAATTTTATTCTCCTTTCAGCACTTTTATCACCGAAGCAGCGGAAAAGATATATAAACTGTTTGATAAAGAGTGGGAGTATGCTCCGGAAAATGAATATTTAAAGACGTTTTACCAAATTGACCCTCAAGAGAAAGAGTATTACGTTGCCCGCAAACTCATTGATAGAGTGCTATTTGATACTTATCTTTTTTATCCGGATACATCATTGAGATTACAAGAACAAATTTCGGAGATCTTTGAAAATAAAGAAAATGATGATGACGTAATGATGTATATCCATAATTCCCGGGATGGGATGATGTTTAGAGCGCATACCAGGTTACTTGCTTTAAAAGGACAAGTGTGGGTTGCTGAAATTTTAGGTTCAAATCATCCTCTGCATCAAGATTTTCTGGACATTTCGAATAAAATTCTAGGATTATTCCTGTATAAAGGACAAGACGAAAATAATATTTTTATTGAGCATATTGCTTCCGGTAAAAAGTTCAACTTGACAAAGAGATCTTTTGAACGTTCACATGTTTTGACAGAAGTGGATACCATCTTGTTTCTCGGTATTGTTAGGTGGCAAGGCGAATGGTGGTTTTCCGGTACGTTTTTCAAACAGCCTTTCAATCCTGATACAATACTTAAAGAAAAGAGTTCAATGGAAAGTAGAGCAGTAGTTAACTTTTTGGACTATCAAAATCCGGAGATTGATGAGATACTCAGAAAACAAATATTAGCTTTTAAAAATTACAATAATGACTCACTCATCGCATTTTTGCCGTCGGAGAAGATTGAGGAGTTTTATAAAGGGTACATGGAGTTTTATAATGAAACTTTAAATCTATCGGAAAAGGAAGTCAGGAAGGTAAAACAAAGGTTGAAAAATGATGGTTTTATTGCCAAAGAAACGCACAAAGATTTTTCTGAAATAGCTGAAACAGGATTGGTTTTCTTTAATCCGAAGAGCGGAGTAGAAATAGGATTGGGTGTTAATTCTGCTTTTCCGCTCCCTTCCAATCCGTACTTCAAAGAGGAGGATAGCGAAGATGATGTGATGTATTTATTGATGCATGAAAGTTTTTCAAAAGAACTGGTGTTGTACTGTATTGAACATTGCAAGTCCAGGTTGTCCTTTTTTGCTGACGGTGTCGGAAAAAGATACCTCGAAGATTTCGATTTCCTACTCAGATTCTGGAAAAAAGGCAGTTATCATACCGTACCATCCATAACCCTTGTCGGAAAAGACAAAGCATAAGCAACTGCAGTTTGTCTGCCCAAAACGCCTTACAACTTTGTTACCACCGTTACTGTAACCGCGGTAACTGAAATTAAATTTAGAGTTTAGAACTTAGAATTTAGAACTTAGAATTTAGAACTTAGAATTTAGAATTGTTTACGCCTTCGACTTAGAGTTACTTCATATTTTTATTTTATTATTTTGAAAAAAGGAAAAAGGGGGGCAGATTATATTTCGCTTTGTAGTCATTTCATCACCCCACTCTGGAATATTCCCCTTTTTAGATATGCAGGATCAATTACGAATTACGAATTACGAATTACGGCTTTTCAAGGTAGAAGGTAGAGGGTAGAAGGAAGAAGGAGTTTTTATTTATTTGAATATCAGTAAGATATGATAAATAATTTTCAATTTTCAATTTCATTCCGAAATCCGAAATCCGAAATCCGAAATCAATTCCGCCTTCTACCTTCAATTACATGTCTGTCAGCGTTATCGTTTCAATATCCGAAATCTCTTTTATCGCTTCAATCATCGGTTCTAGCGGTTGTATGGCGGAATCCTGGATTTTAATGCGATATTCGGACTGATTGTCCTCAAGGTTTTTGGAGAATGTAACACCATAAATATAGATTTTATGGTTGCGGATAATCGATGTAATCTGATCAATATCAGGATTATATCTCCTGAATTTGATAATGAGTTGCTTGGCATCGCCCGACATGGCGCGGTAACGGTCAGATCTTTCCAAAATAATTAAGATTAAAACCGCGGTGATGGTTAAAATGATCGCAGGGAGAAACATGCCTGCCCCGGCACACATCCCGACAATGGCAACCAACAGAATAGAAGCAGCGGTAGTCAATCCGTGTACGTTTCCCTTACTCTGAATAATTGTACCCGCACCCAAAAAGCCGACACCGGTAACCAGTTGTGCTGCAATTCTTCCGGGATCACCGTTCAAAAAGTGAGGATAACTCTGTGGAATCCAGATAGATATCAAAACCGCTCCGGTGGATGCCAATCCAATCAGGGCAAAAGTACGCGCACCGGCACTTTGTCGACGTCTTTGGCGTTCCATACCAATAATAATCGATAAGATCAAGCCGATTCCTAATCTTATTATAGAAGAATAGGTGTTGATTTCGGTCGTGTTAAAATTTTCAATAAATTGTTCAATCATGATTATCAATCCATTAAGTGACACAAAATAAGAATATGTTTTCCTTGTAAGGTGGTCGCAAATAGTGACTGATCGCCTCCCTCTTTAATTTGCAGTTGCTGACGCAAAGCGTTGGTACTCATCGGGAAGTTGCGAACAGCCAGGTGATAGAACCCTCCCTTTCGAATCTCCTGTTTCAGTTCTCCTTTACTCCAGCCCAGCACTTTATCCACTCTGAATATTTTGCCGGAAAATTCAGCAACCGGCTCATCGGAAGTGTACAAATGGGAGTGGAGATCCAACTTTTTAAGGTGAAACCGTTCTCCCACCAGTTTAAAAGCACCCGCTTTCAGCACATTACTGTAGGGTTCATAAATATATTGTCCAACCTGATCTGCAAAGGTCGAATTGCAGTTCTCCTCCTCATCGCTGTCGAAGTTGAAGGAGATGGGAGCGGAATCGGTAATGTTGACCGTAAAAATCGGGATGGAAGGCTGTTTCGGACGATCTTCAAGCTGGATCACCACCTCTTTACATTCATTTTTAACTGAAATAATGTGCACCACAGCTAAACCGGGCAGCCTGTTCATAAGCTGTTTCAGGTCAATCATGGGAGAGAGCTTTACAATAACCTTCCCCCCTTTTTTTATTAAATCAAAATAAAGATCCAAAATATTAGGCGAACAATCCTCAAGCAGAACCAGTTTGCTCCCTTGTACACTGCGCCGATCGGGATCAATATAGAAAGTGATATCCTCCCTTTTTTCGGGCGTAAACTTCTTGATAAACTCCTCAGCATCAGTATGATGAATGTCGAAGTTTGGCACATTCAACGCCTTGAAGTTATGTTTAAGAATCTCACAAAGCTCCTGATTGGGCTCGACGCAGGTCAGCCGGTTAAAGCGGGAGGAGAGCCAAAAAGCATCGACCCCAAAGCCGGCACTCAAGTCGATGAGGTGATCCCCGTAGAAGAGATTCGCCTTGTATTGCGCGCTCTTTTCCGACGAAGCCTGCTCAACAGAGAGGGGAGCAGGAAAGATCAAATCCTCACGGGAATACCAAAACGGCAACTTCTTTTCCGCCTTTTGTCTGGATGCAATTTGCTGATATGCAAAGGGATAGTCTATTTCAGGCACCCGCTTTTTGAGCAACATCAACCTCGGCAGATCATCCTGCAAATGATCCTGAATAAATGCCCTGGTTTCCTGATTTATCTTTATTCCCGCGCCCATTCAATAAAAAATTTAATGCGCAAAATTAATGAATTGTTTTGAAAACACAATCTTTTTCACGCTATAGCGAGCTTTATTCCAAATATTACTATATTTTTGTAAAAAAGTTGAATATGATTCTGGTTAAAGGTATTGAAAAGAGTTACGGCGACCTTAAAGTGTTGAAAAACATCAATTTAGAGATCGAAAAGTTTAAAATCACCACCATTGTGGGAGCTTCGGGTGCCGGAAAATCGACCCTATTGCACCTGATCGGCACTTTGGACAGACCCGATTCCGGTGAGATTTTAATCGATGATGTTTCGATTTTTCAGTTGAACGACAAGGAGTTGGCTGCTTATCGGAACAAAAATATCGGATTTATTTTCCAGTTTCATCATCTTTTACCCGAATTTTCAGCCGTTGAAAATGTGGCTCTGCCTGCCATGATTGCCGGTCTCTCCAAGAAAAATGCCATCAAAAAAGCGACTGAAATTCTCGAATTTTTAAAGCTGAAGGAGCGGTTACAGCATAAACCATCGCAACTTTCCGGTGGGGAGCAGCAGAGAGTCGCGGTAGCCAGAGCGCTCATTAATCAGCCGCAGTTGATACTGGCAGACGAACCCTCCGGCAATCTGGATTCCGAAAACGCCAGGAGTTTGCATCAACTTTTTTTTGATTTACGCGACCAATTCAGCCAAACCTTCATCATCGTCACCCACAACGAAGAACTCGCGCAACTTTCAGACCGTCAAATCCTGCTCAAAGACGGCATGGTTCAATAGCCCATTCCGACCTGAATAATTTCTTTCTTTTTATTTTTTTTGAAATAATAAAAAAGGGGGGGAGGACAACCATCGCTTTTCCGACTTTTATTTCTCGTTTTTTCTTCTTTTTCTCAAATCTTATCCAAAACCATTTTTTTCAACCTCTTTTTTTGTCTCAAAAGCTCCTTTTTGGAACCTGTTTTATCAACTTTGATATGTTTACAATAAAAATATTTGAATTTTTTCTCATTGATTATCAACATTTAAGAAGTTAATTTCAAAAAAAGAATAAAATTATTTCCGA
>DIRT01000039.1 GCA_002427605.1 Bacteroidales bacterium UBA5429 | reverse complement strand
GGAGGTCTAATTCGTAATTCGTAACTGTATTCCGCCTTCCGCCTTTTCCTTCTACCCTCTACCTTCTTCCTTCTAAATTGTAGTTATGGGGTGCAGCACCAATATGACGGTTACGGCTAATACCAATAGATTGAGAATGAACTTGATCCAATCTTTAACCGGGATTACCGAAACCCCGATAAAAATAAAAATCACAGGCCACAGCTTGCGGATGTCCAGCCAGCATAATGTGACTATCGCTGATGAATGAAGAATCCATAAAATGCCGACTGTAATGAGGAGGATTCCCCAAAAAAATTGATTGTATTTCATGGTTTTAATTTTTTGTGTTTCGAAATGATGTAAGCAGGATAATCAAACCGATTAAAATCAGGAATGCAGGGAAGTAGATTTTAGGCGAGAAGAGGGGAAGGAAATTTGAAAGTAGCCAAATAATTCCCGCTCCAATGAGCAACACTCCTATGATAGCCAAAACCCATCTTCCTACCTGGGATTTTTCCTGATAATATTCATATTGCTCTTTGACATCTCTGCCAAAACTCTCCGCATTCTCTTTTATTTCCTCTGCGAATTGTTCAAATCGTTCTTCTCGTCTGTCATTTTTTTTTTCGTAGTACCCATCTCCGGGTTCATCTGGAACAACGAGCACCATGATAAAGTATAAGAGGAGTCCGGATCCTCCAAAAAGAGTAAGGACGATAAAAATAATTCTGATAATGACCGGATCCATCCCGAAATGGATTCCTAATCCGCCACAAATACCGGCTAATTTTCGATCAGTTCTGCTGCGATACAATTTTCTATATTCCATAATAGATGATTTTTCTTGATTATTGTTGTTAAAATGGTTCATTGATCCCATTCAAAGATCAATTTACAAAAATACATTTTTTTCTTTATAAAATCGAGTTACAATATTGTTAAATTATCTATAACTTTGCCGTTTGAATATGGAACAGGTTTATTTGGGACTAGGCAGTAATTTAGGGGATAGAAGTGCCAATTTGGAAGAAGCTATCTCTCAGATCACTACAGAAGTAGGGGAGTTGATCAGTAGCTCTTCCGTGATGGAGACCCCGGCGTGGGGATTCCTGGGTCCCCCCTTTTTTAATAAAGTCATAAAAATAAAAACAAAACTAAACCCTATTGAGCTGTTACAGAGCCTGAAAGGGATTGAAAAAAAGATGGGTCGTTCGACGAAAACAAAAATAGAAGACGGAAAACCGGTCTATACTGATCGTCTGATTGATATCGATATCCTGATTTATGGGTTTCATGAAATCGAGAGTGAAGAACTGACGATACCCCATCCGGCGATGTTGCAACGTGATTTTGTAATGATACCACTACGGGAAATTGTGGATGAAGAGACTTGGAAATGGATTAACAGAACTCAATAACTACTACTATGAAATACGAATATATTGTTATCGAAGGAGCAATTGGAGCCGGAAAAACTTCCCTGGCGGAGTTGTTTGCGCAAGATTTTAATGCGGAATTGGTGTTGGAACGATTTGTGGATAATAATTTTTTACCCAAATTTTATAAAGATCCGGAACATTATGCCTTTCAGTTAGAAATGACTTTTTTGACTGATCGCTATCAGCAACTTAAAGATTTGCTGTCAAAACGGGACCTTTTTAAGAATTTAGTTGTTGCCGATTATTTTATCGATAAATGTTTGATTTTTTCAAAAAATAATCTCAACCCAGATGAATATGCTCTCTTTAAGAAGGTTTATGATATGATTTCATCTTATTTACCTAAGCCGGATTTATTGATTTATTTGCATAAAACTCCTGAAAATTTGATGAAAAATATAATTAAGCGGGGGAGGAGTTATGAGCAGAATATAGAGTTGAGTTATTTGGGTGCGATTCAGGAGAATTATATTACCTACTTAAAACAGTGGGAGAGTTTTCCTGTTTTGATGGTAGAATCGGACCATTTAGACTTCGTAAATAATCGGGAGGATTACTTAAAGTTAAGAGATTTAACCCTGCAAAGTTATCCTGTCGGAATAACACCAATTATTTTTTGAAAAAAGTAGCAGAGTGAATCAATTATTTTTATTATCTTTGCTGCTTGGAAAAACAGAGTAAGATTAAAAAAAAATATCACATTATGAGATCTCAAACTTTATTTCGTATTTTATTGGTTATCTTAGTTTTAGTGTTTGCTGTATTGGCTTTTAGAAGCATTATGCGTCCTGAGAAGTTCAAGATGGTTTATACTGAAAGACACAATGAAATTAGGAACAGACTGATTACAATTCGTGCAGCACAGCAAGTTTACAAGATGGAACACAAAGATTTTGCAAAGGATATTGATGAATTGTATGATTTTGTTCAAAATGGTACAGTAACTATTGTTAAAATTTCCGGTTCTATTCCCGAAGGGATGTCTGAAGCTGAAGCATTTCAAAAAGGTTTGATTACTAAGACTGAAATAAAATATCCTGCATCCAAAAGAGTTTTTGAAATGGATGCCAATGTAAGAGAGGCAAATTTGAAAAACTTCCATAGAATTCCAGGAACTGATGGGAAGAAGTTTGAAATTCAAACTTCTACAATCAAAGGTGCAACCTATGAGATTGGAGTTTATAGAATAGATGTTCCGTTAGATGATATTTTGGCAAATATGGAACGTTCTATATCGCCTGAAGGTGCAAATGTTTTTACAAGGTTTTATAACTACATTATGTACACAGGGTTGGAAGATGAAACACAGTATAGAAAGCTGTATAATCCTATGTTCATGGGTTCTTTAACAGAAGCATCTACATCCGGAAGTTGGGAAATATAATGCTGAAAAATATATTTAAAGATAATCTCAAAACCATTCGTCTCAACGCGAATGGTTTTTCATATTTGGATAGCCTGACTCCACTTTTTTCGATCGATTGTCAGGAAGAAGAGTTGTTGGTTGTGATTGCTAACCAACCCCCTGTTGTAGTTCCAATTGAACTGTATGATCCGGAAATTGACGTGGATTATCTGAAAGTACAATATGATGTTTCTCAACTGGAAGAGGTGGTCGCATCTGAGTTTAAAGATTATTCTCTTTTGAACTTTATTACCCATGATCAAAAACGAAAACTGGAAACGGTAGATAAACCAATCCATTTTATTCCTCTTTTCCTCTTCCAGATTTTGCATATTCCCCAAATTCCTGAAAAAACAATCCTGATTGATTTACAAAATTATACACTACAAATCTCCCTTTTGATGTACGAAGAGTTGCAGTTTATTACCTACTTCAATTTGGTAGGGGAGATGGATGGGTTGTATCATCTGATCAATATTTGTACTCAATATGAAATTCCAAGGGAAGAAGCAGAAGTATTTTATACTCATATTACTCCTTCCATGGAGAAATTGTTGAAACCCTATTTTAAGCTGAATTCACTTTTGAAAAAGTGAAACTGTTAAATCTTTGACTATGAGAATTATTAGTGGTAAGAATAAAGGTAGAAAAATTGAAGCTCCTGCCTCGTTGCCGGTTAGACCTACTACCGATTTGGGCAAGGAGAGTTTATTTAATATTTTAAATCATTATTTCTTTTTTGATCGTGTTACGGTATTGGATCTTTTTGCCGGAACAGGAAATATAACTTATGAATTTGCTTCCCGGGGTGCCGTTTCCGTTACTTCTGTGGATCAACATCAGGGGTGTACCCAGTTTATCCGTAAAACCTGCGAAAAGCTGGAATATGAACAGGTTACGGTATTGCGCGAAGATGCACTACACTTTTTGGCAAGAACACGGCAAAAGTATGACCTGATCTTTGCCGATCCTCCCTATGACTGGGAAGAATTGCCTAAACTGGTGAATCTGGTATTTAATAAAGAACTATTAAAACCGGATGGATGGCTTATTCTGGAGCATCCCAAACAGTTTAACTTCTCTGAATATCCTCAATTCTATCAACATCGTAAATATGGGAAGTTGAATTTCAGTTTTTTAGTTAACTTTACTCCTGAAAAGGAGGAAACGACGGAGGAAGAGGAGGCGTGATGAATGATCAAAAGAAGGTTTTAATTTTTGGATTGGGCAATCCGGAGGATAAATATGCCGGGACACGCCACAATATTGGTTTTGAGGTGGCGTATGCCTTGGGAAAGCGTTTGGAAGCGACCTTTAAACAGGAGCGTTACGGAATGGTGGCGCGAGGGAAATGGAAAGGGAGAACGATTGTGATCATTATGCCCACTACCTACATGAATTTGAGCGGTAATGCCGTCAGATATTGGATAGAGCAAGAAAAGGTGACTACGCAACAAATCATGGTGATTGCAGATGATATTGATCTGCCTGTAGCGCAGTTGCGTATTCGTCCAAAAGGGGGCGGCGGTTCTCACAATGGACTCAATCATATCATCGAAGTGCTGGGCAATGGGAATTATCCCCGTTTGCGTTTTGGAATCGGCAAAAATTATCCGATGGGCTATCAGGTGGAGTATGTGTTGGGTAAATTTGAACCGGAGGAGCGTCCCGAGATTGACAAAGCGGTTGACCGCAGTGTGGATATCTGCTTGTCATTCGCTACTGCCGGATTGCAACGCACTATGAATCAGTATAATCAGAAGGAGAATAAAGAGAAAGAAAACAAGGATAATAATAATGACAACCATGTTAAAACACCTGCTACGGAGTAGTTTTTTGCTTCTTTTTCTTTCCATTATCTGCATTTCGTCAAAAGCACAGCGTCAAATTGGTGATTATCCGTTTCATTACGGCTTTAAGATAGGTTATAATCTGGCGTTGGAGCGTGATTATAGTTCAATTCCCGGCAATCGGACCCGGACAGGTTCTTTCGGACTCTGGGCAGAGTATGGCGAACCTTTTTTTGTACAGACCGGTGTACAGTTTTTTATTCAGAAACGCTACTTTCTCAATGATACGACTCATTTGGCAGGTATGTTGGAGACTCTTTATTTACAAATACCATTTGGGGGTGGATTCAATATACCACTGAACAAACAACATGCCCTCCGTCTCAAAGCGGGTGGCGTTTATCAACAGTTGCTTAAAGTATCCATCAACAATGTAGGTTATTCGATGGGCAATATCACCAAGTCTCATTTTAATCTATTTTGCGGGGTAGGTTATCGTTACCATTTTGTAACATTGGAACTCAATTACCTCCATTTTCTGCGAAATTTCGACACCATTTCACCCAAAAGTAAAGAAAAATACCTCGAAATGGCGCTTCTTTTTTCCTTTTAATTAAAAATATCGAATTGGTTATCAGTAAGATAAAAAAAAGAATCAAAAAATATTGAATTTTCTCCGTTTATATCATAAAAAGTTGTACTTTTGCGTCCTCAATCACTGAGAGGGAGTTTAGCTCAGCCGGTTCAGAGCATCTGCCTTACAAGCAGAGGGTCGGCGGTTCGAATCCGTCAACTCCCACACTGAAACAGAAGCACTTGCAGAATATTTTGTGAGTGCTTTTTTGTTTTTCCGAACCTGTTCCGAACTTGTATCTGATTTCTATTCAATTTTTTATTACTTTTGTACCCAAGAAGGATTGCAAAAGTCGATTTGTTATTTTTTTCTTTTTGAAATAAATATAAACAGGGGGATTTTGATTTCGGATTTCGGATTTTTTGCATCGAACTGTTTTTTAATATAATCCATTGATATTTAATTATATATATTATTTTGAAATAAAAATAAAAGGGGGGCAGAATAGGTTTTTCTATTTAGTATTTTCATTTCCCCACTCGGCAACATAAACCTCTTTAGATTTGCAGGATTAATTACGAATTACGAATTACGGTTTTAAATTTAGAATTTAGATTTTAGAATTTAGAATTATTTGAATATCAGTTATTTACATTTTTTAATGTTTCTCATTTCATACTTCTTACTTCAAAATACTTTCGCCTTCAAAATAACCCCGTAGGGGTGGCATTATTATAGCAAAATGTTGACCCCAAAACCCAAAAGAACCCCGAAGGGGTGACATTATTCAAGGTATAGATTCAACAGGCAAAGTTAT
>DIRT01000036.1:417-74409 GCA_002427605.1 Bacteroidales bacterium UBA5429 | reverse complement strand
TTTTTGTTCGTGCAAAACTACAAAAAAGAGTAATGGGGGCTGATTGAAAAATCTCCCCCTTACTTTATAAATTTTTTATCGGACAACAGTGAATTGGAATATAATATTGAAAATCAAAACATTTATGTACTTTTGCCAAAAAATTATGTAAGCATAGATTTTAGTAATCTTAATTCTTTTATTAATTACTTCAACCATTTATGAATCAATCTATTATAAAATTATTAAAATATCTATTTTACTCACTCCTCCTAATTTTTGCACTCTATTTAGGGATCAATTATAGAAACCTGGCCAATCAAAAGCATTATGTAGTCAATGTTTCTAATAAACTGGAAGAGGTTTTATATCACATCAACACTAAATATGTTGATACCGTCAATAATAACCAACTGATGGAGCGGGCTATTACATCCATGTTGGAATCCCTGGATCCACACTCTACGTACTCAACTGCTGAAGAGAATAAAAAACAACAGGAAGTATTAGATGGAGCATTTGAAGGGATTGGCATTCAGTTTAACATCATTAATGATACCATTATGGTTATCAATACAACCTCCGGCGGACCATCAGAAAAAGCAGGAATCCGCACGGGAGACCGTATCATTGAGGTTAACTCCGAAAAAGTAGCAAAAGTGGGCATTACTAACGAGGAGGTGTTAAAAAAACTACGTGGTAAAAAAGGAACTACTGTACAGATTTCTATCCTCAGACCCGGGATAAGCACTCTCCTTCCTTATACAATTACCAGGGACGTTATTGAAACCCATTCTGTTGATATTGCATACATGATTCAACCTAAAACCGGATATATTAAAATCAACCAATTTGGAGGAACTACTGTCTCAGAATTTGAAACGGCGTTAGAGAATTTAATCCAGAAAGGAATGAAAAAGTTAATTTTGGATCTACAAGGAAATTCCGGAGGCTATTTGGAAGCTGCTCTTCAAATTTGTGATCATTTTTTAAAAAGGGGGGAGCTGATTCTATACACCGAGGGCGAGCATACGGAAACAGAGAAATTTCATGCTACCTCTAAAGGTTTGTTTGAAGATGGGGAACTAATCATCTTAATTGATGAGTTTAGTGCTTCCGCTTCAGAGATTGTTGCCGGTGCTGTTCAGGATAATGACAGGGGAACAGTAGTAGGTAGAAGATCATTTGGAAAGGGCTTGGTTCAAAGATTGATTACTCTGTCAGACGGATCAACTTTGAGGTTGACTATTGCACGATATCACACCCCTAGTGGCAGATCGATTCAAAGAAGTTATAAAAAAGGAGTAGAAGCTTACTATGATGATTTCATCAAAAGATATGGGGAAAACTCTTCATTAGAAGAAAAGACACCTCAAGATGAAGAAGAACTCCTGCAATATAAAACTAAAAAGGGAAGAACCGTTTATGGTGGTGGAGGGATTCTTCCGGATATTGTTGTTCCCCTGGACACAACTACATTCTCCGAATCATTTAAGGCACTCCTTAACTCCTCGCTTTTAATCGAGTTTTGCCTTAATTATTCTACTGATAATCATCAAGTATTAAAATCCAGATATCGCTCAGCCATTCATTTCGTTAAAAATATGAGAATTGATGATTCCATGATTCAAGATTATATCAACTTTTATCAAAATAAAAACAATAAAAAGGATATCATAATCAACAACAAAGAGAAGGAAGAACTAAGGCATTGGCTCAAAGCTCTAATTGGGAGAAATCTGTATCAGAATGAGGCTTTCTATCCTATTCTCAATGAAAAAGATCCTATTGTTCAGCGCGCCTTAAAAGTTAAATAAGCACGCCATTCTGTTTGTTCTTTCTCAACAACAAATAGATAAAATAGGGAGCTCCTGCCATGGCTGTGATAGAGCCTACAGGAAGTTCCGCATTGGATACTAATGTTCTAGCTAACGTGTCGGCTATAAGTAAGAAAAATGCGCCTAAAAAGATAGAAAAAATAAAAACATGTCTATTATTGTTTCCCCATAACAGTCTCACAATATGAGGAATGATCAAACCAATAAACCCGATCACTCCCGAGATGGAAACTACAGCCGCAATCAATAAAGAGGAAACAAAAAGAGAGGCTAACATTACAAACTGAGAGTTAACCCCCAAAGATCTGGCAGTTTCACTCCCAAACTGCATGATATTCAAGTCTTTTGAAAAATAAAAAAGCACAAAAATGGAAAATAAAAACAAGGGTAGGAAGAAAAGAATTTCCTGATAAGAAACAGAGGCGCAACTTCCCATAGTCCAAAAGATAATTTTCTGCATTTCTTGTTTATTCATCACCATGAGCAAAGTGATTGCCGCAGAAATCAAAAAATTAACTGCGATTCCCGCTAATAAGAGGGTTTGAATCGAGTTCCGATGTGTCACCCCCGCTATACCTAAAATAAGAAATAGAGTCAATAAAGCTGTAATCAGAGCAGGAATAGTAACCCCAAAAAAGAGCACATCCCAACCTAAAATAAATGCAATAGCTGCACCCAGTGAGGCTCCGGAGGAAATTCCTATGATATAAGGATCACAAATCGGATTTCTGAAAACAGACTGAAAAACAGCTCCACAGATTGCCAAAGAGGCACCAGCCAATATGGAGAAGATTACCCTGGGCACCCGGAGCTGCAAAATTGTCAAAACGTACCCTTCGGAGTATCCGGAAACATCCGTTATACCTAATGGAGAAAGTAAAATTTTGACAACATCAATAAATGGGATAGGAACAACGCCAAAAGTAGTTGCCACTATCCCACTTATGATCAATAAGAGCGAAAAAAGAAAAACAGATACACCTATTTTAATTTTCACTATATTTTTATCAGAATTTCAGATCAATTAACATTTATCTAAAGCTTGCTCAAGGTCTTTCTTGATATCTTCAATATCTTCAATTCCCACTGCAAAACGAACTAGACCATCAGTAATTCCGCTTGCAATACGAGCTTCTTTAGTCATTTTTGAGTGTGTCATAGAAGCCGGATGTGAAATTAATGATTCTACACCACCTAATGAAACAGCCAAATAGATAAATTTTAGATTATCCATCAACACTTTACCCGCTTCATATCCTCCTTTTAATCCAAAGCACAACAGCGAACCGGGTCCATCCATCTGTTCTTGTCCCAATTGATATTGAGGATGAGAAGGTAAACCGGGATAGCTTACCCATTCAATTTTAGGATGTTTTTCCAGCCATTCCGCTAAAATTTGTGCTGATTCTTGTTGTTTTAAAACACGAATTGACAAGGTTCTCAAACCTCTATTTACCATAAATGCTTGTGTTGGATCCATATTACATCCCAACATGGTCATGGTAGGACGTACAATATTATCTAACTCTTTGGTTTTTACAATAATAGCACCTGCAACGATATCGGCATGACCATTTAAAAATTTAGTCATAGAGTGAACTACTACGTCTGCTCCCAACTCTATTGGTCTTTGTAGTACCGGACTGCAAAATGTATTATCCACAACTACAACAATATTGTGTTGATGCGCTATTTCAGAAGCTTTTTTAATGTCAGTAATAGCCATCGTTGGATTTGTAGGAGTTTCCAAATACAACATTTTGGTATTAGGTTGGATTGCCTTTTTAATATTTTCTATATCTGAAGTATCTACATAAGATGCTGTGATTCCATATCTATACCAATATTTTTCCATCACAACTCTGGATGGACCATACACTGCATCAGTAGAAACAACGTGATCACCACTCTTTAGAAATGCCATATACACTGTATTTACTGCTGCCATTCCACTTGATACAACAATACCGGCTGCTCCACCTTCCAACATTGCCAATGTTTCTTCTAAGGCTGTAATTGTAGGATTTCCCATTCTGGTATAGATATATCCGGGATCTTCACCTGCAAAACAGGCAGCACCATGTTCTGCATTTTTAAATCTAAAAGTTGATGTTTGATAAATAGGGAATACTGCAGCACCATATGGATCATGCATTCCGGTTCCATGAACTAATAATGAGTCAAATTTTAATGGTTCTTTCATAATATCTATAATTTATTTTTATTATTAAATTGGGTTATTCGTCTTCTATTTTCAGGCTTTTTAACAGCGATAAAGGAATCAGTTGTGTAGCAAAAGCCAACGAAACTGCAAAGATACAACTAATAACAATCATATACAATGAGGAAAATGGTAAAAATCTATTAATCAGATAAACACCTCCTATAAACAGAATCAAATAGAGTAATGTTTTTCCTATCGGAAGTACTTTTATGCTCACTCCCAATATTCTCAAAGCCAGGAAAAATTGGATCACACAAATCAAGGTTTGGGTGGATAAACTCGCTATAGCAGCTCCTGTGGCATGAAGACGAGGAATTAAAATCAAATTGAGAGCTATATTCAAAGCTATCCCTACCAATGATGTAATATTCAACATTTTCATATTCCCATTAGCTGTCAGTAATGTACCAAAAATGTAAGTGAAAGAGATTGGGATGAGACAGGGTATCAGGAATTGCAATACCCGGGCACTGGCCGAAATATGATCACGGTAGAGCAACTCGAGTATGGGAACTCTGAAAAACAACAATATCACCACTGCTGTAGTAGAGAAAAAGAAGAGCAATGAAAATGAAACGTGAATAATTGGTGTTAATTCCTCTTTATTTTTTAACATTTTAGAAAATAGGGGGAGCAAAATCACCGAAAAGAGGTAAGATATCATCACTAAGGCGTCTAATAACCTGAATACAGAAGCGTATACTCCGGTTTGATAAGCGGCTATTGATGAGGGTAATATTCGCTCAATCATCACTGAGTCAATTCGGTTATAAAATGACATCAATAAGTAAAGAATAGCAAATGGGAAGCTTTTTTTCAATATCATCAAAGCAAAAGAGCGGTTCCAGGAGAGCTTAAACCTTCCGATTTTATATAGAATAATAGTCAAAGCCACCACCACGGTTATGAGATAAGCGGCTGTTTGTGCATACAGAAACCAGATAATCTGAAACGGTTCGGTTGTCCTTCCCCCCCATAATAAAAAGGAACAGATCAAAATCATCAATAACCTGTCTAACACAGACAACACACTATCAATTTTAAAGTATAACAAAGCTGAAATATTGGACCGCAAGTAAAGTATGAGAGAGTTTAAAGCTTGATTAATGGCTGCAAAAAGAAGGATTTTCAACTGAATACCTTCATATCCTATAAAGAGTGCAGCAATAAACGTGATAACCAGATATAGAGCCGCCAGCAATAGTTTTAGAGTAATTATTCCTGAGATATGTTTTTGCAACAGATGGTTATGCCGGGCAATATTACGATTATTGAAATTCGTAATCCCCATATCCAATATGGTATTGAACAGGAAAGTAAAGTTAAAAACAGCAAAATAGAGTCCATATTGCTCTGCCCCTACTCTGTTTTGTACACCTACATCAATACCTAAAACCCAGAACGGTTTGATCAGTAGATTTAAAAAGAGAAGAATAAAGATATTAAATATAAAATCTTTTTGTCTCACTACCTTAAATTACAATATTGATGATCTTTTTAGGAACAACAATTACTTTTTTAACCTTATTTTCAGCTATCCACCTTTTAGCATCCTCATTCTCCAAAATATCTGCTTCAATTTGTTTTGGATTCCAGTCGGCAGGATACTCCTTAAAGAATCTGGTTTTCCCATTAAAGGAGACAGGATAATTAAAGGAGGAATCAACTAAAAACTTTGGATCATATTTTGGAAACGCTACAGTAAAAATCGACTCTTTATGCCCTAACAACGACCACAACTCTTCAGCAATATGTGGAGCATAAGCTGAAAGTAATATAGTCAGAGGCTCCAAAATGGTTCTCTTATTGCATTTTTTATCTGTCAACTCATTCACACAAATCATAAAGGCACTGACAGCCGTATTAAAAGAAAATTTCTCTGTATCGTTTTCTACTTTCTGGATTGTCTTATGTAAAGTTTTTAATTCTTCTTTGTCCGGTTCCTGATCCGAAATCTGGAAATTATAATCAGCATCGTGGAATAATCTCCAGAACTTTCTCAAAAAGCGAAATACACCCTCAATACCATTAGTATCCCATGGTTTTGACAACTCCAACGGACCCAAAAACATCTCGTACATTCTCAATGTATCGGCGCCATATTTCTCCACCAATTGATCCGGATTTTGTACGTTAAATTTTGATTTGGACATTTTTTCTATTTCCCAACCACAAATATATTCTCCATTTTCCAGGATCATTTCTGCGGATTCCAGTTCCGGTTTCCACTTTTTAAAAGCCTCAATATCCAAACGATCATGATACACCATATTAATATCTACGTGGATTGGTGTTACCTCGTATTGATCTTTCAAACCATAGGAAACAAATTGGTTAGTTTCATTGACTCTGTACACAAAGTTGGATCTCCCCTGAATCATTCCCTGATTAATCAATTTTTTAAATGGTTCCTCCTTTACAGCCACACCAATATCGTACAGGAACATATTCCAGAAACGGGAATAGATCAGGTGCCCTGTAGCATGTTCTGCTCCTCCCACATAAATATCCACATTTTCCCAGTATTGATTGGCTTCCCTTGAAACCAACTCCTGATCATTATGAGGATCCATATATCTTAAAAAATAAGCACTGGAACCTGCAAAACCGGGCATAGTTGCTGTTTCTAACGGATAACCATCCTTATTTTCCCACTTTTTCGCTCTTGCCAAAGGAGGTTCACCCTGTTCAGTTGGCAAATAGCAATCGATTTCAGGCAGTAACAAGGGTAAATCAGACTCTGGAAGCATATAAGGAATCTCATTTTTATAGTAAACCGGGAAGGGTTCTCCCCAATATCTCTGACGACTAAAAATGGCGTCTCTTAATCTATAGTTAATCGTTCCATAGCCTATTCCTAATTTAATTACCTCTTCAATAATAACCTGTGCACCCTCTTTTACACTCATTCCATTAATCAAAGGAGAGTTAACACAAGTTCCCTCTTTGGCTTCAAAAGCTTCCACGCTGATATCCCCACCACTTATTACTTCAACAATTGGGAGATTGAAGAATTTTGCAAAGTTATAGTCTCTGGAATCATGGGCAGGAACAGCCATAATCCCTCCGGTACCGTAGCCGGCCAATACATACTCAGCAATATAAATTGGAATTCTATTACCAGTGAATGGATGGATTGCATAAGCTCCGGTAAAAATGCCTGAAACTTTTTTTACATCTGTTTGTCTTTCGGTTTCTGAGCGATTTTTTGCATAAGTTACATATTTTTCAACTTCCTCCCTTTGAGCTTCCGTAACAATTTGCTCTATCAATTGATGTTCAGGAGCCAAAACCATAAAGGATACACCGTAGATTGTATCAGGACGAGTTGTAAAGATATCTAATGTTTGAGGGTGATTTTCGATCTGAAATTGAATAAAAGCACCTTCACTTCTACCGATCCAATTTCTTTGAATCTCTTTCAACGAATCAGACCATTCCAATTTTTCCAATCCTTGCAACAATCTTTCAGCATAAGCAGTGATTCTGAGTATCCACTGTTTCATTAGTTTTCTTTCAACCGGAAAACCACCTCTTTCAGAATAACCATTTACTACCTCATCATTGGCGAGTACAGTTCCCAATCCGGGACACCAATTTACCCAAGTATCAGCTTGATAAGCTAATCTGTAGTTCAATAATACTGACTGTTTTTCCTCTTCAGAGTAATTATTCCACTCTTCAGCACTAAAATGGAGCGACTCTGTTTGAGCTGCTTTTACTCCTTCTGAGCCGTTTTTCTCAAAATATGCTATCAACTGATTAATCGGTTCCGCTTTTTGAGATTGAGTAGAAAAATAGTGATTAAAGAGCTGGATGAAGGTCCACTGCGTCCATTTATAATAGGATGGATCAGAGGTTGCAAAAGAGCGTTTCCAATCGTAGGAAAAACCCAGATCATCAAGCTGTTTTTTATATTTTTCAATATTAATAGCTGTTGTTTTAGCAGGATGTTGTCCTGTTTGAATTGCATATTGTTCAGCAGGAAGACCAAAAGCATCAAATCCCATGGGATGCAAAACATTATAACCCTTCTGCATTTTATATCTTGCGTATATATCCGTTGCGATATAACCCATAGGGTGCCCAACGTGTAGTCCGGCCCCTGATGGATAGGGAAACATATCCAATATATAAAACTTAGGTTTTGAAGGATCAACTTTTACTCTAAAGGTCTCATTTTCTTCCCAGTAAGATTGCCATTTATTTTCAATTTCATTAAATAGATATTCCATACAAATTCGAGATTAAAAAAATGAATTGGTTTGCAAAAATACAAAAAAAAGCCATCCTTACAGGACAGCTTTTTATGTTAACTATAATGATCTATTAAAACTCCCACAATTCGTGTTCAAAGTTTCTAATCTTTTCATTTATTCTTTCAGATTCGATTCTTTGATCTCTGGAATTTTTAATATACTGTTGGATTTCTCTATCACCATAAACATTTTGCTCCTGATAAATAACAGTTGCAAATTGTCTTTTCCATGTCATAGCATCATCAAAAGAGATTCTTGCTGCATTATTTTTGATATTAAACATCTCTTGTTGTTTTAGGTAAGGTCTTAATTCCTCCCATAAAATATGTCCTCCACTTCTGGTGATAGGTTCACCTCCAAGAATATTATCCTCTTCATTGCCCCCGCCATCACCCACATTGACCTCTCTAACATATTCTATAATAGGTTCAATAGAGAGGATTCTCACTTCCATCACAGAGCGTTGTTTATCAAAAAACCAAACCTCTCTAATTCTATAAGACAGAATTTGATCAGCTGTAAATGGTTCAAAAAATGGAATTGAGTTGATAATTTCTCCAGTTTCCGGATCACGCTCATGTTGCATTTTGGGCTCTGCCAAAGTCGCTCTGATATCATCCAATGATTTTTCCCTGGTACAAAATTCATCATCGTACACGGATAGACGATTAGCTCTATCGGTATTATCAATATCGATAGCATCGAAAATGGTTTGAGCTAAACTTTTCCAAGTTCCGCGAGCCAATGTTGGGAAATAGTATGGATGATTTCTCTTCTCTCTTAAGTCTATTATTCTCCACACTGTGTGATAATACATTACATCAGCATGCCTCACAAAAACGGGAGCAACAGGTACAGAGAAGGTATCTGTTTCCATATTTTGCCAAGGATATTCAACGGGTCTTCGAACTGGTTGATCCAAAGTACTTCCATCCTCCTGTGCGAAAGCAATTCCGACAAAGAGAAGTGCGGTAATAATAAGGGCAATTTTTTTCATTTCTATAGATTTAATCAATTATCTAACACGTAACACAATATCTAAGAGCTGTCTCGTTCCTGCCGGAGAGGTTGCTCTAATTCCTGAGAACAAAATAAGAGTTCCGGGAGCAGCATTTCTAATTTTAGTTTTCAAAGCCTCTGAAAAGGCAGCACCTTGGATAGTCATAGGTGCTTCTTCCATTCCTCTGACAATGAATGTAACCTGATAGGATTGAATAGTCCATCTTAGGTCATAAACAAAATCCTGAGCCATAGCAGCGGTAATAAATGGGTTTGTTGCCAATTCTGATTTAGTAACTCTACCACCTGTTAAACTACCACCCACTTTGGCAACCGGATCCGGTACACGTTTAACACGGAATTCGGTAGCACATAATGTTGTAGTCTTTCCACCCTGATTAGCTCTAACATTTACAATTACGTTTTTATTTGCCAAAGACTGAGGAACAGTGATATTATAAGTTCCCGGTCCTGTTTTAGTATATGAAGCCCCGGCACCTGTTATATCGATATTAATATATTCAGGAGCTACAGGAGCATTAACTGAAACGGGATTTTCAATACCGGCATAGAAAACATTCATCTTGTCAGCAGCAACGGTAGCTGAAGGTTTTAACACAGTATATTTATTTTTAAAATGATAATCTCTTTTTGAGCCATCTGGTGTCACAACACGGATAAACCCGGCATATTTATGTTCACCTGTTGCACCTGCCGGAATATCCAGTTGAACTAAACCACCTTCACCATCAAGGCGGGTAGCACCTTCTTCTGAAGTCAACGAGTCAACTCCCATTTTATAGTACACTTCGGGTTCTTGTCTGTCATCATAAGCAGCTACAATGATACCTGCTGAATATTTATCTCCCTGGAAAACCATTTGAGAAACCGGGATAGCTTTTGCCTGAATAGTATTAAACTTAAAGTCATCCGCAGTTGTGGATCCGATAGCGTAGTTAATCATTGTAGATTGAGCATTTCTCACTTCTCCAATTGTTTTATTCAACAGAGTATAAGCAGCTATCATAATTTGATTAGCAAAGTAGTGAACTTCCCAAGATTCTTCTTTATTATCATTATTCCTATATTTAGTATCTTTCCCCTCAACATCCAAACCGATAATAATGTCAAACTCTTTCTTCTTATTTTCCTCCACTACAGAGAGTAATTTCTTCTTATATTCTATAATTTTATTCTTAAGGTCAATTGCTCTACCAGTTTTCATGTCACCATCTGAAAACATGAATTTATGAACCTTGCTAATGTTATCTTTTGATCTTATATCAGAAGCTTTTTTGGGTGTACCATCAGGATTTTTATCAGTATTGTCAACAGTAATTAATAATTCTGACTTAATTTCTTCTATATATTTTACCAATGCATCAGACTCTCTGATAATCATGGTAACCATCTGTTCAGCTTCTTTAACTTTTTCAGCCCCTTGAGATGCTTTTTCCTTAGCTAAAGTTTGTTCCAGTCTTGATATACTCTGATTGGTAATCACTGTAGAGTTCACCAGAGTCTCATCTACTACTGCAAATGCATCCAAGACATCTTTCGATACATTCAATGCAAGCAGAGCAAGATAAACCAGATACATCATCCCAATCATACGTTGCCGGGGGGTTTCCGGACAATTTGTTGCAGCCATACAGTTTTTTTTCTTTTTTAGTTAATAATAATTTAAATTTTTTAGTTTTTTATGATGATTGAGATTATTTATTAGTGCCCCCCATAGCGGCTAACATATTTCCGTAGATATTACTAATTTGCGCAACGCTCTTAGTCAATTTATCCATCTCTTCTTTATATTTCATTGTTTGGTCCAAAGAAGAATTCAGGGTATCAGCGTATGCTTTGACACTTTCTTCCATCTTTTTATAGCTATCCACGATCACTTCTGTACTTTTAGATTGTGCATCAAAAGCTGAAGATAGAGCAGAGGCAGTCTTATCATACTGAAGAGTTAGGTTACGAGCCGATTCACCTGCTTTGGTAAGGTTATTTACGTAGTTATCTGTTGCAGCAGTTGCGTCCGCAGCTCCGGATAATTTTTTTGCATTTTCTGACAGGTTTCTCATTCCAACAGCTAAACTTTCGATCAATTCCGGACCAATTTTTGCTTCTTCCAACATAGCATCTAATTGCTGAGTAACATTACCTTTCGGCAACTCTTTCGCTTTAGATTTTTTAGTTGGAACATCTTCATCAAGACCCACCGCTAATTCGGGATAAACCAAAGCCCAGTTGTATTCAACGTGAAGTGGTTCAAACGCAGAAAAGAAGAAAATAGTTGCCTCTGTAAACATCCCTATAATCAAAATAACGTCAGCACCAGGCCAGTGAATAATTTTAAATAATGCTCCAATAATTACTGCTGCTGCACCCCATCCGTACAGTTTAGACATAAAGTTCTTCCAACCCTTACTTCTTACAAGTTGATAAAGTGTCATAATGTTTTCTTTTTAAAGTTAATGATTAATTAATTGATTGATTTATAATAATTTTTAATTTTTAGTATACATGTGAGTCAGACTTTTGACTGTCTCCTCTGTTTCTTCCCATATAGGATTGCACACAACGGAATCCAACATACGATTTACAAGTATCTTGATATTCGTACGTTTTAGCGTAAACAGTTGTATAATAGCTAATATCTTTCCATGATCCACCTCTAACCACTTTTCTTTTCTTAACAGGAGAATCTCCCTTTTTAGCATAGTAATTATAACTTGGGTTCAAATCATGTGTGAAATTTACTGATGATTCATCGAAAGCATCATTACACCACTCAGCTACATTTCCTGACATATCGAATAAACCAAAGTCATTAGGATGATAGTGAGCTACAATAGCAGGATACATATTATCATCAGCGATATAATTTCCTCTTTGAGGTTTAAAGTTACTCAAGAAACAACCATTTACATTTTGAGTATATGGACCACCCCAAGGATATGGATTGGCATGTAAGCCTCCTCTTGCTCCCCACTCCCATTCTGCTTCAAGAGGTAATCTAAACTCATGCTCATGAGCCGCATTATCAAGAGAACTCAAATAGGCATGTCTGATGTGGGTTCTCCAATAAACAAACGCTCTGGCTTGTCTCCAGCTCACTCCAACAACAGGATAATGGTCATATTGTGGATGAGAGAAGTAGTTCATGGTCATCGGTTCATTATAAGAATAGGTATAGTCATGATTCCAGCATAGGGTATCCGGATAAATATTAACCACATCTTTTCTAATAAATCTTTCAAATCCGCCATTCAGGTGACTACCACGATTAGCATAAATACCTCCCAAATCGCTACCCTCTTCTTCTTTAACAGCTGCACCATGAATTGTTGGATCCTCTCTATCGCGATATGCACTTAAGTCCATAACCCAATATTCAAAATTAAGGTTTGAGATATTAAGTCCACCCGGACGATAGTGATAGAATCTAGTGTTAATTTTGGTAAACAGAGGACTCAACGCTTCAATTTCTTCTTCGTCTTTAGTATCCCATGGGATTTCCTCTTTCCAATTGATTAACTTAGGTTCAATCACAGAACCCTCTTCATTATCGCCATATGCTGTTTTTCTGGTATATCTCAAATAGTGACCATACTTTCCTCTAATTTCGTCCTCTTCAAGATCCCCGAGCAGACAGTGTGCAATGGAGTCTCTCACCCAATACACAAACTGACGATACTCGTTATTTGTGATTTCGGTTTCATCCATCCAAAAAGCAGAAACAGTCACACTTTTAGATTGGTGGGTTAAAGCGAAAGGAACATCTTGATCACCTACTCCCATTGTATAGTGCCCTGCAGGAACGTATACCATGCCGTATGGTGTAAGATCGCTAAATTCTGGTCTGTCTTGCACGCCTACCAACTGGCCATCTCCTGAATTTTTACAAGCTGTAACTAATAAAGCGAGTAATAATACAAATGCTAATTTTTTCATGTCGTTCACCATTATATGTACAAAAACGTTTATTTCTCAATTTTTATTTTATAACTAGTACTGATTTTTATATAAATATCTTGTTGATCCATATCCGGAGAAGTATTCCGGCTTAAAAATATCAAAACAGTACCTCACCACCAACTCTATATCCCCCATACTTCTATTAGCTTGAAATCTACCGAGTTGACTCGTAGTAAAACTATACGCTATCCCCATATCCAATCCTTTTAAATAAGGGTTCGGATCATCATAGAAGGGCTTTGCTCCAAAAACAACCGACACTGCATCATCAAGACGATAATGCAGTCCCCCCCATAATATATTATTGTAGCGTGCTATCAACAAAAGATCAAGCTGAACTATACTTAAATCTGTTTTCAGCATGACGTTAGGTTCAATACTCCACGCCGGATCAAAAGGTACGGCATAAATATATCCTCCGTGCATGTATATATGTCTTGCCAGATTCATTAAATTTTCATTCCCGGAGATTCGAACGTTAGTCAATAATTGAGTTGCTGCCAAACCGGCATACCAATTATTAGCTTTATAGAATAGTCCAAAATTTAGGTCAAAGTTCATCAATGGATCTTTAACCAGCGCTTCAATGATAGGGTCACCTTCTTGAATAGGTCTAAACTGCGCATCTACAAGTGATTGCTGAAGAAATCCTAATTGAAAACCTATCCCCAATCTACCCGTAGGAAGATTCAATTTATAAGCATACCCAAGTCTAAGTCCAATATTTTCAAACTGTCCATTCTTATCCTTAATTAAAGATAAACCTAATCCACCGCGTATTTTTCTAAGATAGGACTCCATATTAAACAAAATTTGTTGCCCACCTGTACCCAATGCCGAGTCAGTACCGGGAATCACATCACGGTAACCCATATACTGTTGACGAAATAGCCCTGTAAAGCATAATGTCTTGTGTTGTTCACCTGCCGACCCGGGATTAAAATAGTAATGTGCCCACGGAAATAAAGTAAATTGAGCATCTTGTTGCGCATTGGCAGAAAAGAAACCAAACAATACAAAAAACAAAATAGTAATGCTTTTTCTCATACTCATCAAACTTAGTTTTACCATAACAAATTTTGTTATCCTTTTTGTATTCAATGACTTAGATGTTTCTTTTTTCAAAATAGATTTGGTGTAGAATTAGTATACTCCTATTTTGAAAAAATGTTACAACCACAATCATTTTTTGCAAAAATATTAACCCTCAAAAATAATAAAAATTTCTCTCCCACAAACCATTTTTCAATTTCAAAACTCTTTTTTTTTTCTTTCCGATTTTAACAATTCATTGTTGACAATTATATTTGGCTGTATTTTAAGTATATAAGTACATTATTTAGACTTAGTCCAAATTTCGTTTTTAAAAGAGAAACTTAATTTGAAGTGAGCCGGTATGTATCATCCTGTTTTGACCTCCTTTCCTGCCGTTATATTGTAAATCAAGGAAAAGATAATCGACTAATTTTGTCTGATATATAACGCTCCAAAGCCAATTGCTTCCCTTGGTTTGCCCTTCCATTATTTCATAGGCAAGATTTCCAACTATATCCTGATTGGGTTTAAGATAAGCATATTTTAAATTAATTTGCAGCATCCCTTTCTTAACCATTCTATAATAAAACTCTGTTTCCACTTCATGACTTGAAACCTCTTCTTTACCTACCAGATTAATTTTGAATTTATAATCGTATTTAAGTATCAAATTAATCTTTTCAGAATGTTGAATTTGAGATTCCAATTTCAAATTATGGGTTTCTATTGTATAGTTTTTGTTGTGAAAAAACTGTGAACTATTCTCCTTAACAGCTGCTTGATAACCGGATTTTAAGATCAGAAATCGAGTCACTTTATACCTGATACTCCATTCATGCATCTTTAAATTAACAGTTTCAGTACCGTAATAATAGTTGTTTTTATTGTTCAGTTGTTTGTAAATGTAATCTCCAATCCACTTTTGTGACGGGGATTGAAACAGAAAACGATTATTCAAGTTAAAATCGCAATTTTCTACATCGGCATCATCTTTTAAGAAGCTAAAAGGGTTCAATGCTGAGAAAAAAGAGTCAGTTTGCGTTTTTTGACCAATTTTAAAGGTAGTATGATTTGAAAAGAGAGTGACTATTTTTACAAATCGATTCTTTGGGTTCCTCCAGATTTGCTTCGGTCTGATTTGCAACATCTGAGTTAGTTCCGTATTATATGTATTGTAATAATCATGAGAGGGAATCCATATTCTAATGTAATCTGCTTCATTTTGAAATACTGCTACTTCAAACTCATCCAGTTCCTCTACCCCATTATTATTGTAGTCATTCCAGATATGCGTTCCCTGACCGGGTGCCACTTTCAAATAGGAGAAAACTTTCTTCTGCTCCATGCCACTCCCTGCCTCATAGTTAGCTTGATAAATTACGCCATTGTTTAAAAACCGACCCAGATAATTAATGCCCCCAACAAATAAATTCTCGAAAAAAGATTGTTGTAAAGAATCGAATAACTGCTCATTTCTATAGGTTAGAGTGGTTTTAATCGATTGTTTTATGGTAGGAGCATACTCAGCAGCTGTTTGAAACTCATAACCCTCTTTTTCTTTGAGAAACTTGTTTTGAACCGCACGATGAGCAAAAATATTTTTGACCTGTAGCAAATATTTAAACTGCAAAGTATCATTATTTTTGAAAAAAAGTGCTAATTCATTATATCTGTAGCTATTGCCTACCAATGTATCCTGTTTCTGATCTGTCAAACGATTCAATTCTGTACGATCATAGATTCCCAATTCTGTTTTTCTATTCACCATCGATAGTTGAGTCTGTGTTCTGAAAAAATTGCTATGAATCAAGAGGTCATGATTGAGGAGGTGAGAAGTCTGAGAAGTCAAACGAAGTCGATTCCATTTCAGATTGGTATTCAAGCCGTTGCGCAATGCCAAAAGTTGTTTTTGAACTTGAAACAGTTCCGACTTCCATTGCATTGATCCATTTCTTTTATTGGATAAAGAAAGATCAAGGGTTCCCATCTGAGAAGCTTTGTTTCGTGTAGTCTGATCATCAATATTGTAATTCTTATTAAATTCAATATCACGATTCTCCTCCAGAAGTAAAAAACGTGCACTTCTGACTTCATAACCGAGCAAGCTATTGAATATCCATCTTTTCGACTCCTCTTTGTGCTTAAAGAGTTCATCTTTATATTGCAATAATAAATGGTAAGCAATACCGATTTGAGAATTGGAATCTCGATTTGAAAACAGATTCTGATTCAGATTGGAAAAGACAAACTCTGAAGAAATTGTAAAATGTTTAAGTCCTTTATATTGTACTCCTAAAGTCCCGATCTGATATCGTTGAGGCGTTTGAAGCTGAATCACCGGTTCATATTCTCCTTGTGGAATTCCATTCATGGGGGGAACCCACACAAAAGCCCTCCCATTGGTTGCAGCAACATTCAATTTATAGTTCCCTTTGCCCACTCCGAGATAAGAAAAATTAAGCCGGTAAAGTACCTCATCGGAATTTGTACTTTGCTGATAGATGGTGTAGGTTGTTCCATCAACCACTGTATCTACTTGAATATAAAGGGGTTCTCCAGGAAAATAGTTTGACAACACAGCACCGGGATACAACAGTGTTGTTTCATTATAGAGTTGACTCATCATCAGTTTCATGCTGTCGGTCAACTGAGGTTGGATGGAATTATTTTTCATATCCTCCTCCTGAAAAAAGTTGAAAGTAACTTTAAATTGATCCTTCTCTCCGAGTCCAATCTCATTAAAAGTGTGCAATGTATAGCGAGAATAGGCTAAGTCAGAATACTCATATTCAACGTGGATTTCTTTTTCCCCAGTTATTAATATTTTAGGGGTGAAAATAATCTCCCCCAAATTATAATCAATTACATAATCCTCATCTTTTCCTCTCGTTAACAACCTATTGTCAATATACACTCTTTCCGACCCGTACAGCACTGTGATGGTTCCCTCTCCCACATTACCGGTCAGTTTATAGGGACCTTGTCTTCCATTTTGAGGGACTATTCTCTGTTTGTAATATTTCCCTTTGGAGATTCCCGCTCCCGTTCTGGTCTTTACAGTTCCCTTATTGTTGAGCGAAAACAGAGCTTCAATTTCCAATCCCAGGTTCTTTTTCCCAATTTTCAAAAAATAGCTTTCCGGCGAAACAATATCAATATCTCCCCCTTTAACTTTCAACTTCTTTTTAATATCCAATGTAATAAAGATCTTATCAAACTCTTGAATTGTTCTTGTGTTCCCTTCTGGTTGAATGGGGAGTGTTCTATCGGTAATATTTGCCCTCAACTCCACTTCTGGCGCCAAGTAACCGGATACTTGTAAGTTTAACGAAGAGTTTAACACAAAATCCTGATTATTCCCAACGGTTACCCCTCTCGTAATACTCCCGGATCTCTCCAGTTGGGACTCTGAACTATAATCAAGCAAAAAAGAGGCAGGTAAGTTCAACTCCTCAGGCTTATAAAACTTTCCCTTTTCCTGAATTAGTGATATCGGTTTATTATAAACACGATGAGCAAAACTCTTATGAAATAGTTTATAATGACAGTTCAAGGTTTTTCCATACAAAGTTGTATCATGTAGAAAGAGGTATCCGTGAATACAATCCACACTGTACTGAGAGGGTGAAACCCCCTCAATAACTAGTGACCCGGGCAATATAGACAAACTATCCAGAAAAACAGTATCCCGATCGGCAAAAACCTGTTTATACCTGGGAATCACACCCTCTTGTGCTTGTAGATTCCAAAACCAGGAGAAAACAAATATAAAAAATATTAGAAACTGTCTCAAAGAATCGATTTCCTTTTATATCAATAACTTCAAAAGTGCTATTATATTTCATAAAATAATGTACTTTTGCAAAAAAAAGATGAAAAAAGAGGAACGTTTACTTTTTTGGGGAGTTATAGCATTACTAGGTTTGATAGCTTTATATCCTCTTAGTCGAGTGGGTATTGCAACTGGTGATGACTTTGCATATATGATCTGGTCCTGGGATCATTTTTGGGAAGATGCCATGAATTTTGCCCAATACCAGAGAAGATTTTACTTCACTTTGGTTCTATGGATTTACAAAATACCCTATCTGATTGATAATCAAATCTATTTTCACACTTTATTGATTCTTCCCACCTTAACCTCTTTTGTCCTTTTTGTCACTTTGATTCACCGCATATTTCAAAACCAGTTTGCTACGCTATTCACAGCACTATTAATTACCATACTCTACCAAATTTGGGGAGGACATTCAGCCACAGCTGCTTACCCCTTTTATTTCTCATTTTCTTTCTCTTTAATCCTTGGATCGCTTCATGTACTACATTCCTATATTTATAAAAATCGCTATTATTTCCTACTGATTGCAGCACTTCTGTTTGGAATAGCCACTCTTTTTTACGAATCATACTTAATTTACTATTTTTTAATTTTTATATTTATCATCTATCGCTATTCTTGGAGTTCACTTAAAGAAAAGAAAAAAAGAGTGCTTTTATATAAAGAGCTTACTCCATTCATTTTTTTTGGAATACTTTACTTAACCACCTATTACCTCTTTTTAAAATCAACTCCTTCCCAATATGAGGGCAATAGTCTCCCTTCTGAATTCGACTTCTCGCTTTTTATTCAGGCTTTGACAACCATGACACTATATAGCTTCCCCTTCTCGACCTTTTTTGATTACCAATTTTTTATTACAGAATCTTCCTCTCAATATAATCAATCTTTTAACGTATACACAATGCTCTTTTCTGAGGCGAGTATGACTGCATATGTAAAAGCAATCATTGCAGCCGTTCTATTTTTCATCCTTATCCGAAGAGTTCCGATAAAAATGGATAAAAAACGTCTACTGTTTCTGGCTCTCATTTCACTATTTTTTATCATTGCACCTCATCTTCCGCTAGCCATTTCAGAAAAATACTCCACATTCATTCAAACCGGCTATGTAACTACTTTTTTTTCTTTTTTTGCAATGGTTCTTTTTATTTTTTCCATCATTACATTACTTATACAATGGGGAGTAGTGAATAAATGGAGAAACAGGTTAGTGCTTTTTTTTCTAACTCTTTTTATTTTCATTTCTACATTAAGTATTCAGTTTGTCAATGAAAGAGTTACGGACGATTTAGCAGTCGGAGAAAAACGATTAACCCACTTGAAAACTTTGTTTAACCCTGAGTATATTCAAAACGGATCACCAGTTTATACTGAGCAGTTGCACTATACCGGATCCCATTTTACACATCCCATTACTAGACAGTCAGAACAATTTCATAATTTTGCTAAGGAAATATGTGGACTGGAGATTAAAGCATGCTCACATTATAAAGAGTTTTATAACCAATATAAAGATCAGGAGCGTTTAGTGTACCTGATGTATCATTCTCAGAACAGCAAAATGGGAGATTCCCAAATCTTAATTGTGCCATTATTGGGGACACAACTTCAAGAACAGTTTGAAAATAACCGCTGTGACTCGCTCATCGTAAGCTACCTTTCAGCCTACAAGAAATTCTCTATCCAAGCTGCAACAGATTCAATATGTGATCTTTTTATTAATGATAATCCTATCACCCACTACGGTAATTTTCACCATGCCAATCTTCTTTTTTTAAATAAACCTTCTTCTGGAATAATAAAATTAAGGGGGTGCCAAATCATACCTCAATCGATATCTATCAGCAATCAAATTATTCATGGAGTCCCTCTGCTCAAACTAGGTCAAATTCCTTCGCACTATGAAAGAGCATGGGTTAAAAGGATCATGAAACAGCTACAAAGAAATCAAAATGCTGTAAAAATGATAGAACAAAAGGCCGATGAACAGAAAATTCCATATCGAAATGCACTACGCAATGATGCTCGCTGGTTATTATACAATGAATATCAATAAATCAATATGCAAAAATTATCCATTATTGTTTCTGTATACAACGAAGAGGACTCATTGCTCCCCTTTTACACACAATTAGAGCATGAGTTAACTTCTCTTCCTGTTGAAGCAGAGATCCTGTTTATCAATGATGGCAGCAGCGACAGTAGTTTATCTGTTCTACATCAATTACAGGAACATGATTCAAGGATTCGCATTATCTCTTTTTCCCGTAATTTTGGTCATGAAGCGGCCATGTTGGCGGGAATTGATCATTGTAACGGTGATGCAGCCATCTGTATGGATGCTGATTTACAACATCCTCCGACCTGCATTCATGCCATGTGGGAAAAGTACCTGGAAGGGTTTGAGATCATCAATATGGTTCGTACTGACCGGAATGATGGAGGTTGGTTCCGCAGTATCACTTCCCGATTTTTCTATTCCATCACAAACAAGATCATGCGTGCCCAACTGGAGCCTAATGCTTCCGATTTTTTTCTGATTTCCAGAAAAGTGGTTCATATCCTTAAAAATCATTATAGAGAAAGAACCCGTTTTATTCGTGGGTTTATACAAATTATTGGCTATCAAAGAACTACAATTCCTTTCAGTGCCCCTAAAAGAGTAGCCGGAAAGAGTAAATACTCTTTTTTCAAACTTCTTTCTCTCTCTTTTTCAGCCATATCTACCTTATCCAAAGCACCTCTCAAGTTAGGTTTATGGAGTGGGTTAATTTCAGGATTATTGAGTTTTATTGTCGCCATCTATTCTTTAATCATGTGGTTTATTGACAAACCGGTAAGTGGCTACACAACACTGGTGATTTTGATTAGTGCTTTATTCTGTGTCAACTTTATTGTTATAGGTATTATTGGAGAATATATCGGACATCTTTTTGATGAAGCCAAAGGAAGACCCCACTATTTAATTGAAGAAACAAAAGGATTTCAAGATGAGAATGACAAGGAGTAGCTATATGAGTCTCCACTTTGATCGGGATCGTGTGATACAATGGCTTCTTTTGCTATTGAGTGGTATTACGTTGTATCCACTGCTAAGGATCGGCTTTGTCACGGGTGACGATTTAGAATATTTCATCACAGCTTCTCCATCAAGATGGTTTGCTGATGCACAATTATATGCCCAGGGTACCGGTAGATTCTATTTCTATCTGGTGAAATGGATTTACAGTATTCCCTACCTGGTTGACTCCAGGATTTACTATCTGTTTTTCTTTATTGGTCCCATTATTTTAACTTTTTGTCTTTTCTTTTCGCTGATAAAACGAGTCACAAAAAGTAAAACCATCACTTATTGGAGTGTTCTTTTTGCGAATATCTTTTTAATCTTTTTTGCCAAACATTCTGCTATTACCGCTTATCCGCTCTATTTCACCCTTTCTTTATCGCTACTGTTTATCAGTTTTCACTTTTATTACCGCTATACAGAATCGGGCAGTTATAAACATCTTATTGGGTCTGCACTTTTTTTGGGTATGGCAACCCTTTTCTATGAGGTATTTCTGATTTACCAGCTACTCTTTTTGGTGCTGCTATGCTTTCGCTTCCCCCCTATTTTTTTAAATCAAAAAGAAAAAAGAAAACAATTTATAAAATCATGGGCACCCTATCTGATTGTGGGAATTCTCTATTTGGTTGTATATGCCGCATATTATTTCTCGCAGGAAAGAGGATATGACGGGAACCAAATCAGCAATGCTTTGAGTTGGGCTGAAATGGGAAAAACGTTGTGGAGATTGAGTAGTAACAGTTTGCCGTTAGCACCTTTTTTTGAGTATAAAAAGTTCTTTATTGACTACGCTTTGAGTGAAACTGCCGGAAATAGCTATTTAGCGATTATTTTTAAAAATATCCCTGCTGTAGCGTATATTAAAGGGGCATTAGTTGCGCTTGTAATTTACTTGATTCATGGTTTGGAAACTCCCAGATATGAAATCAAAAAGTTGATTCAATACTTTCTGATTGCACTTCTTTTTATTGTATTACCTCATCTTTTGATCTCTGTTTCTGAAAAATATATCCTTTTACAGCCTAAAACCTACATCACTACTTCTTTCAGCTTTTTCGCCGTTTTAGTGGCTCTTATTGTATTGTATCTCATTGTGGATCAACATATAAAGAATACAAATGCAAAGAAAAGCATCCAACTTATTATTTATATTTTTTTGGTAATCAGCACTCTTTTTGCTCAGTTTACCAATGAGCGGGTTACGGATGATATGCGCGTTTCACAAGTCCGATTTAAGCTGATTGATGCCCTGTTTACTAAAGATCAGATTCCCAATGGAATTCCTATTTATGTAGAGAAGCTGCATGATACAGGTTCCCATTTTTGCAAACGGGTTACTTTACAAAGTTCCCCTTTCGATGCATATATTCAACGTAAAAATGGAGTTTTGATTGATCAGTATAATGATTATGACACATTTTATGAATCACATAAATTGAATCAGGGAACTGTTGCTATTTGCCATTTTTTCCAAACTCATAAAACGGGTGATGCTTGCCTGATTGTAGCATTTTTACCGGGAGAAAACTTACATGCTGACTTCAATCAAAATAGAGTTGACAGTATCAAAGTTGGCTATCTATCTCCTTACAAGCAATTTAGCTATTCAATTGAAGCTAAAAAATTGGATCAAATTCAACATCATGGTGTTATTTTTGCTGATCAATACTCCTCTCTTTCCGATTTGCCGGCAAGTATCAATCGCAATGGAGCTGTTCTTTTTCAAATCAAGGGAGAGCAAATCAATCCTTCATCCTTAATGATTTCCAATTACATAGATCTGACCTCAAATTAGTAGTATCTACTCAAAGAAAGCGGACATAAATTCAATTACGAATTACGAAAAATTTATATTTTTCTAAAATATAATATACTGATTATCAGAATTTTAAATTCAAAATCCGAAATTCAAAATCCGAAATCAATTTTCCGGGCAACGTTAAGGCCCAAAATATCGTCTATACTGATGAATTATATCATTAAAAAAACGTATTTTTGTACACAAATAATTAGAACCATGGAAAATCGCAACATTTGGCAAATCATTAAATCAGTAACTATTTTTTCTTTATTGATTGTTGTTAATTTCTTTAACCCGGTTTCAGCTCAAGTACCCCCTGGGATTGTTCCTTATCAAGGAATCCCTGTTTTGGTTCCGGCAACATTACAAGAGTTAAACACAAGTACTTACTGTCAACTTTCATATGGAACTTCCGGACTGGAAAGATCTACAACATCTTGTGTGCCACTCAATCTTGGATCACAAAATCCAGGATTTGTATCTCCCAGTTCACACTTAATCATTACAACACCAGCCATTGATCCATTAGCTTGTATTGCAGGTGCCCCTGGTGCATATTTAAGTACATTTCCTAATATACAAGACTGGGATACATTGAATTATGGAGTTCCCAGGGTAATGAAGTTAAATGATAACAATCCGGGATCTTATCCCTGTGCCAATGCTGTAGCAACCTACTATTTTATCCCTACGGAATCACAAAATGTACTTGTTTTTTGGTTTTCTTTTGTTACTCAATCTGTTCCCTGGCACGATATGTCTGAAAATGCGCTGTTCAGAGTTGAGATGACTGATGCCAATGGAAACTATGTAACGGGTGATTATGAGCATAGTACTTTTTATATTATTCCGGAAACAAGCCAGTACCCTGCGATTCACCCTTGTCGTCAACCTCTTGACGTTCAATACATCTGTCCCGCTGCGTCAATGAATATTGATAACTTTTGGGCTGACTGGGTGCGTTTAGCATTTGATTTACGAGACTATATCGGACAAACTGTCAGACTTCGTGTTATTGCATCGGAATGTATTTATGAAGCACACTACACCTATGCTTACTTTACCGGATATGGACTGAATGGAACTATTGATGTGCAGGCATGCGGTGATGATAATATAGTTTTGAAAGCTCCTAGTGGATTTGAAAACTACGTATGGTATGTTAACAATGTGCATGTACCCACTGCTGATGGATTCTCTACCCTCACCAGAATACGAAACACAAGTGAAACCGAGTTCCGTTGTGAAATGAACTCCCAAACAGGAGCTCCATTCGTTTTCGATGCTACAGTAAACTACTACGACCTCTTCCCCAATTTTGAATGGGAACAAGTTTTTGATGAATGTGATAATAAAGTTCAATTTACTAACACCAGCGAGATTTTCAAAATTAACAATGGGGGAAATGTGGCACAGCCTATTGAATATGTACTTTGGGATTTCGGTGATAACAACACCTCTACTGCAATTAATCCGACTCACTATTACGATGACATTGGCACTTATACCGTAAATCTTAGAATTTGGGACGCAGACAGTATCTGTAATGTTGATACCACCTATACCATTACAATTGGACCCAGCGAAATTGGTACTTCGGAGATGGCGGTTTCAACCTGTGAAGAGAAGCTTCCCTATAGTTTTGTAGATCCGCTCATGGGACCTAACGATCAATACATCTGGCATGCTGAGGGAACATATCAGGTAACTTTCCCGGGAGCGGCATGGAATGGTTGTGATAGTATTATCAATGTCACCTTGACTATTGAAAAACCACATGTCAGAATTGAGCAAACGGGGGATTTTTGTGAAGAGTTTACTGCTACACTCACGGCTATTTCCAATATAACTAATCCGGAATACTTTTGGAACACAGAAGAAACCAGTGATCATATCATAGTTACCAAGCATGGCACATACAGTGTTACCATTACGGATGATAATGGATGTACTGCATCTCACTCTGTTAAAATTCTGGCATGTGATCCACCCGTATATATCCCTTCAGCTATCACCCCTTCAGACAATAATGGGATCAATGATTGTATTGAAATTCACTCTGCTAACTTAATTAGCAGTATAAACTTTTCTGTACACAATCGTTTTGGTGAAACAGTTTATTATACTACAGACAAAAACTTTAAATGGTGTGGTGAAGTTGGTGGCAAGACCCCGATTAATGTTACTTATCAATATATTCTGTTCTATACTGACGATAAAGGAATTGAAAGAATGAAAAAAGGAACTATCACTGTACTATAAATAAATCGAAATATATGAATAAATATTGGGCTCTACTTGGAGTTGTTGCTTTGATCTTGTTTTCGTGTGGAGATAAAAAGGAAAAAAAAGATAATGTTACATCGGAAGTTGAGGTTGTACTGCCCGATTTTAATGCGGACTCCGCTTTCCATTTTGTTCAAGTCCAGGTTGATTTTGGACCCCGTGTCCCCAATAGTGAAGCGCATGCTCAATGTGCCGATTATTTAACTCAAACTTTAAAACTCTATTGTGACACTGTTTATGTTCAAGAATATAGTACGACAACTTACAATGGGGTTAAGCTTCGGGCTAAAAATATGATTGGGAGTTTTAATCCGAAACATGAAAAAAGAATCTTTTTAGCTGCACACTGGGATTCCAGACCCTACGCTGACCATGACCCGGATCCTGCTAACCATGATAAACCTATAGATGGAGCCAACGACGGAGCCAGTGGTGTTGGTGTTTTACTGGAGATTGCCAGACAACTCGCCATTAAAAACCCCAATATAGGTGTTGATATTATCTTTTTTGATGCTGAAGATTGGGGTCCTCCTACAGGTAGCGATCTTAATGGGGATTGGTGGTGTCTTGGGTCTCAATATTGGGCTCAATCCCCCCATTTGGACTCATACCGGGCAGAGTATGGGATTTTGTTAGATATGGTTGGAGCTTCTGATGCACAATTTTATCATGAAGGTTACTCCTCCCATTATGCTCAATCGATTGTATCTAAAATATGGGGAACTGCTCACCAATTGGGATTTAGTGACCTTTTTATCAATCAACCGGGAAATCCGATTATAGATGATCATTTATATATTAACCGAATTGCTAAAATCCCCACAGTCAATATTGTTCATCAGGACATTTATACAGGTACAGGATTTAATCCCACCTGGCATACATTGATGGATAATATTGCTCATATTGACAAAAACAGTTTAGACAAAGTTGGGAAAACAGTTTTAGCAGTCATATACTCTGAATAGTAATGAAAGTTTTTAAATTTGGGGGAGCTTCCGTTAAAGATAGTTCCGGGGTCAAGAATTTAAAAAAGATCCTTCTCCTTTTTGGAAATGAGCCCATTACTGTAGTTATTTCCGCAATGGGAAAGACAACCAATTTAATGGAAAAAATCCTTGATGCCTGGCTTCAACATAGCGATGAACTCCCGATACTTCTCAATCAATTAACTCAATATCACCTTGATATTATTCATGAATTAAATATTCCACAATCTGATATTTCGGATCATATAGATCCGTTATTGGAACAGTTAAAGGCTATTTTAACAGAAAAACCCTCTGAACATTATGATTATGAATATGATAGAATTGTTCCATTTGGAGAATATCTTTCCACAACCATTGTCTCCCTGTTTCTTAACCGGGAAGGAATACATAATCGCCTGTTGAATGCTGCTCATTTGATTCGTACTGACAACCGTTTTCGTGAAGGTCAGGTAGATTGGGAAACCACTGAAAATTTGATTTTAGAAGCCTATCAAACCTATAGTGAACCACTCAAAATAACACAAGGATTTATTGGAGGGACTTTTGAAAAAAGTACAACTACTTTAGGAAGAGAGGGATCCGACTATTCAGCAGCTATATTTGCTTACGTTTTAAATGCTGAAGAGGTTACTATTTGGAAAGATGTACCCGGATTATTGAATGCAGATCCAAAAAGATTTGATAATGTAGTAAAAATTGATCAACTACCCTACGAAGAGGCGATTGAGTTGGCTTATTATGGAGCTACGGTGATTCATCCTAAAACAATCAAACCACTTCAGAATAAGCAGATTCCGCTGTATGTGAAACCTTTTTTAAGTCCAAACGAACCGGGAACTTTAATTGCTGATGTAATCCCTGAAAAATATGTGCCCTGCTATATTGTTAAAGAAGATCAGGTGTTAATCTCTTTTTATCCTAAAGATTTCTCTTTCATTGCCGTAAACCATTTATCGGGAATTTTTCAAACTCTTTCACAATATCATGTAAAGATCAATTTAATGCAAAACTCTGCTTTAAGTTTTTCTATTTGTATCAATAATCAAAAGAGTAAAACCAGAAAAATGATTAGAACACTTTCTAAAAAGTACAGGATAAAGTACAATGAGAAAGTGGAATTAATCACACTGCGCCACTACGAAGAGAACACTTTTGATGAAGTATTCGGAAAGAGAAAAATATTTGTTGAACAGAAGGACAGGACTACATTTCAGGTCGTTGTTCGATCAAAGTAAATGAATCAATTGGTCAGGTGTTTCAATAATATGATCTGCACCCGACTGTTCCAATTCTTCACGGGTTCTAAAACCCCACAAAGCACCTACGGCAGTCAATCCGGCATTTTTAGCTGTTTGCATATCAACAGAGGTATCTCCCACATAGATTACATTCTTTTTATCATGGGGGGAAACAGATAATATATCTTCAACTATTTGTGGATCTGGTTTATTGGGAACCCCCTTTCTGCTTCCGAGAGCTGCCTGAAACCGAATCTGAGGGAAATAGGTTTCCATCAATGGAGCTATAGCAGATTGAATTTTATTAGAAGCTACCGCAACAGCAATCTGATGTTCTTGTAAATATTCCAAAAGTGCTACAATTCCGGGATAGGGTTGTGTATAGTCCTCTTTGTGAAGCTCATAATATTCCAGAAAATCTTTCAAAACCTGTTGTTCTTTTTCCGGTTCTACGGAATCGGGCAGAGCCCGGGAGATCAGCTTAGGAATCCCATTTCCTACAAAATATTTATAATCTTCCATTGGATGTTCCGGATATCCATGTTGTTTTAGAATATGATTTGTACAAATTTGGAGATCCTTTAATGTATCCAATAGCGTACCATCCAGGTCAAAAATAACGAGTGTAGTCATAGTTAAAAAGGAGTTTTAAAATTATTAAATTGCTCTCCTTCCAGGTCTTTTAAAGTAACAATCGGAGAATCCACTTTCCAGTCAATATTTAAAGTTGGATCGTTATATATGATTGTTCCTTCAGCTTCCTTATTATAAAAAGAAGAGCATTTATATTGAACAATAGTATCTTCGGCTAAAGCGGAAAACCCGTGAGCAAATCCTTCAGGAATATAAAACTGCAAGAGATTTTCAGCAGATAGGTGAACTGCAAAATAGGTTCCATAAGTGGGTGATTCTTTTCTTAAATCGACTGCCACATCTAAAATTTCTCCGTGTACAACACGAACTAATTTGGCTTGTGCGTAAGGAGGCTTTTGAAAATGCAACCCACGAACCACCCCTTTTTTAGAACGAGATTGATTATCCTGAACAAAAGGATGTTTGATTCCAAACTGTTCCAATTTCAACTGTTGGTATGATTCAAAAAAATAACCTCTGTCATCAAAAAAAAGACGTGGTTTAAAAAGTACAAGCCCCTCAATGGGAACACTGAGTAATTCCATATTATTTATTATCTATTATCATCATTTCAGTTCTTCTATTCAGAGCCCTTCCCTCTTCAGTTTCATTGGAAGCAATCGGTTTGGATTCCCCATATCCACGATATTCCACTCTGGAAGGATCGATTCCTTTAGAGACAATATAATCAAAAACCGACTTAGCTCTATCTACGGAAAGCTTCATATTGTATTCATCATCTCCTTGATTATCAGTATGTCCACTAATTTCTATTCTAATCTTACTATTTTTTTGTAAAAAACTAACTAAATAATCTAACTCTACAAATGATTCAGGTTTCAAAGTACTTTGATCAAATTCAAAGAATATATTGTTCAACACTAAACTGTTTCCTTTTTCCGGTTTTTGAAGATAAATATCTTTCAAAATTGGTTCCAATTCCGATGCCATTTTTTTAAGATAGAAGTTTTCCGAGTAGAAAAGGTAGTAAGGATGCATAATATTGAGCATCACATTGGTTCCTGTTCTAATACATGCCAAAAACTCACCGGTAAAAGGATCGGAGCGAGTAGAAGTGATCACTTTATTTTGATCCAGGTCTATCATTTCAATATCTGCTTCAATCGGCTCTCTGGTATCAGCATCCTTAATTTGTCCTTTCATATAGGTAACAGGCGTGGGTCTTAAGTGATGATCTAGCTCAAAGTAATAGATATCCATCCCCCCAAAACCTCCTTCTTTATCTGAAGCATAATAAGCCCTGGTTCCCGATGCATTAATAAAAATGCTCAATTCATCGGCATGTGTATTGATAGGGTAACCCATATTGAGAGGAGTACTCCATGACCCATCTGCAAGCAGTGTAGAGAAAAAGAGGTCTCTACCTCCCATGCCAATATGTCCATCGGATACAAAATAGAGTGTTGTTCCATCCGGGTGAATAAATGGGGCTGTCTCCTCCGATTCCGTATTGATAACGGGTCCTAAATTAACCGGAATTGAAAAAAGTCCCTCCTCCAGCATCTCGGTCTTCCAAATATCAGTACCTCCGATAGACCCTTCTCTATTAGACACGAAATAGATTGTTTTTCCATCCGGTGCTATAGAAGGTTGTGATTCCCAGGCAGGTGTATTCACAGGTGCACCAAAGTTTCGTGGTCTGGACCATTTCCCCCCTACCCTTTTTGACCAATAGAGGTCGCAACTTCCATAACCACTTTCCGCATTACACAATGTAAAAAAGAGATATTTTCCATCCGGGGAGATGGTTTGTGCTCCTTCGTTATAAGAAGAGTTCACGGGAGGTCCCAGTGGTTTTCTTGGTTTCCAAACAGAATCTTCAAACAAACTAAAATAAAAATCTTCTTCTGTAATACAGAATGCGCAGATAGTTTTTTCATCTCTGGGTCTTTTGACCGTAAAGATGAGTTCCTGTTCATCAGCTGTCAGGGTAGCCAAATACTCATCCCATTCAGAATTCACTCCACCTCCCATATTAACAGGGGTCAAATTGACCGGATTTTTTACAGCTTGAACTCCAAATTCACACTGTTTGACTTTCTTTTCTACCTCTTCCAACAAAGTTTTATTTTTAGACTGCTGCATAAAAATCTGATAATCTCTCAAAGCTTCTTTATATTGCCCTGATTTCAGTTCTTCATCGGCAGCGAACATATACAAAATGGGGTCCGGTTTTTCTAGTAATGCAATTGCTTTATGGTACGCCAATGCTGATTTTTCAGATTCCAAGGTAAAATTATATACATCACCTAGTCTGATATAGAGTTCCGGGAAGGTTGAATCTTTCTTAATCGCTTTATTCAAAGTTTGAATCGCTTTTTCAAACTCTCTTTTTTCAATTTGTTCTACTGCTTTATCGCATAATTTCCTAACATTTCTTTTCACTTGTGCCTGAGTTATCTGCACAGTAAACAAAGTGAGCAAAGTCAACAAAACAATTTTAAACAAAGATTTCATTCCCTACAGATTTAATCTGCAAAGATATAAAATTTAAATCATAGATAACCTATAAATTAAAAGGTATGAAAAAAGGGCTCTCAATTTATGGGAGCCCTTTTAATTTCAATACTCTGTATTATGCTTTTCCTCCGGAACTGCCGAATACAGGTAATACTTCACGGGTATTCTCATTGATTTTTCCGTGATTTTGTTCAAATTTTTGAATATTTTCATTTAAAGCAGCCATGAGTCTTTTTGCATTTTGAGGTGTCATGATGACTCTCGATCTTACGGTTCCCTTAGGGAGACCCGGCATCATAGATACGAAGTCCAAAATAAACTCGGCATGAGAGTGTGTTATGATTGCCACATTAGCATAAACTCCTTGAGCTACCTCTTCAGTTAAATGAATATCAATTTTTTGTTCTTCCATTTTTATTATTTTTTTGATACCATTAATATTTCATACTCTTCTTTTGAGCCAACCAAAATATTTTGGTACTCTGCCAAACCGGTTCCCGCAGGAATTAAGTGTCCTACAATTACATTTTCTTTCATCCCTTGCAGGGTATCAGTTTTAGCATTAATAGCGGCATCGGTTAATACTTTAGTTGTTTCCTGGAAGGATGCAGCTGAGATAAAGCTTCTTGTTTGTAGAGAAGCTCTTGTGATACCTTGCAGAATTGGTTTTCCTGTAGCAGGTTGAGTATCTCTTATTTCAATTGGTCTAAGGTCTCTTCTTTTCAGAATTGAGTTTTCATCACGCCATTTTTTAGCTGAAATAATTTGCCCCTCTTTTACCTCTGTAGAATCTCCGGCATCAACAACTACTTTTTTCTTCCAAATTTGATCATTTTCTTCTTGGAAATCAATCTTATTAACTAGCTCTCCTTGCAAGAATTTAGTATCTCCCGGATCTCCAATTTCCACTTTTCTCATCATTTGTCTGACAATTACTTCAAAGTGCTTGTCATTAATCTTCACACCTTGGGAACGATAAACTTCCTGAATTTCGTTCACTATATATTCCTGAACTTTCATCGGTCCTTTCACATTCAAGATATCAACCGGTGTGAGAACACCTTCTGAAAGTGGAGTTCCAGCCTTAACGAAGTCATTTTCCTGAGCCAGGATCTGTTTTGAAATCGGAATCAAATAAGTTTTTTCTTCACCTGTTTTCGATGTTACTTTGATAACACGATTTCCACGTTTCAATTTTTTCTCAAAGCTCACAACACCATCTATTTCAGAAACTACAGCCGGATCTGATGGATTACGTGCCTCAAACAATTCTGTTACACGTGGTAAACCTCCGGTAATGTCACCGGATTTTCCGAAGGAACGAGGTATTTTAACCAAAATATCCCCTGATTTAACCCATTCTTGATTTTCAACAGATAATCTTGCACCCACAGGTATATCGAAACTCTTCAACACATCTCCTTCTTCACTTACAATCTGAATACTTGGATTTTTAGACTTGATACGACTTTCAATAATCACTTTATCATGGATATTAGATTGCTCATCTACTTCAATACGATAAGTAACACCTTCAGTAATATCATGATATTGAACAATACCATCTATATCCGTAATAATCAGAGCATTATATGGATCCCACTCTGCAATCAAATCTCCTTTTGACACATCATCCGAATGTTTAAAATAGAGATTAGCACCATAAGGAATATGGGAAGACGACAAAGCGATACCTGTTTTTTTGTCTATCACTTTCATTTCAGCCGAACGACCTATCACCTTATAGAAAGTTTTTCCATTTTCATCTATTTTCTCAAGAGCACGTAGTTCATCAATACTCAAAACTCCGTCATATTTTGAGATAATCTTACTATCTGTTGCAATATTAGCAGCAACCCCTCCGACGTGGAACGTACGCAGAGTCAACTGAGTTCCCGGTTCTCCAATCGATTGGGCTGCGATCACTCCGACAGCTTCTCCAATTTGCACCATCTTTCCGGTTGCCAGATTTCGTCCATAGCACTTTTGACAAACTCCTTGCTTGGATTCACAAGTTGGGACAGATCTGATTTCAACCTCTTCAATAGAAGTTTGCCCAATTAATGCACAAGCTTCCTCATCCAGTTCTGTACCTGCTTTGGCTATCAAATTACCGCTTTGAGGATCATAAACATCATGTAATGTAACACGTCCCAACAAACGCTCAGCGATTGTTTCAACAATCTCTTCATTTTTTTTCAGCGCTGTAATCGTCATTCCTCTCAATGTACCACAATCCTCTTCAGTAATAATCACGTCATGAGAAACGTCTACCAGACGACGGGTTAAATAACCTGCATCCGCAGTCTTAAGCGCTGTATCCGCCAAACCTTTTCTAGCACCGTGAGTTGAGATAAAGTACTCCAATACTGACAATCCTTCTTTAAAGTTTGACAAAATTGGGTTTTCGATAATCTCACCACCACCTGCACTTGTTTTAGTAGGTTTTGCCATCAAACCACGCATACCTGACAACTGACGTACCTGTTCAGCAGATCCTCTCGCACCAGAGTGTCTCATCATGTGCACAGGGTTAAACCCTTGTCTATCCTGAGCAATTTGATCGATCAAAATACTTCCCAATTTAGCGTTGGTGTGAGTCCATACGTCAATTACCTGATTATAACGCTCATTATTGGTAATCCAACCCATGTTATAATCCGATGTAATTTCTTCGATTTGAGCATTAGCTTCCTCTATGAGGACTCTCTTTTCAACTGGTATAATAACATCCCCCAGATTAAAAGACAAACCTCCTTCGAAAGCCATCCTAAATCCAAGATCCATAATATCATCTAAAAACTGAGTAGTAACAGCGTTTCCAAACTTATTAAGAATCGATCCAATAATATCTCTCAATGACTTTTTGGTAAGAAGTTCATTTATAAACCTATGACCTTTTGGAACTAATTGGTTAAAAATCACTCTTCCTACTGTTGTTTCTACTCTTACCATTTCTCCATCACCCTTCAAATCCACTCTACAATTAATAATTGCATTAAGGTGAATTTTTCTTTCATTATAGGCAATAATTACTTCTTCAGGTGAGTAGAAAGTAGCGCCTTCTCCCTGAACTTTTTCAGTTTCAGTAGATCTTAACTCTTTGGTAATATAGTAAAGTCCCAAAACCATATCTTGAGAAGGAACTGTAACAGGTGCTCCATTTGCGGGGTTCAAAATGTTATGCGATGCAAGCATCAACATTTGAGCTTCCATAATAGCCGCATTACCCAATGGTAAGTGAACTGCCATTTGGTCCCCGTCAAAGTCAGCATTAAATGCTGTACAAGAAAGTGGGTGAAGACGGATTGCTTTCCCTTCTACCAAGCGAGGTTGGAAAGCTTGAATACCCAGTCTGTGAAGTGTAGGAGCACGGTTCAACAACACTGGGTGTCCTTTCATAATATTCTCCAAAATTTCCCATACTACCGGATCTTTTCTATCAACAATCTTTCTTGCTGATTTTAAAGTTTTAACTATTCCTCTCTCCAGAATCTTTCTAATAATAAACGGTTTATAGAGCTCGGCTGCCATATCTTTTGGTAGTCCGCACTCATTCAAGTTCAATTCAGGTCCTACAACAATAACAGAACGACCAGAATAGTCAACTCTCTTTCCCAACAAGTTCTGACGGAACCTTCCTTGTTTTCCTTTCAAACTGTCAGAGAGTGATTTAAGAGCACGATTAGATTCAGTTTTAACCGCACTTGCTTTTCTTGAGTTATCAAATAATGAATCAACTGCTTCTTGAAGCATTCTCTTTTCATTACGCATAATTACATCAGGAGCTTTGATCTCAATCAATCGTTTCAAACGATTATTTCTTATGATCACTCTTCTGTAAAGATCATTCAAGTCAGAAGTTGCAAAACGTCCTCCATCTAGTGGTACCAATGGTCTCAAATCAGGTGGAATAACGGGAACAATTTTAACAATCATCCATTCCGGTTTATTCTCTGCTCTTCTACGACTATCTCTAAATGCTTCAAAAACGTGCAATCTTTTTAGAATATCATTTTTTCTTTGTTGAGATGTCTCATTATTTGCCCTGTGTCTGAGTTCATATGATGTTTGGTCCAAATCAAGATTAGTAAGCAGATCATTCAACCCTTCTGCTCCCATTTTAGCAATAAATTTATCCGGATCACTATCTTCCAACATTCTATTTTCGGGTGGTAATTGATCTAAAAACTCAAAGTATTCTTCTTCTGAGATCAACATACCTTTTTGAACAGTTTCACTTTCCAATACACCGGGTTGAACAATAATAAACTTTTCATAGTACACTACTGCATCAATTTGCTTAGAGGTAAGACCTAACAAAGCTCCGATTTTATTAGGAAGTGATTTAAAAAACCAGATATGAGCTACGGGAACTACCAGTTGGATATGTCCCATTCTTTCTCTTCTAACCTTTCTTTCTGTCACTTCAACGCCACAACGATCACATACAATACCTTTGTATCTGATTCGTTTATATTTTCCACAATGGCATTCCCAATCTTTTACAGGTCCAAAAATTTTCTCACAAAACAAACCATCTCTTTCTGGTTTGTATGTTCTATAATTAATGGTTTCAGGCTTTGTAACTTCTCCAAAAGATTGTTCTAGGATCAATTCAGGAGAAGCAAGACTTATGGTTATACTTGAAAACTCTTTTCTGGTATTTGTTTCTTTTCTGAGAGCCATAAATTATTATAATTTTAAAGTCATTAATCAAATTTTACATCTAGAGCCAAACCACGAAGTTCATTAACAAGAACATTAAATGATTCCGGCAATCTTGGAGTAGGCATATTCTCGCCTTTTACTATTGCTTCATATGCTTTAGATCTTCCAACCACATCATCTGATTTGATTGTTAGTATCTCTTGAAGAACATTTGCAGCACCAAATGCTTCAATTGCCCAAACTTCCATTTCCCCAAAACGCTGACCTCCAAATTGTGCTTTACCACCAAGAGGTTGTTGTGTAATTAAGGAGTATGGTCCAATTGACCGTGCGTGCATTTTGTCATCAACCATATGGTGCAATTTTAACATGTAGATATATCCCACAGTTACTTTTTGGTGGAATTTATTACCTGTTCCTCCATCATATAGTTGTGTACTACCATTTAATGGGAGGTTTGCCTGAACCATCAATTCATTAATTTCTTCAATTGTTGCTCCATCAAAAATGGGAGTTGAGAAATGAAGTCCTAACTCTTTTCCTGCCCATCCCAAAACAGTTTCATATACCTGTCCCAGGTTCATACGAGAAGGAACTCCAAGAGGGTTGAGTACGATATCGACCGGACGTCCATCTTCAAGGAAAGGCATATCCTCTTCTCTTACGATACGAGCCACAATACCTTTATTTCCATGACGACCCGCCATTTTATCTCCAACTTTTAATTTTCTCTTAGATGCTACATATACCTTAGCCATTTGAACAATTCCCGTTGGAAGTTCACTTCCAATCATGGCATCAAATCTCTCACGAGTAAACATTGCTTTAATTTCTCTTTCTTTTATGAGATAGTTACGAATAATTTCAGCAACGTTAACATTTAATTTTGCATCATTAGTCCATTTAGATACGGTAACAACTGAGTAATCAACAGAATGTAGTAATTTTTGAGAAAACTTTGATCCTTTAGATATCACCGTATTCTTTTCTATATTCTGTATATTTTGAGATATCTTTCCATCTAATACGCGATACAATTTTTGAACCAACTGTTCTTTTAATTCAGCCAATCGTTTATTGCATCTTTCGTCAATTTCGGAAATAATATCTTTTTCTTTAGCTCTTGCTTTTCTATCCTTTGTTATTCTGGACATTGATTTTGTGTCAATCACAACCCCTTTCATTGAAGGAGGTGCTTTGAGTGAAGCATCTTTAACATCTCCGGCTTTATCTCCAAAGATTGCTCTTAACAATTTTTCCTCAGGAGTTGGATATGATTCCCCTTTAGGAGTAATTTTTCCAATCAATATATCCCCTTCATTCACTTCTGCTCCAATACGGATCAATCCATCCTCGCCTAAATCCTTCGTTGCTTCATTGGACACATTGGGAATGTCATTGGTTAACTCTTCGATACCTCTTTTCGTATCTCTAACTTCCAATGTAAACTCTTCAATATGAATAGAAGTGAAAATATCGTCTTTCACTACTTTTTCAGAAATAACAATTGCATCCTCAAAGTTATATCCTTTCCAAGGCATGAATGCCACCATCATATTTCTTCCCAATGCCAATTCTCCGTCCTTAGTCGCATATCCTTCTGTCAACACATCTCCTTTTTTAACTTTTTGACCTTTTTTTACTACCGGTTTGATGTTAATACAGGAGTTTTGGTTAGTTCTTTTGAATTTCTGCAATTGATAGGTTTTAATATTTGAATCAAAACTTATCAATTCTTCTATTTCTGTATATTCATATTTGATTGTGATTTTTTGTGCATCTACATATTGTACTACACCATCAGCTTCTGCAACCAACAACGCTCTGGAATCTATAGCCACTTGTTTTTCAAGTCCGGTTCCAACGATAGGTCTTTCAGGAACCAAAAGTGGTACTGCCTGTCTCATCATGTTAGATCCCATCAAAGCACGGTTTGCGTCATCATTTTCCAAAAACGGAATTAAAGAGGCAGCAATTGATGCAATTTGATTTGGAGCGATATCAATTAAATTCACCTCCTCTTTATCAACAATTGGATAATCCGCAACATATCTAACTTTTAGACGATCAGGTAGAACTCCTGATTCCGGGTCAGCTGAAGTAGCTTGTGCAATAATTTGAGTCTCTTCCTCTTCAGCTGTTAAATAGATTGGTTCTTCATCATATTGAACAATTCCATCCACAACTTTTCTATATGGGGTCTCAATAAATCCCAGCGTATTGATAGTTGCGAAAACGCAGAGTGAAGAGATTAAACCAATATTAGGTCCTTCTGGTGTTTCAATAGTACAAAGTCGTCCGTAGTGAGTATAGTGTACGTCACGCACCTCAAAACCGGCTCTTTCTCTTGATAATCCTCCGGGTCCTAAAGCTGAAATTCTTCTTTTATGTGTAATCTCAGAAAGTGGATTTGTTTGATCCATAAACTGAGAAAGTTGATTTGTTCCAAAAAAGGAGTTAATTACTGAAGAGAGTGTTTTTGCGTTAATCAAGTCAACGGGTGAAAACACTTCATTATCTCTTACATTCATTTTTTCACGGATTGTTCTCACCATTCTGGACAATCCAACTGAAAACTGATTATATAATTGTTCCCCGACGGTTCTTACTCTTCTATTACTTAAGTGGTCAATATCATCCACATCCGTTTTAGAATTCATTAATTCAATCAAATAGTTAATAATTGAAATAATATCTTCTTTTGTAAGGATTCCCGTTTCAATAGGGATATTTAGATTTAATTTTTTATTAATTCTGTATCTCCCCACTTCTCCCAAATCATATCTTTTGTCGGAGAAGAACAATCTTTCCAATGCAGAACGGGCTGCTTCCTCATCAGGGGCTGCTGTATTTCTCAATTGCAGATAAATATATTCAATAGCCTGCTTTTCTGAGTTTGCAGGGTCTTTCTGTAAAGTATTGAATATAACGGAATAATCTAATTTTGTATCTTCTCGGTGGAAAAGTACCGTTTTTATATTTGCGTCAATAATCTTACTGATATGAGATTCTTCAAAGATCACCTCTCTATCAATAATTAATTCTGTACGTTCAATATTGAACACTTCACCGGTTTCACCGTCCACAAAGTCTTCATTTCTGACTTTAACTACTCTGGCGGCAAACTTTTTACCAATATGTTTTTTCAGATTGGTTTTTGTTACTTTAACCTCTTCAGCGATATTAAAGATATCCAAAATATCTTTATCAGTTTCGTACCCAATTGCGCGGAGAAGTGTAGTAACGGGTAATTTCTTTTTTCTATCAATATACGCATACATTACGTTATTGATATCTGTAGTGAACTCCATCCAGGATCCCTTAAAAGGAATAATTCTTGCAGAATACAATTGCGATCCATTATTGTGATATGAGGATCCAAAAAACACACCTGGGGATCTATGTAATTGAGACACTACAACCCTTTCAGCACCATTAATAATAAAGGTTCCTTTAGGGGTCATATAGGGAATCATTCCAAGATAAACATCTTCGATTTTTGTTTCAAAATCTTCATGATCCAGATCGTTACAAGACAATTTCATTCTTGCTTTAAGTGGGACACTATAGGTTAGTCCTCTTTCAAGACATTCATCAATGGTATATCTGGGACCATCAATTGTATAGTCTACCAATTCCAGAACAAAACTATTTCTGGCATCAACTATGGGGAAGTTTTCAGAAAAAACTTTAAACAATCCCTCTTGATGTCTTCGTTCTGCATCTGTATCTATTTGAAAAAAATCGTGAAACGACTTGATTTGAATATCCAAAAAATCGGGATAATCGATTGATTTTGTGGATGAAAAACTATGTCTCTGTTTGAATGTATCCAAAGCGATTTGATTTAAGGTTATTTTTTTGGGGGATTTTATTAAGAACTATTTGAGAAGAATATAGGAGAAAAAAGGAGAGTAAAAAAAGAACAAACAATATAAGAAACAAGTACATACTTCCACCGAAGTGGAAGTTGTACTTTTTTTCTTACATAAAGTAAAATCTATTTTACCTCTACTTCTGCTCCGGCTTCTTCTAAAGATTTTTTCAAACCTTCAGCTTCTTCTTTAGAAACGCCTTCTTTTAATGCTTTAGGAGCAGCATCAACTAATTCTTTAGATTCTTTTAATCCCATGCTAGTTAATTCTTTCACTAACTTAACTACTGCTAATTTATTAGGACCAGCTGCTTTAAGAATTACATCAAATTCAGTTTTTTCTTCAACAGCTTCTCCTGCTGCTGCTGCTGCAGGACCAGCTACCACAGCTGCTGCTGCGGGCTCAATTCCGTACTCCTCTTTTAATATTGTAGCTAATTCGTTAACCTCTTTAACTGTTAAATTAACTAGTTGTTCTGCAAATGCTTTCAAATCTGCCATAATGATTATTTTTTAAATTGGTTTTTTACTAATTTTTAATTAATTTTATTTTATCTTTCAGATAATGTTTTAACAACTCCAGCGATAGTTGCTCCACCCGATTGAAGAGCAGAAATAACATTTTTCGCAGGAGACTGAAGTAATCCTACAATATCACCGATTAATTCTTCACGTGATTTGATATTACATAAGGTTTCTAATTGATCATCACCCAAATAGGCTGTTCCTTCGATAAATGCTGCTTTAACTAAAGGTTTTTTATTTTTTGCTCTAAACTCTTTAATTAATTTTGCGGGTGCATTTCCGGTATTAGAAAGCATTATGGATGTTTCTCCTTTTAGAACAGGAAAAATCTCAGAATAATCTATAGTAGATTGCTCCATAGCTTTTTTAAGCAAAGTATTTTTCACTACTTTTAACTTAATATCTCTACGGAAGCACAATCTTCTCAATTGAGAGACAGTTTCCACTGTAAACCCTGAAATATCAGTAATGTATACATGTTGATAATCAGCTAAATCTTGTGCGATTCCATCTATGATAACACTTTTTTGTTCTTGTTTCATAATTCTTCTTTTGATTTAAGATTATACAGTCACTGATTTTACATCAACTTGCACTCCGGGGCTCATAGATGATGAAAGGTAAATACTTCTCACGTATGTTCCCTTAGCAGCAGTAGGTTTTAATTTGATAATGGTTGACATAATTTCTCTCACATTATCAATCATTTGTTCTTTAGTGAAACTCATTTTACCAATTCCTGAGTGAATAATTCCATAACGATCCACTTTAAAGTCGATCTTACCGGCTTTCACATCAGATACTGCTTTTCCAACATCCATAGTCACGGTACCAGCTTTAGGATTAGGCATCAAACCTCTGGGACCAAGTATTTTTCCTAATGCACCAATTTTGGGCATTACACTTGGCATAGTAATGATCACGTCTACGTCTGTCCAACCTTTTTTGATTTTATCAACGTATTCATCTAACCCTACATAATCTGCTCCAGCTGTTGTTGCTTCCTCTTCTTTATCAGGGGTACAAAGTACCAACACCCTTACAACTTTTCCTGTTCCATGTGGTAAAGTAACAATACCTCTAACCATTTGATTTGCTTTTCTTGGGTCTACTCCAAGTCGAACATCGATATCAAAAGATGCATCAAATTTAGTATAGGTAATATCCTTCACAACTTGAACAGCTTCTTCTAAAGGGTACACTTTAGTCTTATCAAATTGAGCAAGAGCTTGTTTGCGTTTTTTTGACAGTTTTGCCATGTTGATTGTTATTACTTAATTATTAATTATTCTCGAAAGGATTTTGCCCACCTCTAACGTTGATACCCATACTACGGGCTGTACCTGCAACCATGCTCATTGCTGAGTCAACGGTAAAGCAGTTCAAGTCTGTCATTTTTGCTTCAGCAATTGTACGAACTTGATCCCATGTAACAGTACCAATTTTGCTACGGTTAGGTTCTTTAGACCCTTTCTTTTGTTTGGTAGCTTCCATTAACTGAACAGCCACCGGGGGGGTTTTTGTAATAAAGTCAAATGACTTATCTTTATAAACAGTAATTACCACAGGAATAACTTTTCCTGCAGACTCTTGTGTACGAGCATTAAACTGTTTACAAAACTCCATAATATTCACACCTTTTGCTCCCAATGCAGGACCAACGGGTGGAGATGGATTGGCCGCACCCCCTTTAATTTGTAACTTAATTAGCGCAGCTACTTCTTTTGCCATTGTTTTTAATTTTTCTGTTTGTAACTAAACGTCTTGTGTTGACCTACAACTTTTCAACTTGTAAATACCCCAATTCGAGAGGAGTTTTACGACCAAAAATTTTCACCATAACTTTTAGTCTCTTTTTCTCCGAATTTACTTCTTCAATAATTCCGGTAAAAGTGTTGAAAGGTCCATCAATCACTTTAACTTCTTCACCAACCAGGAATGAGATATCCAATTCTGCATCAGATTCAATCAGTTGGTCTACTTTTCCTAACATGCGGGCAGCCTCTTCAGGTCTCAAAGCAACAGGTGGATCGATTTTACGCTTACAGCCTACAAAACCCAACACACCGGGAACTCCTAACAATTGATGAGCCACCTCACTTGTCATGATAGCTTCAATTAAAACATAGCCGGGAAAAAGTGGTTTCTCCTTAAAAACTTTTTTACCGCTTCTAATTTGCAACACTTTTTCAACCGGGATAAGTACTCTGATTACCTTCCCCTTCAAATAAGGTGAGTTCGCCACTTCACTTTCAATCGCACTCTGAACTTTCTTCTCAGTTCCGGTTACTGCACGAATAACATACCACTTTGCTTCAACTGCCGCCATAGTTTAAATGATTGATTGTTGAAAGATCAACAAAATAATTGATTAATGAATAGTCGGAAATAACAAGTGTATTCCTGCATTAAAAACTGCATCCATCAAAAACACGATAAGTGCTATAATTAGGGAAGCAATGGATACAATCACAACGCTACTTTGAAGTTCCTTAGCAGTTGGCCAGCTCACTTTGTGAACCAGCTCATCATAAGTCGCTTTAAAATAATTAACTATTTTTTTCATCTTTCAATTATTTTCAATTATAAATTCATTACTCGGTTTTGAAAGATTTTAAATAAATCATGCAACTATTAAATTCATTACTTTAATACATTGTATTAAATTTTGATTACTAACTTCTTAATAATCAAAAAAATAAGTATTAAAGAATAATAGCCAATTCATTACCCCAATCTTACAATTTTCGAGTCGGCAAATATACAAAAAAAAAGTATCAATAATGCACTGTTTATATCTTTTTTTTAATAAAATATTTAAACATGCTGATTTTCAGTACTATATGGTCCTATTTTTATTTTAAGATAAGAAATCGTCTTCCCTTCTTTGAGCCAAATATTCTCATAAAAAGTGGTAATCTCTGTCAGATGAGCAGCTCCTCCCTCTTTATAAATATCAAAAAGATCCTCTTCAATAATCCATCCCTGACAGGGTGCTTCCTCTTTCACGTAGTCATATAGCTCGCGACTATCTGTTTTCAAATGGATAATTCCTCCGGTCGAGGGAAAGATTTGACTGTATTTACTCACCATATTGGGACCTATGAGCCTTCTGCGCACTTTTTGAAGCTGAGGATCAGGAAAAGTAATCCAAATCTCAGCTACCTCACCTTGCTCAAAATAGTACCCAATATCTTCAATTCTAATCCGTAAAAAAGCGGCATTGGTTATATTCTGCTCCAACCCCTCTTTTGCACCTTTCCACAAACGTGCACCTTTACGGTCAATACCGATAAAGTTATAATCAGGGAACCGTTTTGCTAATCCCAAAGTATATTCACCCTTGCCACATCCCAATTCCAGCACAATAGGATTATTATTTTTAAAATATTCATTTTGCCATTTACCTTTAAGGGGGAACCCCTCAACCCGTGCATTATAGTTATGATGTTGGTACAGGTTCTCAAAAGTTTCGTTCTCAGCAAATCTTCTCAACTTATTTTTTCCCATATTACTTATTGTTATCCTGCATTCGTTGACACATTGTCCAATAATATCCTTTGAGCTCCAGCAGCTCATCGTGTGATCCCATTTCTACTATTTTTCCCTGATCCATCACCACTATTTTATCCGCTTTTTGTATCGTTGACAGCCGATGTGCAACCACAATCATCGTTTTGTGTTTAATCAATATTTCCATCGCTGCCTGCACTGCAATTTCCGATTCGGAATCTAAAGCACTGGTTGCTTCATCAAAAATCAAAATTGAAGGATTATGCATAATCGCCCTGGCAATACTCAATCGTTGCCGTTCCCCTCCTGATAAAGAGAGTCCACGATCTGATAAGACCGTTTCAAACTGATTGGGAAGTTTCATGATAAAATCATAGGCAGAAGCAATTTGAGTTGCCTTGATCACATCATCCATGCCATATTGATCCAAACCATAGGTGATGTTATTTAAGACCGTATCATTAAATAAAACAACGTCCTGGGTTACAATTCCATAGAGCGACCTCAGTTGATCGATACGATAATCCTGAATGGGGACTCCATCGACTCTGATTATACCCTCATGAGGATCATAAAAGCGGGGCAGCAAGTCTACCAATGTTGATTTTCCTGAACCGGAAGGACCAACCAAAGCAACAAATTCACCTTTGTTGATGGTTAAGGAAAAATCTGAAATAACCGGTGTATCCTCATATTGAAATGAAACGTTTTCATACTCGATTTTGTTATTCAATTGAGTTATAGAAATTGGATTCTCTTTTTCCAGTATCACCTCTTCTGCATCCAACAATTCATTAATCCGGTCGATAGCAGCTTGACCACGTCTTAAGTTTGCAACGGCGGCAGCCAGGTTTTTAGCGGGATTAATAATTTGTGTGAACAAGGCAATATAAACGATAAAAAGGGGGGCAGAAAGAGTCAATGACCCCTCCAAAACACGCACACCACCATAAATCAGTATCAACATCACAACGGTTACCCCTAAAAATTCTGAAACTGGTGACGCCAATTCTACTTTCCTATAGATCTTTTTTTGTAGTTCCGTAAAACTATCATTTAAGTTTTTAAAAACTTGCTCTGAATGAGATTGTGCCTGAAATCCTTTAATGATTTTAATCCCCGATACAGTTTCTTCCACATGAGAAAAAAGGGAGCCCAATTTCAATTTTGCCAAACCGGTACGCTTTCTCAATTTTCTAGAAACTCTGGAAATAAAAAAGGCAGAAATAGGTAGTAGAATTGCAACAAACAAAGTCAAATGAGGAGAAATCACAATCAATGTACCCAAATAGATTAGAATTGCAATGGGTTCCATTAAAAAGGTATATATCGATTGCATGATAGTAAACTCAACCTCTTGGGTATCATTCACCGCTCTGGAGATCAAATCCCCACGTTGACCTGTTTTATAAAATGAAAGTGGTAGAATAGTTAATTTGTAATAAATCCTATTTCTCAAATCTTGTAGTATAGAACTCTTAATCGGTGCCATAACAAATTGAGAAAGCACGAAAAAAAGATTTTTCAAAAGAAACAGAATGATTATAAAAAGGGATAACGAGTATATCGAATGATAAAGTTGTTCAATAGAAAAGTAAGAAGATAAAAGATTAACAATATAGTGAGAGAGCGGAGAGGATTGTTCTAATGAGCCGGTAAAAAGGAGACTAACCAGGGGTTCCAGAGTTAAAAATGTCAAGATTGTCAGTGCAACTGAAATCAGATTGAGAATAAAAATCAGAAAAAAACGACCTTTAAAGGGCAACAACAATTGAGACAATAATGGTCTTTTTTTCATTGAATTAAATTTAGGTGCAAAGATAGTAAAAAAAAAGGGTTGGTGACCCAACCCTTTTTAGTAATTATATCTTTGATTATCTCGATTGAATAACCAATTTCTTAGTAACGATACCCTCTTTAGCTCTATATGTTACAAAATAGATACCGGGAGCGTAATCATTTACTCGAACAACTATTTCTTGACGATTATTAAGATCTAGTATTTGATATTGTTCTAGTACAAGACCATTAACATTCGCAATAGTAAGTACGCCGTTTGAAGATAGATTAGTTAATTCAATCTTCACATCTCCTGCAGGAGCAGCTGGGTTAGGATAAATTCTCATATCTACAGATAGAGTTGTTGGATCCTTAGCTTCATCTCTTTCATATACAGTAGGTTGAGTTGGAGCAGGAGCTGCAGCAGGTTCAACTGTATATGTCATACTATTGGTTGACCATACTCTTGTAAAGTAAGTTCCTTCGTAGAATTGGTTACCACCCACTCTACCACCATTCATATTAACATAAACAAGGTTTCCATGAGCTTGATTATGTAAGGCATCTTTGTAGTGCGATACCAATTGGAAATCAATTCTATACTCACCTGGTTCTTTGAAGTGATCAATAGAAATTGTTCCTTCACGATTTTTCAAGAATCTGAGAGTAAAGAAATCAAACTGGTAGCTACCCAAAACTGCGCCATTAGATGTTGCATATGGGAAGTGTGATTCCACTTGGTTCAAGCTATAATCAATTGGTTGATAAGTTGGAGGCATTAATCCTGTATTTTGTAATCCCATATAGAAGTTCATACTGGTTGCTTCTGAGAAGTAGTTAGAGAATGCATCAACTAAATTTCCATCTTTATAGATTTGATAATCGATAGATAAACGTAAGTCATCCCCATAACTGCACAAGTCATCAACTATGAAGTAGAATTGTGTAGGATCATACTGATTAATTGTAGCATAATTATCAGTCGAATTTGGTCCTGGTGTATAATAGATTCTCAAAAGAGGCTCTGTTGAAATCTTAATTTTATTAGTAGTATGAGTATAATCACAACCGTTTTCATCAGTAAATGTAAATACTATATACAATTCAGTATCACTATGAGAATTATCAACACTAAATGTAAGAGACGTAACATCGTTAGCAATTTGTGTTGATCCTATAGAACCGTTTTCATCATACAATTGCGCACTCCAATTACCTGAAGCTGTTGATGTAGCTATAACATCAAATGGAGCATTGTTACAATATTGTAGATCTTCATCAGATGTAATTGTTGGTACATCATAAGCAATAATAGTAATTGAGTCAACTCCAATACAACCCACATTGTCAGTAACAGTAACACGATTTACACCAACGCCAAGGTTAACTATTGTTCCTGATAAACCATTATCCCATTCATAGGATGTATAAGTTTCGGAACCACCAGTTACTGTAATTTCAACAGACTCTGTCGTACCATCACAAATTGTAAGAGGTCCTACAGGATCAAAAGTGATTTCAATCTTATAAGGCTGAACAACATTATACGAAGTCTTAAAGGTACATCCATTATCATCAGTAACTGTAATTTCATAAGTACCGGCGGATAAATTTTCGATATAATTTGTATCTGGTGCAGCAGGACTCCATGTATAATGATAAGGTGTTGTACCACCGATTACAGTAAGTTTAATTGATCCGGTTTCTTCACCATGACACTTTACATCTACAATTTCAGGATTAACATCTAGTGCAGCTGGCTGAGTAACCTCTATAGTTGCTGAAGCGGTTTCACATGCATTCTCATCCTTCACAGTGTATGTATAAGTACCGGCAGTAGTTGTAAACTCACCTGTTGGATTTGTATTGGAATTAAATGTATAAGAATAAGCTCCGGTACCACCCTCAGCAGTAATGGTAACAGTAGCATTTCCGCCATTACATAGAATAGGTGTTGTAACAGCAGCAGTAGCAGTAAGTGGGTCTGGTTGAGTAACATTTATTTCAACAGTATCAGTCACGCATCTACTAGCGTCTTCCACACAGTATTTATAAAGTCCTGCGGGTACGTTAAATACACCATCATTATTAGTAAGTGTTCCTAATGTATAAGTGTAGGTTGGACCTGTTCCACCAGCAACTGTTAAAGTAACTGTAGCATTGTCTCCGTAACATTTAACAGGAGTTGTAATAGTAGCATCAACTGTAAGTTCAGCCGGTTCAATAACAGTAAAAACTAGTGTAGAAATAACTTCACAATTATTTTCGTCTTTTACAGAGTACGCATAATTACCTGCAGGTACTGTGAATACACCAGTATTATTAGATAGTGTTCCTAATGTATAAGTAAGAGTACCTGTTCCACCAGTTGCAACTATTGTTACCTGAGCTTCTTCTCCATAACAATCGATAGGATCAGTTACTGTAGCTGAAGTGATAGCAAGTTGATCTGGTTGAGTAACATCTAAAGTACCGGCAATAACACAACCAAGACTATCTACAACTTGGTATGCATAATTTGTTCCGGCAGCAATAGGTGTAAATATACCTGTAGTACTTCCTACGCCATTAAATGTATAAGTATATTTACCCCATCCGTCCGCAGCAATTAAAGTTACTGTAGCATCAGCATCACCGTGACAAGCAATTGGATCAGTAACACTTGCATTGAGCGTTAATGCAACAGCTGGTTCTTCAACAACGAAGTTGAAATCCTTTGTACAAGTTGTATGATTAGCATCTCTTACAGTTATCACATGAGAACCGGTAGCTAAAAGAGTAAATACCCCATTATTTTGATATATACCGGAATTAATGCTATATTCAAAAGTTCCTGAACCACCTTGTGCAACCACTGTAATACCACCTGTAGATGTGCCTTTACATTCAACATGTTTTATTGATGAAGATGCAAGTGTAATTTCAGGTAATTGAGTAATAGTCACAGATGTTTCAAAAGTACAATCATTGTCGTCAGTAACAGTAACGCCGTAAGTTCCAGCAGATAATCCTGTAATGCCGGCAGTAGTTGCCCCTGTTGACCATTCATATTCATATGGAGTAGTTCCACCTGTAGCGTTGACGGTAGCTTCTCCGGTTGCTCCACCATGACAATTGATGTCAACTTTAGTAATAGTTGCTGTTAAAGCAGCAGAAGGTTGATCAACAATCTGATCAGTAAAGTTTACAACACAATTGTTTGCATCCTTAACAGTAATAGTATAATTTCCAGAAGATAAATCAGTAAATAGACCATTATCTTGATAAGTTAAACCGGAATTAATAGAATATTGTAAAGTTCCTGTACCTCCAGTTGCTACAAAATTAATGGCGCCTGTAGAACCTCCATGGCATGCAACATCAGTGATGGTGGATGAAGGATCTTTAACAATTTGAGCTGGTATTACAATATCTGCAGAACCAATAAATTTACAACCACGAGCATCGGATACTGTAACAGTATAAGTACCTGTAGCCAAACCGGTAACGGTAGCAGTATTATCAGAAGTATTAGGATCCCATGCATAAGAATATGTAGGTGTTCCACCGGTAGCAGTAACTACAATCGTTCCTGTTCCATCTGAACATAGAGGACTGGTAGGTACTACAGTAGCTGTTAAAGCTTCAGCAGGTTGATTTACCGTAATTTCAGAAGATACAACTTCACAGCCTTCAGCATTAGTTACAGTTACAGTATAGTAACCTGCAACGATATCTACTAATGGATTAGTAGCTGCAGTCAAAGGAGTGGTAGCGCCACCTGAAGTTTCTGAATAAGCCCATGCGTATGTATGACCGGTACCTCCGGTAACAGTAAGAGAAATCTTTCCCGTATTGTCACCATGACAATCAACATGAGTAACAGCCACAGCATCAATTTCAGGAGTTGGGTTAATTGTAATTACAACCTGTTCTGTAACTGTACATGCTAACTTAGCATGATTATTTGATACTCCTACCGTAGCAGTATATGTAGGATTAGCACCATATATTGCAGGAGTGATAGTAACACTATCAGTAGATGCAGTTAAACCATTACCTGTCCATTCAACATCAAATGTTCCGGTAGGTCTAATTCCAATCTTAACCTCTTCACCAGCGCAGATATTTTGATCTGGTGATTTTTCAAATTCTGGAGTTTCTACTGCATAAACATATAAAGTATCATTCTTTGATCTGCAACCTGTAGTTAAATTGATCACCCAACCAATTAACATATAGTCACCGGGTTCTGTAACGATAGAAAACTGGTTGTTTTGTTGTGCAATTTGTATAGGTGTATTAATTGTATACTCATATTCAAAGATTGGATTATTGGTATATCTAACCTCGTGCCAAACTGTTTTATTTTCATTACTCCAGCAGAAAGCTAAATCGGCAGAATGATCAGCCGGATAAACAAATGGTTCAGTATAAGCATGAACGATAGCATCAAAACCAACATGTAATGAGTCAACAAGAATAGTCTGTGTATATGTACATCCATTTTCAGAAACTGCTGTAACTGTATAGGTACCACCCACAGCAACGTCAAATTCTTGAGTTGTTACGGCAAATGGATCACCACCTTCTAATTGTGCAGTCCAGGTATGAGTTGCATCCCAACCGTCATCATTAATTCCAATTTTACCGAGAGTGATAGAGTTACAGAATTCAACTGAACTCAACTTAGTTAGTTCAAACACTGGTGCTGGGTAAGGCTCTATATCGATATTTTCAGTAGCAGAACATGTGAAAGGATCAAGTCCTGGATAATTATAATTAGCAGTAACTTCAACTGTGAATGTCACATCTTCGGTCAATGTTTGTGTTAAAGTAGCTTCAGTACCTAAAACAGTAGCACCTGTTAAGTCGGAAGTCCACTTATAGGTATAGTTATGAGGATCAGCAAGCGCTGGAGCTGCATTAGCAGTCAATGTAATCTCCTCACCTATACAAGCGCCTGTAGTAGTAATATCCACATCAGGAATTGCATTAGCATACACGTAGTGCCAAGTAGTATCACCACAACCGGTTGTCACATTGAACACAGAACCACCAATCAAATAAATTCCTGGTTGAGCAATTGTGATATAGTTACTTCCGTGTACAGTAACGTGAGTAGGTGCAATAATACTAAACAAATATTCATGTCCTAAAATGTTATTCATATCATGAACCAAAGTTGTGATTTGCATGTCAGCAGTCCAACATACAGCGATATCATTATCTTCACCATTCAATAACAATTGAGCCTCAGGTGTCATTGCATCGCTAAATTGAACTGTATACTCTTGACTGTATTCACAATCACTGGTATTGTGAGTAGCAGTAATAGTATATGTTTTGAGTAACATATTAGAAAATACAGAGGTTGTAGGATTAAATACAACATCATCCTGTGGTTCAATAGAATATGTATAATTGGGGTTAGGAGTTACACGTACAGATGCGTTAAATTCAGGAACATCATCTCTACAACCCACTTTATCTTGAATTGTTTCAATATCAAAGTCTGGGAAATCGTGAGCTACCACAACTACAGTAACAGGATCTGATTTACAACCGGTTTCAGTATCTGTAATAATTCCTGTAAAGGTGTATTCTCCGGAAACTTCTATATCAACTGTAACAGTTGCATCAGTAGCATTAACAGGAATTTCAGTTTCCGTAATACTATATGTATAGGTTCCGGTAGTAGTTGGTGTTATTGTTACAACTACCTCTTGTGCACTACCATCAGTTGGTAAACAGAAATCATCAGGAGTTGCTGCTATAGTAGCAATAGGAGCAGGATTTAAAGTAATGGTTTGTACGTGAGTAGCAGTGTTGCCACACTCATCTTCAATAGTAAAGGTTCTTAAAATACGTCCGACTTCTGCAATCTTGCCAATATGATCTAAATTATCTACATGAGTTACAGTTATATCAGCTTCTGCTGAACAATTATCAGCAACATTTGTTATATCTCCGGTAACTGCAACAGAAGCATCATAATTACCTGAACCATCTTTACAAATTGCAATATCAACAGGAGCAGTAAATGTAGGAGCTGTATCATCTTCTACTGTAATAATTTGATCTTTTGAAGTTGCATTACCACATTCGTCTGTAACAGTCCAGGTTCTGGTAATAGTAAGATTTTTCTCACACTCACCAAGAGTTTGAGCAACAACATCAGTATAAACTACTTGAAGGTCATCGGCAGCAGTACAATTATCTGCAACAGCAGTTGGTTTGCCTGTTTCATCAGGATTTACATTATAGTTACAATCAGCATCTCTATACACAGTAATGTTAGCAGGAACATCAAATGTAGGAGCTGTATTATCTTCTACCGTAATAGTTTGAGTAGCTGAAGTTGCATTACCACATGCGTCTGTAACAGTCCAGGTTCTGGTAATGGTAAGATTACTTTCGCAAACAGTTGAAGTTTCTTGAACATCATTATAAACAACATCAAGTTCTGCTAAAGGAGTACAATTATCTGCAACAGCAGTTGGTCTGCCAGTTTCGTCAGGATCAGCATCATAGTTACAATCAGCATCTCTGTAAATAGTAATGTCACCAGGAACAGTAAATGTTGGTGCAGTGTTATCTATAACGGTAATAACTTGATCTTTTGAAGTTGCATTACCGCAGTGGTCAGTAACAGTCCAGGTTCTGGTAATGGTAATATTGCTTGGACAAGTTCCTGATACATCAATAAAATCGGCATAAGTAACTACAAGAGCTGTTGCTGCTGTACAATTATCTTCAAGATCTGTTGGGATACCTGTACCGGCTGCAGTAGCCATAGTATCTATTGAACAATCATCTTTTCTATGTACTGTAACATCAGCAGGAGCAGTAAATGTAGGAGCTTCAGTATCATTTAAAATAAACGAAGAAGAAGCTGTAGCTGAACATCCTGTATTTTCATCAGTAATAGTAACAGAGTATGAGTATTCTTTGTTACACTCATCAGTAACATCAACATCAGCATAGATAACATAATTTAGACCGGTATCATCAAAACCGGTTTGAGATGCTCCTGTCCATACTGCAGTTACATTATAAGGGGTATAAAGATTTGCAATAGTTGCAATAATTTCTTTAGTTCCTGTTTCAGGACAAAGTACATCAGGATTAGTTAAAGTGATTTCAGGTATTTTATACACATCTCCTACAACATGTGTTGCAGGACCTTCACAACCTGCAATGGTTGCAGCAACCCACAATTCAACATGTGTATCCACAGGTTGATCTGCTAAAATATAGGTAGCACCGGTGTGAACTAAAGTGGTTAGCTCAGCATCGCTATACCAATTATATGTAATATGATCATCATAAACGCCAGGATATAGTGTTGAATATTCATGAGATGCATTAAAAACCAAATCACCGGCTCCACAAACCACAACATCTTCTGCTGTAGGTTTAGTTGGCATTGGGCTCCAGGTCAAAGTATAGGTAACAACAGAATCGATAAAATCGATACAATCATCACTTTGGTTATAGTATGGTACAGTTTCTATCCTTGTAATAGGTTCACCAGGAATAAAAACATTTTCAACAAAATCATAAGTGTTTCCATCAGGATCTAAACCAACGCTAATGGTTTCTCCTGAACATACGCCAATTGCTCCTTCTGAGTAAGTTTGTTCTTCAAGTGTAAAAGATGATAAAACTCTATCAAATTGAGACAATTTACCACCAATGTAGTAGTGTGTAGTGCCATCAGCAATTCTATATTCATTTTGATATTCTTCTCCATTCTTACGAAGAACTAATTTGAATGTAAATTTAAAATCTTTATAATTCTTACGATTGACTTTAAATCTGATTAAATTGTTTTCAGATGCATATTCAAGAAATTGAACATAGATAAAATTATACAAATCGTTTGGTCCAACTTTATAATAGCTAGTAAATCCAGCATTTGGGCAGAACAGATTTGAGGTAGGTCCACCTAATCCACCGGGATAGTCAGTATTATTAGGGCAACCTAATGCTGAGGATGTTCCTTGTCCGGACAGCAACTGACCGCTAGGTACAAAATGATTAGGAATAGTCACCCAATTTGGTTTTGCCATTTCTATCTCAACTCCCAATTGTTGGAGCAAAATCAGATCAATAGGTTGTCCATCCATTTCGAAACTCCAGTCAATAGAAACCTTGTCATGTGGGTCTAAATTGCAATTATTTTCGAATTTGAAGTAATAATACTCCCACGTATTATAACCCACACTGATTGGATTAAGAGAATACAAATCGTACACCGGATGGTGTGGATTGGCATTCTCTAGCCAGAAACAACATTCTTGTTCCTCTTGCGCTTGTACAACGTAAAACATTGATAACAAAACGCTTAAAAAAGAAAATAGTAAATACTTTTTCATAAAATTTGGTGTTTATTAATTATTTAATTTATTTTTTCTCGTCTATATTTTCGGTTTATAAGTTATAAAAAATATTTTAATACAGAATACTTATATTCTAACTGCAAAGATACACATTTTTTAATATTAAAAGACATATTTTTTAAAATATTTTATTTTTTTTTCTATATACCCTATTTTAGAACTGCAAAGCATTGAAATTCTAAGCAAAAGTATTAGTTCCATATACCCTTCATACGAAAAATTTTGTAGTTTGTTACAAAAAGGAAAAAGGGAACATTATGATATCGGATTTCGAATTTGTGTATTGAGCTTTTTCTAAATTCTAACTTCTAAATTCAAAATTTATTTATTCCACCTTCCGCCTTCGGAAGATTTGATATTTTTCATTTTTTATTTGGAAATTAAAATAAATGGGGGGCAGAAAAAATCTTTCCTTTTAGTTATTTTATTTCCCCACTCGATAATATTATACCTTTTTGAATATGAGTGATCCAATAACAAATTAAATCGATAGATGTAACAATCTGTTCCTCTAACTGTCGTAAAAGGAATGAAATAAAAACCTCCGCTATACTATACAAAAAAAGGGGTTACTTTGCAGTCCCCCCTTTTTTTATTATTTAATAATTATAAAAATTATTATTGAACGATTAACTTCTTAGTTAGAACGGCTTTATCGTTAGTTACTTTAATGAAATAGATTCCAGGATTTAATTTCATTTGTGGTAGAGTATAAGAATTCTTAGTTTCTGAAATCTTGGTATCAAATTCATGAAGTACTTTTCCATTCAATGTAACAATACTGATCACAGCATTTCCGCTCATATTCTCAAATTGTAATGTAATAGCTTCTTCGCTAGCTGGGTTAGGATAAACATTTACATTGCTTTGTGTATTAGGAGCAATTTGAGCTGGTTGTGGATCTTGTCCATTGATAATTGGATCACCAGTAACATTAATATACATGGTATTTGTAGCCATATCTATAGTGTTGTTACAGAATGAGAATCCGCTACCTCCATATGACATACCTGCAACATAGTTAGTTGAGTTGTCAGTTAGAGCGCAAGACGCATCAGCACCTACCAAGTCGTAAACGATAGTGTATTCTCCTGGTTGAATCAATGCATCGATCTTAACTTTGATAAATCTTTCGTTGAAGAAGTGCATGTAGAACCAGTCATAAGCGTTAGTTGAGTAGGATACGAAGAATCCGTTAAATGGAGCATATTGAGCTGTGTTAGCAAAAGGTATTGTTCCAGTAGCGATTCTGTTATAGTAAGTATTATTCTCATTTGGATGTAAAATACCGTTTTGAGCGATATAGTAGCTAACGCTATACTCATTATCTGCTAAGTATGGAAGGAAGTCATTTACAATTTGTCCATCCTTATACACTTGGAATTGGATTTGAGCTCTTCTGTCATAATCTCCACAAACTTCGATTTTGATAAAGAATTCAGCCACTTCACCGGTTTCAATATCCAATACGTTATTTGGAGCTTGAGTTGTGTCAGTGTATAGTCTCAAACGTGGATCATCATTCACGATTGTAGTAGCAGTAGTGTGTACATCATAAGTACAACCGTGGATATCGGTAAATACAACTTCAAAGTAAGTATCCACAAATACAGGAGCAGATGTGTAAGTAAACTCACCCACTTGACCTGTATGGGCAGTTGTAACGATATCAGTACCTGAAATCATAATTACAGTCCAATCACCATCAACTAATGTACCATCTTCGTAAATAGCTTGAGCTACCAAAGTGATTTGATCACCGATACAAATTTGGTCATTTACAGTAGATGTAATTGTTGGGATTTCATAATCTGTTACTACTATAGTAGCAGTATTTGAACAACCATTAGCTAAAGTTCCTGTTACAGTGTATGTACCTGCTACAAGAATTCCAATAGTAGCATCGGTTTCACCTGTACTCCATACATAAGTATCAGCACCTGTAGCAGTCAATGGTTGAGGAACTGTTTCATTATAACAGATACCTTCAGAACCTACGATTTCAACAACAGGAGTATGGTTTGTTGTAATAATTTGATCGAGTTCAGTATAATTACCAGCCTCGTCAGTAACTCTCCATGTTCTGGTGATATGACCGTCAGTAGTTGCTGTTCCGGCTGTAGACTCATCATCAGTATAGGTAACTGTAAACACTGTTGAACAGTTATCTTCGATATTGGTTGGTTCTCCAGTCAAATCAGGAGTAATCAAATCAGCATAAGTTCCATCTACATGTTTACAAATAGTTATATCTGCAGGAACAGTAAATGTAGGTGCAGTATTATCTTCAACTGTAATAATTTGAGTTGCAGTAACAGAATTACCCATTACGTCAGTTGCAGTCCATGTTCTGGTAATAGTCCAAGCACCTGGAACTTCTCCGGCAACAGCAACATCCTCATGAGTTACAGTTGGATTAGGATCACAGTTATCAGTAGCAGTAGCTAAACCGGTAATTGTAGGATTAGCATCATATTCACAATCTGCATCAGTGTAGATGGTAATAGCTGCTGGAACTGTAGCAAATACAGGAGCAGTCACGTCTTGAACTGTAATTACTTGAACTACCGGATCTGAATTATTACCTAAAGCATCAGTAGCAATCCAGGATCTGGTGATAGTATAGTTATAGTGAGCTTCTACTGTAGGATCAGCATCTTGAGTAGAAACATCATATACATTAATAACAATGTCTAATGAAGCAGTACAGTTATCAGTAAACTCAACAACAGCTATATCAGGTAGAGCGTTACATTCTACTGTAATAGGAGCAGGAATAGTGCTTTCTACAACAACAGGAGCTACTGAGTCAAGAATAGTTAATGTTACAATATATTCTCCGGCATTTCCTGAAACGTCAGTTCCGGTCCATGTTCTGGTAATAGTATATTGTCCAATAATTTCAGGATTGAAAGCATTAACTACTTCGTTATAAGTAACTGTTACAGGAGAGCAGTTGTCTTCAAAATCAACCATAGTAGCGTCAGCTAATGGAAGATTTTCTTCACAAGATAGTGTTAAATCTTGAGGGGTATCTTCATCAACGATTGCTACAGGACCAGTAACATCCACAACATTAACTGTTTGTACAAATGGAATAGCAGCATTACCTGATACGTCCTTTGCATTCCATGTTCTGGTGATAGTATAATTATAGTAATTTGCTAATAAAGGATCATCACCTTGAGTAGATTCATCTGTGTAAGTAGGAACGATAACATCCTGGCAATTATCATTGAAAACTACCAACTCAGCAGGATCAGTGTCATCACAGTTAGCTGTAATAGTAGCCGGAGTTTCGGGATCAAATACAGGAGCAGTCACGTCTTCAACTGTAATAGTTTGAACTACAGGAGTAGACTGGTTACCAGCGAAGTCAACAGCAATCCATGTTCTGGTGATAGTATAATTATAGTATGTAGAATCAGCAGGAGTACCTGTTTGAGTAGAAACTTCCTGAAGTAGAATTACGATATCATCTGTACAGTTATCAGTGAAAGTTAACTCCACAGCAACAGGAATCTCATCGTCACAATTCAAAATCATATTTGCAGGAGCATCCGAAGACAATGTTGGAACTTCGTCATCAGTAACTGTGATAGTTTGTCTCATAGGATCTGAAACATTGTCGCACTCATCAGTAACATACCAATCTCTGTGAATATAATATGTACCTACAACAGTATATGGTATTACTGTTTCAGTAACAGTAACTGTAAGATCTGCAACTTCAGAACAGTTATCAGTTACAACCAACCCTGGATCATTTACATTGTAGGGTTGTAATTCTTCGCAGGCAACTTCATAATCGGCAGGAACTGCTGTGATCACCGGTGGTGTTACATCCACGATGTGAATAACTTGCACTAAGGTATCAGAATAATTACCACATTTATCCTTTGCTCTCCATTTTCTAATCAAATCATAAGTATTAGGACATACACCTGGTTCTGTTTCTTCCCAGAAGAACAGAATAATCTCTCCGGATGGAGTACAATTATCAGTTAGTATAACCTCTTCAATACTTGGGCTGGTGATAAAGTCACAAGTAACTGAATACTCTAAATCTTGTCCTGCTAATTCAATAGTAGGCTTAATGGTATCAACAAAGTATACTATATCTGAGAAGGTGTTTTGACATCCATTAGCATCTGTTACATGTACAGTAACGTGGTTAGTGCCATTGCAATCGATATTTGCAAAATATGGATTGCCTGAACCGTCAAATTCGATATCTTGTCCTGACCATACGAAAGTGAAAGGTGCTGTACCTACTGTCATAACAGCAACAGGAGCGTTATATTCTACATGAGGACACTCAGATTCTGCAGTGATATATTCTACTTGTGGTAGAGGATTCACCATTACATCCAATGTATCATAAATCACACATCCGTCAATAGTTACAACAATTACAGTATAGGTATGTAAACCTACAGTTTCGGGAGTAATAGTTAAATTATTGATAGTAGTTCCTAATTCTTCTCCATTGAAGTAATATGTATAGGTATCCAAATTAGGAGTTGTAGTAGCTGTCAATACGAATGAATCTCCGATACAAATTGCTGTTGGTTCAGCCTCTAATTCTAATTCTGGAACAGGGTAGAATACGAAGGTTTCTGTAACAGGATCTGATTGACAACCGGTTTCAGAATCATAGGTATAAGCAGTTACCACATAAGTACCAGCTTCTTCGAAAGTATAAGTTCCTACTCCATTTACATTAGTAACTGTATCTGGCTCTTCTTCATCTTTAGTAATAAGAATTACAAATTCTGCAGTCGCAGGAATATCAGAAGTAACAGTAATAGTAACAGTTAAATCATTGTATAAGCAAGAATCTGCTTCAAATTCTCCTACAATATTCATAGTAGCAACCGGAACAGGATTTACGGTAACGGTTACACTCTTTTCAGTAGTACATCCGTGTTCATTAGTTACAGTAACTGAGTAAGTATAAGTACCTACTTCGTCAGGAGTAACTTGAATAGTTGGGGTTGTTTCACCGGTTGACCATAAATAAGTGAAAGGACCCTCATTTGCATTTGGCATTGCCATAACAACTGGAGTATCAGTTGGAGGTGGCAGTATAAGTGTTGCTACCAATGTTGCAGTTTCTCCCAAGCAGATTGCGTGATTTTCAGTTAAAGTGAACTCAGGATTTCCCCAAACAGTAACAGTTACTTGATCATCAAATTCACAACCTAATGAATCTGTAACGGTAACGGTATATACAAATGTTTCATCCACATATTGATTAGCTGACACAGGAGTTACAGTTACTTCAGTTCCTTCTAATGCTGCATCGCTCCATACAATATTATAAGGAGGGAATGCATTTTCGAAAGTCAAGTTAAATGCAATTGGATCTCCGCTACAAATTTCCAAAGACTCAGGAACTGCATTGATTGTCACAGTTGGATATGGAATATTTACCATAGCGGTAGCAGTGCTTTTATTGTCACAAAGGTCTGTTAAAGTAAATGTTACTTGTGTAGGTTCAGTAATTAAGGTACCGGCAGTAACAGAAACCTCAACTTGAATATCAGCAACCGGAGTACAATTATCATTTATTGCTAAATCAGTTAGAATTTGATCTAAGATAGCTTGAGTAATCACGAAAGTACATCCTGTATCTCTTTGTGCATTATATGGTTGAGTTGGAGCTGTAAAAGTTGGAGCTTCATTATCTGTAACATTAAATTGATGGTAGAAAGGTGCACTTGCATTTCCGCAGTAGTCTTTTACCACATAATATCTCTTTAAAATAATGTTACAATCAGTTCCTCCTCTAACAACGCTGTCTGCTTGTGCAGTAAAGTTTGTTCCGTTTGCGGGATCAGTACAATCATCTGTAAAAACAAATCCGGCTTCAATTAATCCTGCAACATCAAGAGCTGCTGGAAGTGCATCTTCAGTACAACCAGTGATAGTTACAACTTCAACTGCATCTGTATTTACTGTAGGAGGCACAATGTCCTGAGCTACGATAAAGTCTGTATCAGAATTAGTACAACCTTTTTCATCAGTAACAGTAACTGTGAAATAATACATTACATCACACTCATCAGTAATGGTAACCACTCCGGTTGCTCCATTACCTGCAGCGCCGATCCATTCATAAGTTAGATCTCCAACATAAGATCCATCTGTAACTGTCACCACTACATCCATTGTATGATTATAAGGACAAGTTATTTGTGTAAAGTCCAGATTTAATTCAGGAATAGGATTAGAGGTTGCAGTAATAGTGATCAATTCACTATCGCAATGTTCAGATTGTGCTAATATATAATATGTATATACTGTAACTACATTATCATCATTTGCCAAATTCACAGTATATGTAGTTCCTCTGGCCAGTTCTTCTGTCATCGCAGCATCAGCATACCATATATATGTAACGTTATCTTCCACATTGGTAACTGTAAAAGTAACTTCACCTGCTCCGCATCTTTCAACATCAGCTACAACGGGTGCCGGTGGAAGGGGATGCACTGTTAATATTAATGTATCTACTCTTTCTACAGCAGGACCGTAGCATGGTTCAGGTTGAATGTAAGTAGGAACAATATATTCAGATGTAACTGAATTTGGCCATGTAGCTGTATTATCAAAATAGGTATAAGGTGTACCATTGGGTTGAACTCCGAAGGAATAAATTTCACCTGCACAGATTTCATCTTCTACTCTTCCTCTATCCATTGGATCCAGAGTAAACTCAGCAATAATTCCGGAAACTCCTGATTGGTGTCCACCGAAGTAATCTTGTTGTTGAGTTGGGATATAATAATGTTCAATGGTAGTTCCCCCTGTTCTTTGATAAAGGGTGAATTTAATTTCGTAATCTCCTCCATAAAAGTAAGGTCCATTCCATGTAATTTTCATTCTCATTCCATTGGTTTGACTAACGTGTTCCAAGAAATGAAGATAGAAAAAGTTATAGGTTTGGAAGTTGGGTAAGTCTATATACCCTGCAGCAGGATTTCCCTGATATGCAATTGCTCCTGGGAAGTCTGCATAATCTGCATAAAGTGGATTATTTAAATATTGAGCTGCATACTGGTTACCCACTCCGGATCTCACATTTTCTCCAACCCACTCATCTCCGGCAGCACCAATCCATCCATACTCTACAGTATTGATTTGAAATGCAACTTCGGCATATTGTGATAATTTTGCAAGATCAGTACTATTATCCAACAACACACCATTTCTGCGAATCTCCCATCCGATAGACCATTTGGTATCTCTTGGAAGATTACAGTCGTTTCTAAAGTGGAAGTAGTAATAGTGCGTTTCTTGCCAAGCTGGTGCGGTCAACGAGTATTCCTCGTAGTCAAGGACGGTATTTTCTGTCCCGTTTACCACCCAGAAACAACAATCTTGTTCTTGAGCGTATGTCCAGCTATTGAACAACGCTACGATGCTTATAAAGCATAAGAGTAAAACTTTTTTCATAAGGTTTGAATTTATTTGATTATTATATTCTTTTTTCATTTCAAATTCAATTTTTTACAATATATAAAGCGTAGCAATTTAATCATTACTATTCATCGTGCAAAGATACATCATTTTTTAATATATAACTCTTAATTTTTATTTTTTTTTATTTTTTTTATTTTTTCCTCAAACAGTTTCTATTTGAATGAAAAATTTTATCAAAAACTTCGTTACTTACATCATTTATACGCTTTATAACTATTTATGTTACATAAATTTACAAAAAAACAAACGGGCTTGGAAAAAAAATATTTTCTCAAAAAAATCATATCAAATTTGCTGATTTTCAACAATTTTAAATTCAATTTTCATTTGATTTTAAAAAAAATCATACTTTTGCAAAAGCAAAAATAGGAAAAAAAAAGAAAAAAAGTATGATTAGAATTGCAATTATTGGGACCGGATATGTTGGTTTAGTAACCGGAGCTTGTTTGGCTGATGTTGGTTTTGAAGTTGTTTGTGTAGATATAGATCATAACAAAATAGAGCAACTTAAAAAAGGAATATCTCCTATTTACGAACCCGGATTGGAAGAGATTCTCACCCGGACTATTGAAAGAGGAAAACTCAAATTTAGTACTGACATTGTTTCCGTCCTCCCTGAAGTTGATGTTCTTTTTTCTGCTGTAGGAACTCCTCCCGGAGCGGATGGCAGTGCTGACCTGCAATATGTGCTTACTGTTGCCGAAACCATTGGAAAGCATATGGACAAATATTTATTAGTCATTACCAAGAGTACAGTTCCGGTTGGTACGGCACAATTAGTGAAGAAAACAATCCAAAAAGAGCTGGATCAACGCGGTGTTGATATCGATTTTGACATTGCTTCCAATCCTGAGTTTTTAAAGGAAGGAAATGCAATTCAAGACTTTATGCGTCCAAACCGGATTGTAGTGGGGGTTGAGAATGGGCGTGCACGCTCCTATTTTGAAAAAATTTACAAACCTTTTGTTTTGAATGGGCACCCCGTTATTTTCACCGATATTGCTTCTGCGGAGATGATCAAATATGCTGCCAATGCCATGTTAGCCACCCGAATCAGCTTTATGAATGAGATGGCTAATCTCTGTGAATTGGTAGGAGCTGATATCTCCATGGTTCGCGAAGGAATTGGAAGTGACTCACGCATCGGGAAGAAATTTTTGTATGCCGGAATCGGCTACGGTGGTTCCTGTTTCCCCAAAGATGTTAAGGCTATTATTCAAACCGCTGATCAACTGGGATATTCACTCGAATTGGTCAAAGCTGTTGAAAGAATCAATGAGCGTCAGAAGTTAGTGCTATTCAACAAGTTACACCGTTATTATAATGGGGATCTGAAAGGGAAAAAAATCGCTGTTTTGGGATTGTCTTTCAAGCCCAATACTGACGATTTACGTGAGGCACCCTCTTTGGTTATTATTGAGGAATTACTCAAGCATGGAGCCCGGGTACAAGTTTATGATCCGATTGCAATGCCTAAGGCTAAACTTCAATTGGGAGATCGTGTCACCTACATGAATTCTATCGAAGAAACTATTCAGGAGAGTGAGGCTCTTTTACTGGTAACGGAATGGACGCAATTCCGCACCCTTTCTCCCAAAACACTCACCGAATTAATGAAACATCCGTTGCTTTTAGATGGACGCAATATTTACGATCCTGAAGAGATGAGAAACGGAGGCGTAATTTACTTTGGTATAGGAAAATAGAGTATTGAAAGGAGTACAATGAGTAAAGGAAATATTTTGGTTACCGGCGGGCATGGTCAATTGGGACAATCCCTAAAAGATTGGGTTACACACTATAACTCTCTGTACACTTTTTATTTTACAGATATTGATGAGCTGGATATTACGTCGGAGTCTGCGATTTACGACTATTGTGTGGAGCATCACATAGAATACATTATTAATTGTGCAGGCTTTACTGCGGTCGATTTAGCCGAAACCGAGGTTGAATCCGCCTATCGGCTGAATCGGGATGCCGTTCAGTTTTTGGCGAAAGTATCGCATCAGCTGGGCATCTTTTTGATTCATATTTCCACTGACTTTGTTTTTGATGAGGAGGGCAGAGCTACACCTTTTACTGAAAATGATCAACCATCTCCTCTTTCTATTTATGGAAAAACAAAATTAGGGGGGGAGGAAGTGTTTCGCGCTTCGGGCGCCCATGGCGCCATTATTCGTACTGCCTGGTTATACTCAGAGTACGGGCACAACTTTGTCAAAACAATGCTCCGATTGGGTTCTGAACGTTCTCAAATTCAGGTTGTTGCCGACCAATTTGGAACTCCTACCTATGCCGGAGATCTGGCCGAAGTGATTATGCTGCTCTTAGGTCGGCGTTCATCCCTCTCAGGGGTTACTTTATTTCACTATTCCCACTTCGGATCTTGTAGCTGGTATCAATTTGCGGAAGCTGTTATGCGTTTTGCCCAACTCTCTTGCAATGTTGTTCCGATACCCTCCGATTCCTATCCTACTCCTGCCAAACGCCCCCACTATTCTGTTCTATCAAAAGAAAAAATTGAAAATTTTTTGTCCATTCCTATTCCCGACTGGAAGGAAAGGTTGCAAAAAGTGATCAAAGATAAAATTATTAAGCCCTAAATATCAGATATTTAGAGAAAAAAATATTTTTTTTGAGAATAATTCTTCTTATATTAAAAAAAGGTGTATCTTTGCAAACTCAAAATTGAGGTAATTTTGGTATGCTCTTTTTTAAAAAATCAGCCGTTGTAGCTCAGTGGTAGAGCACTTCCTTGGTAAGGAAGGGGTCACGAGTTCAACTCTCGTCAATGGCTCAAATTTATACATTAAATTATAAATAGAAACGAAAATATTAACAACCTTTAATCAAATAAGACAATGGCAAAAGAAAAATTTGATCGTTCCAAACCGCACGTAAACGTAGGAACAATTGGTCACATTGACCACGGAAAAACAACCTTAACAGCTGCAATTTCTGCTGTATTATCAGAAAGAGGTTTATCAGAAAAAAGAAGTTTTGATTCAATCGACAATGCACCAGAAGAAAAAGAACGTGGTATTACTATTAATACATCACACGTTGAGTATGAAACTGCTAACAGACACTATGCACACGTAGACTGTCCCGGTCACGCTGACTATATTAAAAACATGGTTACCGGTGCTGCACAGATGGACGGAGCAATTTTGGTTGTTGCTGCTACTGATGGTCCTATGCCACAAACAAGAGAGCACATCCTTTTAGCTCGTCAGGTTGGTGTTCCAAGATTGGTTGTTTTCATGAACAAAGTTGACTTGGTTGATGACCCAGAATTACTAGAGTTAGTAGAGATGGAAATCCGTGATTTATTATCATTCTACGGATTTGATGGTGACAATACTCCTATCATTCAAGGATCTGCACTAGGTGGATTAAACAACGAGCCACAATGGGCTGATAAGATTATTGAATTAATGGATGCAGTTGATACTTACATCCCACTTCCAAAACGTGAAAGTGAAAAAGATTTCTTAATGCCTGTTGAGGACGTATTCTCCATTACCGGTCGTGGTACTGTTGCTACCGGTAGAATTGAAACAGGAGTTATTCATACAGGAGATCCAGTTGAGATTTTAGGTATGGGTGCTGAAAAACTTAAATCAGTAGTTACCGGAGTTGAGATGTTCCGCAAAATTTTGGATACCGGTGAAGCTGGTGATAACGTAGGTCTATTACTTCGTGGTATTGATAAAGATGAGATCCGTCGTGGTATGGTTATTGCGAAACCAGGATCAATCAAACCTCATAAAGAGTTTGAAGCTGAAGTAGTTATTCTTAAGAAAGAGGAAGGTGGACGTCACACTCCATTCCATAACAAATATCGTCCTCAGTTCTACTTCCGTACAACTGACGTTACCGGTGAAGTATTTTTACCTGAAGGTGTTGACATGGTTATGCCTGGTGATAACTTAAAAATCAGAGTTAAGTTGTTATCTGAAGTAGCTATCAACATGAACCTTCGTTTTGCTATCCGTGAAGGTGGTAGAACAGTAGGTGCTGGTCAGGTTACAAAAATTCTTGACTAATAATATCAACAAAAGGTAGCAGATTCACATTTGGGTCTGCTATTTTTTAGGGGAATAGTTTAAGGGTAGAACAATAGTCTCCAAAACTATCGGTGGGAGTTCGAATCTCTCTTCCCCTGCGAGTGAAGTAAGAAGTAAGAAGTTTTAAATTTAGAAATTAGAATTTAGAGTTAGCGGAATTCAGGTTTTGGATTCCGTTTTTTTTATTTTTTTCTTTATTTTTAAAATAGAAAAAAAGGGGGGCAGAGTGTTCGATACGCTGTAGATATCCTTTCACCCCACTCGAAAACATATCGCCCTATGAGAAAAAGGTAGAAGGTAGAATTGAAGGCGGAGGGCGGAAGGCGGAAGGCGGAAGTCGAAAGTATTAGAATTTAAATATAGCGGAATTCAGGTTTTGGATTCCGTTTTTTTATTTTTTTCTTTATTTTTAAAATAGAAAAAAAAAGGAGGGGATTTTGATTTCGGATTGCGGATTTGACCTCCCCTATCCCCTCCAAAGGAGGGGTACAATGAATGAACATGGTCGTAAAATGGTCGTAAAATGGTCGTAAAAATGGCTGTAGAAATGGTTGTAGAGACAGGGCATGCCATGTCTCCATGATTTTATTATGCAATAGATTAAAATTGTAACAAATGTTTGATAATCACGAAATTCCAAATCATAAAATTGGTTTAACCGCGATTGTAGGGGCAGGGCTTGTCCCTGCCCTTTGCCGAGTGGGGTAGTGAAATAACTGAAGAGGAACACCTATTCTGCCCCCTGTTTTTTTTTATTTCCAAATAATGTATATAATTAAATATCAATGGGTTAAATTAAAAAATACACAATACTAAGATTCCGAAATCCGAAATCCGAAATCCGAAATCAAAATCCCCCCAATTATTTAAAATGCCAAATAAGAAATAAGAAATTTGAAATTAAAGTCGAAAGTCAAAAGGCTGAAAGCGAAAGTCGGAAGGCGAAAGTACTTCTGCCTTCTGCCTTCTACCTTCTACCTTCACAGAGGAAGTGCGGGGCATAGGGTCCTTCGCAGCAGATGAGATCGAGGATGGAGAGATTAAGAATGAACCCTGATTTATCCATAAAAACCTGATTATAAGGAGTATTTTGAAAGGTGGTTTGGGTATCTTTTTTAGAATTGAGATGCCAATTTTCTCTTAAATCTACCTTGTCAACCGGATGCGGATCATAGTTTTCGGTCAAATAGAGCGGTGTCTCGATATTCAATATTTTGAGAAAAACTTGCAGCAATTGGAAGTTGAACTGAAAGAGGGATTCCCACTGTTCTGTAAAAAAGGGCTCTATCGCGTCCTTATAATAGAGGAAATAGGGACTATTATTGTACGCCGCAGTGATGGACCTCCAGTGATTGCGTTGCCAGGGAGTACGATAATCTATCAGCGTATCCTTAATTTTGGTATGGATTGCCCTTTGGACCGGAATAATCAGATTTTGTACCCCATTGGAAGCGTATATTTGTGCCCGGTTTCTAAAAGTTTGTTTTTGATAATTTTCATGCTGTTCAATCCAAACAGCCGATGCCCCCTTCAAGTTGACAAAAAACTCAATGGGGGGCATATATGCTATGGGAGTCAATATTACACGTTGCATAGCAACCGGAGTAGGATTCCTATCAGTTGTATCCACCTACTTGGCAATCAACATTTTAGCTCTGTAATGTTGCTGTTGAGATTGAATTTCAACCAAATAAAGTCCATTACTCAAATGTGACCAGTCAAACTGGAAGAGGTCATCAGGATGTAATGTAATGGAAATGAGCAATCTACCCATTGGATCGTAAACTGAGCAGGTTGCAGTAGTTTTCAATTCCAAATCTTTAAAAGTAACTGAACCTTCGGAAGGATTAGGAAGCACTTTAAATGTTTGAATCTCTTTATATTGTTCCACTCCCACGGTATGGTTCCAGTATCTTCCCGCCAAAAGGATATTACCAAGATCATCAGGATCCAGCCAAGGTTGTAATTTTCTTGTTGATATCGTTGTATTATTATTTGTCCATGAGTAAGAAAATCTTCCATAATGGTCAGCACCGCTTGGTCCCACATTATACTGATCGATATATTCACAGCTTGAAGTTCCGCAGCATAAAGAGCCCACGATATATCCATTGGCATCAAAGAGAGGTGATCCTGAAGAGCCTTGTTCAGTAGTTCCTTTATTCTCGTCACCCAACAACCAGTTCACTCTCCAATATTTTGCATAGTATCCAGTTCCCGGAGAAACCAATCTGGGTTTACTATATTTTTTATAGTCACCGCCGGGGTGATGGATTGCTGCACCTACGGAAGGGGTTCCCGTATTTCTATTCCAACCTGCAAGGAAAATATTAGGTTTGTAGTTTTCATTGATATTTCCTGTAATTTTAAGCAGCATAAAGTCAGATGCTGATTCTTTAGCGACCACTTCACCACCGATTGCCACTTTATTGTATGAACCACCGATAGATTCGCAGGTCGTGGTTTCATATCCAAAATAGAATCTCCATGCGGCGCCGGGTTCATAACAGTGTTCAGCTGTAAACACATAAGGTGTATTATCTTGTCTGGTGTTATTGATCATAGCTCCCGAGCACATGTAGATATCATTTCCCACTGTAATTTTGATCAACACTACTGAATTTACCTGATCTCTCCATGGTTCTACTTCAGGGCAAGCGGTATTGATATGACAGTCACCCACCGCAGTTCCGTGAAACCCTTTGTAATTAGATCCATCTTTATAGGTATGTCCTACTGAGGAAATTTCAATTTGAGGTGTTCCTTCCACAGAGGCGGGTTGATAATATTCGATGATCATTTCGTCGCCCGGAATATCTTGAGCATAAAACGCTCCATCTTCCAATGTAGATCTTCTGTCATACATTCCTGCAACATACTGATGGTCAGGGGAATAAATGTACACTTCAGCTCCTTTAGGGATCTCAAATTGACTAAAATTAAAGTGCAGTGCCAAAGCGCCTTCCGATCTCACTCCCATTCTCCATATTCGTTCTCCATTAGGTAAATGATCCCATTTTCCGGAGTTATACATATTTAAGGTTACCTGGTGATTTACACCAATTCTAAGTGGTGTTCCTTTGTCTTTAGCTGCAAGATCTTCATTCCATAACTTTTCAATATCCAAAGCCGGAAGATCAACAGTAGGAACATACCACGATAATTGTTCTTTTTGGAAAGACGCAGGTGTTCCCGGAAAACTGAGCTGTCCCCATGAAAGGTTTAAGAATCCGAAAATCACTCCTGCCAGTACTAATATTTTTTTCATCGTTTTAATTATTTTTAAAGATGCAAAGATACTAATAAAATATCAGTTTTTTTTTGTAATTTCGCCATGTAATTTTAAAAAATCAAATGACCAAAAAAGAGATCGCTGTTAACCCCAATCCACAATCAGGTGGAAATTTAGAAGATGTTATAATTCAATCACTTATAGAGAAAAACGGGATTAAAATTTGTAAGATTGATTTAAAAAAGATCAATCATGTTTTTTTTGATAGTTTTATTATTTGTAGTGGTTCATCCAAAACTCATGTTGATACATTGAGTGATTTTGTTCAAAGAAATGTCAGAAAAGTGACGCATATTCACCCTTCATATGTTGAGGGTAAATCGAACGGAGAGTGGATTTTGATTGACTATTTTAATATTATCGTTCATATTTTCCAAGAAGAGACACGAGCTTTTTATGAGATCGAAAAACTATGGAGTGATGCTCCAATACAAGAATTTTAAAATTTAACTAATGAAAAAGCCAAATCCTAATCAAAAAAAAGATAATAGAACTCGTCTCCAGAAGTTTTTTAAGAATCTGACCTGGATTTACCTTGCTATATTTGTAATTCTGCTTGGATTGGGGTATTTTGGATCCTCAAGCGGAAAGCCAAAAAGAATTGAAAGCAATCAATTCCAGGAATTAGTTCGCAACAAAGAGATCAAATCCCTGACTTATATCAGAAAAGATGATCGCATCAATATCAGGATCAAAGATGCTGTTATTGAGAGTGACTCCACTTATGAAAAATTCCGCGGTAAAGGTAGAAGAGATAGCTTTCAATATTACATAGAAGTATCTGATTTAAAAGTATTTAACGATGATTTAGCCAGAATTAAGGAGCGTGCTATAGAGCATGAGATGCTCAGTGACTCTACTCTTAATCGTAAAGCGGTTGAAGACTCGTATGACATTTCTTACAGTGAGGATACCAGTAAGAGTTGGGGTATGGAAACGATCTGGATGCTTCTCATGTTTGGAATCCTGATCTTTTTTATTATCTCCATACGCAACATGCGTAACAGTGCTGCCGGTGGTGGTGGAATTTTCAATATTGGCAAATCCAAAGCGCAACTTTTTGACGGCAAGACGCAACAAACATTTACTTTCAAAGATGTTGCCGGGCTAGAGGGAGCGAAATATGAAGTGGAAGAGATTGTCGACTTTTTAAAGAATCCAAAAAAATACACTGTTTTAGGAGGAAAAATTCCTAAAGGAGCTCTTTTGGTAGGGCCTCCGGGAACAGGTAAAACCCTATTAGCCAAAGCAGTAGCCGGAGAAGCTCAAGTTCCTTTCTTTTCCTTATCCGGTTCCGATTTTGTCGAAATGTTTGTAGGTGTGGGAGCCTCCCGGGTGCGTGACCTGTTTAAAACGGCAAAGGAGAAAGCGCCCTGTATCATTTTCATCGATGAGATTGATGCGATTGGAAGGGCGCGGGGAAGAAACATCATGTCAGGTAGCAATGATGAACGTGAAAATACACTCAATCAGCTACTTACAGAAATGGATGGATTCTCTACCAACGAAGGAATTATTATTTTGGCGGCGACCAACCGCGCTGATATTTTAGACCGAGCTTTGTTGAGAGCAGGTAGATTTGACAGACAGATCCATATTGAACTGCCCAACCAGAATGAAAGATATGAAATTTTCCAGGTTCACGTTCGGGATCTCAAGTTGGGACCGGATGTTGACCTTGAATTCTTCGCCCGACAAACACCCGGTTTTTCCGGTGCTGACATTGCTAATCTTTGTAATGAAGCTGCTTTAATTTCCGCACGGAATAACAAAAAACAGATTGAAAAAGAGGATTTTCTGGCAGCTATTGACAGAATTGTAGGCGGATTAGAGCGTCGTGGTCATATTATTTCGCCTGAAGAGAAAAAAACCATCTCGTATCACGAATCAGGTCACGCCGCTGTAAGTTGGATGCTTGAACATGCTTCACCATTGGTTAAGGTAACCATTGTTCCGCGTGGGAAATCGCTAGGATCTGCGTGGTATTTACCTGAAGAGCGTCATATCACCACAACTGAAGAGTTGATGGATCAGATGGCTGCGACCCTGGGAGGTCGTGCCGCTGAAGAGATCTTTTTTGGAAAAGTCTCCACCGGAGCATTAAATGACCTGGAGCGTGTCACCAAACAAGCCTACGCCATGGTGATGTACTACGGATTAAATCCCCGAATAGGAAATATCAGCTACTATGATTCTACCGGTCAGTCTGAATACTCATTCACCAAGCCTTACAGTGAAAAAACCGCTCAGGAGATTGACGAAGAGGTGAAGAAAATCATTGATACGGCCTATAACAAAGCGAAACAGATTTTAATTGACAATAAAGATAAAGTCATCATATTAGCAACTCGTCTTTTAGATAAAGAGGTGTTATTTGCTGAAGATTTAGAGGAGATTTTCGGAAAACGTTCTTTTGGATCTGATCCTGTAGAAGATCCGGAGCAGAAATAAATCATTATAGCTATGTCAAACAAAAGATTGGGAAATCAAGCGGTCATACCGGCGGAGAATATTAAGCGTAATATTCGGCACGCTTTATCAGAAAAAAGAAACACCCCGTTATTGAATGTCAATACGACCACTCCTGCGTTTCTGCCTTCTGAAGATCTCACCATCGATTTTGTCCAAAAATTTCGTGAATCCGGCGGAATTTTTATTCCTTGTGTGAAAAATGATTTTGCTTCACGTTTGACGCAGTTATTGAAAGGAAAGAGATATGAGCGCATCTATAGTTCCAATCCTTCCCTCAGTGCTGTTTTACAGCGGGAAAACATTCCCTTTCTGGAATTTATTGAACCCAAAGAACCTGCCGATGTTGCTCTCATTTATACTGACTATTTGATTGCCCGTTGGGGAGCGCTCTATTTTTCCAACAGATACCTGCTTTATCCATCGGTTCTAAATTTAGCTAAGGATCTGATTGTGATTGGAATGGCAGATGGAATCATTGAGAGTCTTGAAGTTTTAAATGCACAGTTGGAGACTGAGTATGAGAAAAAAGATTATGCTTTTTCGGAAATTATCAGACCTCATCATTTGAAAGAAGGGGAGCAATATTCACCCCGGGATCCGCAGTTAATCCTCTTTTTCATCGCACAATGAAGTCGCAATTAGTTACTCGTACTATTACCGGGATTCTTTTCATCCTTGTCATGTTAGGATGCTTTTTTTGTCCTTCTTTTTATGTATTTATATTATTTTGGGGGATCTCCTTGGTCGGTCTTTACGAAAATTTTCGGATGATGGCTCCCCTCTCCTACTCCCCTCAAAGGAGGGTTTCTTATTTATTCACCGCACTCTTTTTTATCAGTGCATATATTATTTTCAATTACTGCACCTCTCAAGTAGGGATATTGATTGGGCTGATTATTCTATTCTTTCTGACGGTTCCTACTTGTGAGCTCTATCGCAAGAAAGAGACTGTGTATCAAAACATTGGGCTTACCTATTTAGGGATGATCTGGATTGTGTTACCGTTTTTATGGAGCGCGATTCTGACATTGCAACCCGGAGGGGCTGTCCTGTTGCTCTCTATTCTGATCATCTTATGGAGCAGCGATACGCTGGCTTATGTTTTCGGGTCGCTTTTTGGAAAGAGGAGACTATTTGAAAGAGTTTCACCCAAAAAGAGTTGGGAAGGGTTTTTGCTGTCCCTGGTGACAACCAGTTTGCTCTCCCCCCTTTTATATAAAATTCCCTATATTCAAACCGGGTCCATTCAGCATCCGCTTTTATGGATTCTATTTTCTGTAATCATCATTGTATCAGGCACTTTTGGAGATTTGGCACAATCGCTACTGAAACGGGCGGTCAATGTAAAAGACAGCGGCAAAATATTACCGGGTCATGGTGGCATTTTGGATCGATTTGATTCGTTTTTGTTTGCCCTTCCCGTTGGGACGATCTTATGGCTGGCGCTATAAACCTGTGCTGAAGGCGGAAGGCGGAAGGAAAAAAAGGCGGAAGGCGGAGGGCGGAAGGCGGAATGAAAAAAAGGCGAAAGTCGAAAGTCGAAAGGCAAATACGAATCACGAATTGCGGGGAAATAAAATGAAAATGAAAACTGAGACGATCAAAAAATATTTGCTGAATTGTTTGCTTTTGATGGTTCCTATTATCTTATGGAATGTCTTTTTGATCGATAAATTACCTCATCACTACCAACCTGATCTGTTTTGGAAAGATATTCCGGTCTGGCTAAAATATGGGGAAAACATTTCAAGGGTGCTGGTTTTTATGCTTACTATGCTGATGCCTCTCAGAATTTACACAGTAACACAAAAACGGGGATTGATTCTGTATGGGGTTGGAGTAATAGTATACTTTGCCTCCTGGTTGGTTCTAATTTATTGTCCTGACAGTGGATGGAGCAGCACTATTTCGGGATTTATGGCACCGGCATACACCCCCTTGCTGTGGCTAACAGGCATCGGACTAATTGGCAACTCATTTTATTTCAATTTACCTTACAGACGCTGGGTTTTCATCCTGATATCCGTCATATTTCTAGTGTTTCATAACTGGCACACGTTAATTGTGTTTTTTAGGACGGTGATGTGAAAGGTAGAAGGTAGAAGGCGGAATGAATTACGAATTACGAATTAGACCTCCCCTAGCCCCTCCAAAGGAGGGGAATTTGATTTCGGATTTCGGAAGTATTAAATTTAGAAATTAGAATTTAGAATTTAGAATTACTTGTTTAATTATCAGGGAATTACATTTCAACTTTCGACTTCAAAATAACCCCGAAGGGGTGACATGATTGTAGCAAAATGTGAACCTATGAGCCGAACGAACCCCGTAGGGGTGACATGATTGTAATTTAGAATTTAGAAAGTAGAATTAATTTGCAATTTGATTCCGAAATCCGAAATCCGCCTTCTGAATAGGGGAAATTTCCCTCTAACTTCCTCTAATTTCCTCTAATTTTTGGGAAAAATGCTTATTATGAACCAATAAAATGTAGAGAATCACATTTTTTCTTCAATAAATTTAGTTACAGTTAATCGATGAACTCCCAAAATTCGACTGATGGCACTTTTGGATACTTTTTTATCCAATAGATTTCGAATTTCTGCTTCTTTGCCTGTTAACTTTACTTTTGAAGATTTACGCCCTTTAGGACGTCCTAAAATAACGCCTTCAGCTTTTTTGCGAGCAAGAGCTTCTTTAGTACGTTGAGAAATTAAATTACGTTCAATTTCTGCCGATAAACCGAAAGCAAATGCCAAAACCTTGCTATTGATATCGCTACCTAGACGATAGTTGTCTTTAATGGTCCAAACTTGAATGTCATTTTTCATGCAATGATTAAGAATTGACATAATCATGAGTAAATTACGACCAAGACGAGAAAGTTCGGCACAAATCAACACATCATCTTTTTTCAGCCTGTTTAAAAGTTTACCCAACTTTCGTTTTTCCACATCTTTGTTTCCTGAAATAGTCTCTTCTATCCATCGGTCAATAATAATTTCTTGTTTTTCACAAAATCGATTGATTTCAAATCTTTGATTTTCAACTGTTTGCTTGTCAGTGCTTACGCGAATGTAACCGTAATTCATGTTGTTAAGTTTTAAAAGTTTGTAAAAATTAATAATACTTTTTGTAAACAAAAAGTAGCGAAATTATTCAAATCCATTATTTTATACAAAAAGGCAATAAAATCAAATATTAACTTTGAATAACTACAAAATTAATTAAAAGCGATTAAAAACAGTCGAATTAAAACGACCGATTTTA